>DSAB01000119.1 GCA_011388275.1 bacterium | reverse complement strand
TCAGTCATCGTGGACCTCCCGTAAATGGTGAATATTGGTAATATGAAGTCTACGGTGACTGAGAAAAAAATGCAAGTGTTTATATAAATCTGCCCGACCAGAGGGAGGGCTTAGTCCAACAGGAGTCTGGAATGATCATTCGTATTAAAAACCTGCGTCTGAGAGCGGTTATCGGCATCAATGATTGGGAGCGCAAGACCTGCCAGGATGTCATCATCAATATCGAATTCGAATTCGATGGGACCAGGGCCGCCGAATCGGATGATTTGAAGGATACGGTAGATTATAAAAACCTGAAAATGCAGATCATGAAAGAGGTCGAGTCCTCCCGGTTTTTTCTCATCGACAAGCTGGCTCACCATGTATTGACTCTGATTATGCGAGATCAAAAAGTTCAATGGGCGCGGGTGGAAGTGGATAAACCGCATGCTCTCCGTTTCGCGGATTCCGTGTCCGTATCCTGCGAAGCACGGCGAGACGGGTTCACTCCACAATATTCATAATCCCGACATGAGACAGGGGGGCACGTGAACACGCCGAAATCAGGGATTAATGAAGCGGTCGTGGGGATCGGTTCCAATATTCGTCCCCGCCGTCATTTCCGGCGTGTCCGGAGACTGATAAAAAAGAATTTTCATGTGGCGGCCGAATCCCGTCCGATAAAAACAAAACCCGTGGGATTTGAAGATCAGCCGGATTTTCTCAACGGTGCGGTCAGAATCCGTACCGAGTGGGACAGGGATGCTCTGATCCGCTGGATGAAACAGACGGAGCATAAACTGGGACGTGTCAGAACGGAAAATCCGTTCGGACCCCGCACCATGGATCTGGATCTTTTGGTCTGGAACGGCATGGTTATGGATCGTGATGTGTTTGATCGGGAGTTTTTGTATGTTCTGGTTAAAAACGTCTGGCCGAATCTGCCTGAGAAATGAATCGGGATAACTGATTGTATAATAGTAAGATAATATTAGTTATACATGGTTTTACCGGTTGACGTACAAATAGTGTGCCACTTTTCTTTTTCGGCTTGACAAAGTCGGAGGGATGCCGTATATTGATCTGATTCAGGGGATTTCCTAAAAACCATGATCCACCGACACGAGAACCCGGATAAAGGTGGAAACCCCGGCGGAGCTTGCGAGGCTCCGTTTCTTGAAAAATGGAGGCGCATCGATCCTTGAAGGAACGTGAGATAATCGGAATTATTCCTGCACGGTACGGATCCACACGTTTTCCGGGCAAACCTCTGGCTGATCTGGGCGGAATGCCCGTGATTCAGCATGTGTATCAGCGCGTTTCCAAGTCTGTACTGCTGTCAAAGGTGGTTGTGGCCACGGATGATGAACGGATCTATGACTGTGTTCATGGATTCGGCGGATCGGCTGTCATGACTCCGGAGTCTTGTCAATCGGGAACGGACAGAGCCGCTCATGCGGCGGAAGGAACGCAAGCGGATATTATCATCAACATTCAGGGTGATGAACCTTTTATTGAACCCGATGCTGTCGATTTGGCAGGCCGCATCCTTCTGGAAAATCATCAAGCCAGAATGGGAACCCTGATTGCGCCCTTGAAGGACACGGAATCTCTGATGAATGACCACATCGCCAAGGTTATTGTGAACGGAAAAAACGAAGCGGTCTATTTTTCGAGACACCCCATTCCGTTTTTACGGGATCATAAAACGGAAGACTGGATCCGTCATTTTCCCTTTTTTCGGCATGTGGGAATATACAGTTATACGAAAGAATTCCTGCTCGAATTTTCCCGATGGGGACCCTGTCCTCTGGAAGAAGCCGAAAGGCTCGAGCAGTTGCGCGCTCTGTATCACGGAATCGCCATTCACACCGCGATGACGGCCTATGATGGTCTGGGGATTGATATACCGAGCGATCTCGAACGGGCCCGGACTACGCTGATATCGAGACACTCGGAAAGGACACGATGAAATGAGCGGGCCGATGAAAACGATTTTTATCACCGGAGGTGTGGTCTCTTCTCTGGGGAAAGGCATAGCGTCCGCTTCTCTGGGATTTCTGCTGAATTCAAGAGGATTGAAAGTGTCCGCCCTGAAGCTGGATCCGTATCTCAACGTGGATCCGGGAACCATGAGCCCGTATCAGCACGGAGAAGTTTTTGTCACCGACGACGGTGCGGAAACCGATCTGGACCTTGGCCATTATGAGCGTTTTCTCGATATCAATATGAGCCGGAGAAACAATACGACGACCGGACAGGTTTACGGCTCTGTAATCCAGAAAGAAAGACGGGGTGATTATCTGGGGAACACGGTTCAGGTGATTCCTCACATCACCGATGAAATCAAGCATCGTATCCGGATGGCGGCTGAGGGCAGTGATATCGACGTTTTGCTCGTGGAAGTGGGAGGAACCGTTGGCGACATAGAGAGCCTGCCATTTCTGGAAGCCATTCGCCAGTTCGGACTGGAAAATGGAACAGGTAATGTGATCAATATTCATCTGACACTCGTACCCTTTATCGAAGTCAGTGGAGAGATTAAAACAAAACCCACTCAGCACAGCGTTCAGAAATTGCGAGAGATTGGTATACAGCCTGACATTCTGATCTGCCGCACGAAGATGCCCCTGACTCAGGAGGCACGCCGGAAGATCGCTCTGTTTTGCAACGTACCCAATGAGGCCGTGATTCAGGCGCTGGATGTGCCCTCCATCTATGCGGTTCCCCTGGCTCTCGAAAAAGAAGGGCTGGCCGGCGAAGTGCTTAAACGTCTGGGTATGGAAGATCATGGAGCGGATCTTTCACGGTGGAAACGTTTCGTGAAACGTGTCATGCAGCCGAAACATACAGTCCGCATCGCCGTGGCAGGCAAGTACACACGCTTAAAGGATGCCTATAAAAGCATCATCGAGGCCTTTGTTCATGCCGGAGAAGCCAATAACGCACGGGTGGAGCTTGTCTGGGTTTCCTCGGAAAAAGTGGAAAAAGAGGGACCTGAAAGTTGTTTCAATAATGTATCCGGATTGCTTATCCCGGGCGGCTTCGGTTCACGGGGTATTGAAGGAAAGATACGGGCCGTCCAATATGCCCGGGAAAACAATATCCCCTTTTTCGGGATCTGTCTGGGGATGCAATGCGCGGTGATTGAATTCGCCCGATCCATGGCCGGTCTGGAAGGCGCGGACAGCAGCGAATTCAACAAGAAAACACCTCATCCGGTCATCGAGTATATGCCGAGTCAGACGGCCGTGAAAGACAAGGGAGGTACCATGCGTTTGGGTGCCTATCCCTGCGTGCTGAAAAAAGGAACTCTGGCGTTCCGAATTTATAAAGAAGATCAAATCAACGAGCGGCACAGGCACCGTTATGAAGTCAACAACGACTATCGGGATGTTCTGGTTCAGAGCGGATTGACATTCAGCGGGCTGTCGCCCGACAATCATCTGGTGGAAATGATAGAACTGTCCGACCGGAGATGGTTCGTGGCGGTTCAGTTTCATCCGGAATTCAAATCCCGGGCCCTGAAATCACATCCCCTGTTTAAATCTTTTGTCAAGGCCGCTCTGAGTTTTCAGCGTGAAAGGGAGAGACGTTTATGAACGATGTGATGGTCAGGGAGATACCCATTGGAAAGAAACATCCACTGGTCCTGATTGCCGGTCCGTGTGTCATCGAATCCGAAGATTCGGTGCTGAGCCTGGCTGAAGATTTAAAGATACTGGCTGCACGACGGGGAATGCCCCTCATTTTCAAGGCATCTTACTTGAAAGACAATCGTTCGTCAGCTGACTCCTATCAGGGGCCTGGTCTGGAAAAGGGGCTGCGCGTACTGGAGGAAGTCAGGAAGCGGTTCGATATGCCTGTCCTTTCGGATGTTCACGATTCGCATGATATGGAGGCTGCCGCCCAGGTTCTCGATGTAATTCAAATACCTGCTTATCTCTGCATGCAGACGAGTCTGACTCTGGCCGCAGCGAAGACGGGGAAAGTGATCAATGTAAAAAAGGGACAATTTCTGGATCCTCATGATGTCAAGAATATCGTGGGAAAGCTGGAGGGCGCGGGAAATCGTCGAATTCTTCTCACGGAACGCGGGGCCTGTTTCGGTTATCACAATCTGGTTGTGGATATGCGGAGTTTTCGCGTGATGAAGGATTCGGGATATCCGGTGGTTTTCGACCCGACTCATGCGATTCGAATATACGGCATTTCCAGTTCTGACCCGAGAGGCGGGGCCCCCCGGTTCGTACCTGATCTGAGCCGGGCCGCCGTGGCCGCCGGCATTCAGGCTCTTTTTATTGAAACCCATCCGAACTGTAAGAACGCGCTGTGTGATTCGGCCAGCATGTGGCCGTTTGACCGGCTCGATAATCTGTTGGCACAGGTCAAGGCCATCGATGAATTGATTCATTCCATGCCGGAAATAGACGAGAAAGGATGATCCGAATATGAGTTCGACGATCGAGGCCAAAATCAAGAAAATCAAGCTGCTTATTTTCGATATAGACGGCGTGCTTGCGGATGGTTCCATTATTCTGGGTTCGGGAGGCGGAGAATACAAGATATTCGATGTTCAGGATGGATTGGGCATCACACTGGCACGCAGGGCGGGATTGAAAGTCGGAATCATCACAGGACGGAAATCGGAAGCGGTTGAACGGCGCGCAAGCGAGCTTAAGATCGATGCTATTTACCAGTCCGCATTTATTAAAATACGTGCTTTTCGAAGAATGCTTGCCGAGTTGAATGTCAATGAAGAAGCCGTTTGTTATGTGGGAGACGACCTTCTGGATATTCCCGTGATGAAACGGGCGGGATTCGCAGTGGCCGTTCCGGCCGCGAGAGAAGAGGTCATAAACCTGGCCGATTATGTCACCCTGGCTCCTGGAGGGAAGGGTGCGGTCAGGGAGGTGGTTGAATTAATCCTTAAAACCCAGGGGCGCTACAGCGAGACGGTTCAGGAACTTCTCAAAGAGACAGAGGAACAGCCGGAGGAGGTATGAAATTTTTTGTGGATACAGCGGATATCAATGAAGTCAAAGAGGCCAAGGAACTCGGGCTGGCCGATGGCGTGACCACCAATCCGACGCTGATCCGGAAAACAGGACGGGATTTTAAAACCGTCATCAGCGAGATTGCCGATCTTGTTGATGGACCGGTCAATGCCGAGGTCGTGAGTACGGAGACGGACGCGATTATCGCCGAGGGAAAAGAGCTGGCTTCCTGGGCGCCCAATGTGACGGTCAAGATTCCCGTTACCGGGAAAGGTTTGAAAGCGGTTAAGATACTGGAATCCGAAGGGATCCGTACCACGGTCACTCTGATCTTCTCCGCCACACAGGCGCTTCTGGCCGCCAAGGCGGGCGCCTCGTTCATCTGCCCGTTTGTGGGGCGGCTCGATGACATCGCATCGTCCGGTATGGATCTAATCGCCGAAATAATGGATTTGTTATCCAATTATCCCGGGCTCCATACCGAATTGATTGTTGCCAGCATACGAACCCCCGGCCATGTTCTCGAATCGGCCCTGCTGGGGGCCCATGGCGTCACGGTGCCCCTTTCCGTCATCCAGAAACTGGCGCATCACCCGCTGACGGACAGCGGCATTGAGTGTTTTCTGAATGACTGGAAGAAGGTCCAATCGGATTCCCGGAAATGAAATCGATTTCACAAAAAACGCGGCAGTCGTGAGAGTCATTCTGTGAGCATACAAAAAGGAAAAGAAGTCGTTCGAATCGAAGCCGAAGCGGTGGCAGCGCTGATCGACCGAATTGATGAGAATTTTCAGAAGGCGGTGGATATTCTGCTGTCCTGCAGGGGACGTGTTATTATCACCGGGATCGGAAAATCGGGTATCATTGCCAAGAAAATCGCTTCAACACTGACCAGTACGGGAACTGCGGCTTTGTTTTTACACCCTGCGGAGGGGCTTCATGGGGATCTGGGTGCGGTTTTGAAAGACGATGTGGTTATCTGTATTTCCAAGAGCGGAACCACGGATGAAATCCTGAGACTGCTTCCCATTTTCAAACGGCAGGGTGTACCGATCATTGCCATGACCGGCGAACCCGATTCCATCATGGCGCAGCGCAGTACGGTGGTTCTGAATATCGGAGTGAAAGAAGAGGCGTGCCCTTTCGATGTTATACCTACTTCCAGCACAACCACCACTCTGGTTATGGGTGACGCTCTGGCGTTGGCTGTGTTTCAGGAGAGGGGATTCAGCATCGAAGAATTCGCCCAATTCCATCCGGGAGGCGATATCGGAAAAAGGCTCTTCCTGAAAGTGGAAGATGTGATGCGCACGGGTGACGATATCGCCAGAGTAAATGAAGACGCGTCGCTTTCTTTAACGATTCTCGAAATCACCTCCAAACGTTTGGGCGCGACCTGTGTCCTGGATAAAACGGGGAAACTCACGGGAATCATCACCGACGGAGATCTAAGACGTCTCATGGAACAGAGACATCAGTTTTGGGATTTGAAAGCCCGGGATATTATGAGCCGTGCTCCCAAATTTCTTCCAGCCGGCGTTTTGGCGGCCCGGGCGCTCCATGAAATGGAAAAATACAGTATCAATCAATTGATCATCGTGAATGAAAATGGCGATCCGGTCGGCATGATTCATCTGCATGATCTGTTAAAATCGGGGCTGGCCTGATATGAGAGCGGACTTTCTCGGCATATTGACCGTGATGCTGACGTTTATCCTGCTCAGCGGATGCGATACCCGGTCTGATCACGGCTCATCTTCATCGAACCTTGACCAAAAGGAAATCCCTTCCCAGGAGGGTTGGAATTCCCGCATCTTCGTAACTCAGGCGGGGCGCAGACAGGCAGTCATCTGGTACGGTCATATGATTGAATACAAACAACGCAATATGGTTTATCTCGATTCGGTGGAAATAGAGTTTTATGACAAGGAAGGGAATTTAACATCGAATTTAACGTCCAGAAAGGGTGAGTACAATACATCAACCCAGGATGTAATGGGAATCGGATATGTCGTCATGGTTTCCGATACAGGACGGCTGGAGACGGAGCGGCTTTACTGGGACAATCGGACCGAAAAAATATTCTCGGATACGACCGTGCTCTTTATCTCTCTGGACCAGGACAGTCTGTGGGGCACGGGATTTGAATCGGAGTCGGATTTGCGGCGAATGGTGATATACCATCCGCGGGCGAGGAGCAGCCGGTATATTGATTTCGATAAGACGGAAGAATCCATGAAAAAATCTGAAGACAGAAAAGACCAGCCGCCCGATTCAACGGAGAAGCAATGAAGCCGCCTTTCCGGAATATATTCATTCTGGCTGCCGCCTCATTCCTGAGTCTGGCCGCCCGTGAAAAGCAGGAACGGGTTGTTCTGGAACGGGCTGATCGGCTTCGCACGGTACACGAACAGGGAAAACTGATACGCATTCTGGAAGGAGATGTCCGCTTTCGCCAGGGCGAAGCCTTTTTACGTTGTGAAACAGCCCGGCAGATTGTTGAAGATGAACTCGTTTTTCTTGATGATAATGTACACATTTTCGATGGGAAACGAACTCTGACGAGCCAGCGTGTGCAGTATAACGGAAAAACCCGGACCGAGATCGCCACAGGCGATGTATTTTTGCATGAGGATCACCGAACGCTTCGAGGCGATCAGGTGATATACAATCAGAATTCGAAAGTCGCCAGAGCCACAGGTCGTGTCCGGATCAATGATATGATCGAATCGGTTGAACTATCTGGAGACGAAGCCTTGTACGACCGTAACAAGGATTATGGATTGATGACAGGCCGGGTCAGGGCTGTAAAAATCGATACGAGCAGCCGTGACACTATGACCATGGAATGCCGCTATCTGGAAGCCTGGGGAGAGGAGCAAAGAGTCTTTGCCAGGGACAGTGTGGTGATTACCCGCGGTAACTTGAAAGCCGTTTCCGAGACAGCCGATTATTACGCGGAAGAAGAACGGATCGTGCTTCAGAAAACACCAAAAATATTTTTTACCGATCAGGAGATGGCCGGCGACACCATCGATATGATGCTCGATTCTCTCAAGTTCAGCGGGGGGTTGATTCGGGGGAACGCCGAAATATTTTGGGGTGAAGATTCTCTGCATCGAAATGTCCTGAATGGAAAGAGAATACGAATAATCGCTTCCCGTGATACGGTCGAGCAGGTTATTGTGGAAGGACAGGCCTCCAGTGTCTATTATATATTCGATGAAAATGAAGTGAATGAAGGAGTCAATACGGTTACAGGTGACCGGATCATCCTTGAATTTAATGAAGAGGGTCAGGTCAAACAGGTTCTCGTTGAAAGCTCTCCCGGTTTGAGTACCGGAGAATACAAACCCAAAGAAAAAGCGAAAAGAGGCAGAGGGGAAAATCTTTGACTGAACGTCCTGAACCAGACGGCACAGCGCCTGTTGACGTATTAAGCGCCCGGAATCTGGTGAAAATTTATCGACGCCGGAGAGTCGTTGACAGCGTGTCCGTGGAGGTTCGCCTTGGTGAGATTGTGGGTCTGCTGGGCCCCAACGGTGCGGGCAAAACCACGACTTTTTATATGATTACCGGAATGATTCGACCCAATGAAGGTGATATTTTTTTCAATGACAGGAATATCACCCGGCTGCCTATGTATCGAAGGGCTCGCATGGGAATCGGTTATCTGAGCCAGGAAGCGTCCGTTTTCCGCAAATTAACCGTGGAACAGAATATTCTGGCGATTCTTGAAACCATGAATATTTCCCGTGAAGAACAAATGAATCGGCTTGAAGTTTTGCTTCAGGAACTCTCGATTGAATCTCTTCGAAAACAGAAAGCTTATACACTCTCCGGAGGCGAGCGCCGGCGTGTCGAGATCACCCGGGCGCTGGTAACCAATCCGCGTTTTATTCTTCTGGATGAACCGTTTGCTGGAATCGATCCGATTGCCATTGAAGATATTCAGAATATTGTGATGCACTTAAAGGACAAGAACATCGGTGTCTTGATTACCGATCACAACGTGTATGAAACACTTTCAATCACGGACCGGTCGTATTTGTTGTCGGAGGGAAAAATATTGAAATCAGGCACATCGGAGTTCCTGGCCAACGATGAAGAAGCGAGAAAGATCTATTTGGGATCGCAATTTCGTTTGGACCGTTATGCGGAAGTCAGGGAATAGAGGCACGGTATGATTCAAATAACCCAGAGACTGCTCCTGCAGCAGAAACAAAGTCCCCAACAGGTTCTTCTGTCAACTCTTCTTCAGCTTCCGGTACTTCGCCTGGAACAGCGGATAAAGCAGGAACTGGAAATCAACCCTCTTCTGGAAATGGAGCTTGAACAAGAGCAGGAATTGGAAATGCAGGAGCCACAAACCGAAGAGGAAGAGGAGGAAGAAGAGGAGGAAAAGGAAGAAGAGAAAGAGATCGAAGAAGAAGAGATTGACTGGGACAGTATTCTCAATGATGAAGACAATTATGAAATCAAACAGCCGAGGGAACACCGTGAAGACGATATGGAACGACCCGAGCCGGCTCCGGTAACCCTTCTCGATCATCTGTTTGAGCAGCTTCACCTGGCTCCTTTCGATGAAAGACAAGCCGCGATCGGAGAGTACATCCTTTGGTGTCTGGATGATGACGGATATCTTGCCTGTGATATCGATACCATTGCCGAACAGTTCGATGCAACTCAAGAAGAGGTCGAGACCGTGCTGTGCGTCATTCAGCGTTTCGATCCGGTTGGTATCGGTGCCAGAGATCTTCAGGAATGTCTGACCATTCAGCTGCTCGAACAGGAGCCGAGAAATGAACTGGCGATTCGAATGCTGACAGAGTGTTTCGACGATTTTTCCAATAAAAGATATGAGAAGATATCCAAGAAACTGGGGATTCCCCTTGAAACCGTGAAGCGACTCATGGATTCGGTGGCCAGATTGAACCCCAAACCGGGAGAAAGATACATCTCGGAAGCCGAGAATTATATTATTCCGGATATTATTGTCGAGAAACAGGATGGCAAGTTCCAAATTACACTCAATGACTGGAATATTCCCAGACTCAGGATCAATGAATCATACAAACAGTTACTCAAGGACAAAACCCATGTAACCAAAGAGACGAGAGACTATATTCGCCAGCGTCTCGAATCGGCACGATGGCTTATCAACTCCATCTATCAGCGCCGATCGACTATTCTCAGGGTGATGGAGTCGATCCTCAAACATCAGAGAGGTTTTTTTGAGAAAGGGAAAGAAGCCCTGAAACCCATGATACTGAAAGACGTGGCGGATGATGTCGATCTGGATATCTCCACAGTGAGCCGGGTGACCAACGGAAAGTATGTACAGACCGATTTCGGTGTTTTTGAGCTGAAATATTTCTTCAGTGAACGTCTCGAAACGGAGTCCGGTGAAGATGTGTCGAATAAAATCATCAAAGCGAGAATCAAGGAGATTATCGAGAAGGAAAACACTCGAAAACCCTTGAACGATCAGACCATTTCAGAGATGCTGCACAAGGAAGGATTTCGTGTCGCCCGGCGCACGGTGGCCAAATACCGGGAACAGATGATGATTCCCGTGGCACGTTTGAGGCGGCAAATTTAACAGAACCGCAGAGAAAACATTTTATGGGAAAGGAGGGGCTATATGGCTTTTAAGCGAACCATCCGTTTGGGTGGAGAGGAGGTTCAAATTCCGGCTCAAATTACTCCGAAAACATTGCTCGCTGCAGGCGCAGTCATATTGTTTTTAATCTTCCTGGCTTCCTCGTTGTATTCAGTCGGACCCGACGAACAGGCGGTTGTTCAGCGATTCGGAAAATTTGTGCGGACCACGGAACCCGGACTGCATATGAAGCTTCCTCTGGGAATCGAGACCGCGACCAGGGTCAAGGTCAAATATGTATTCAAAGAGGAGTTTGGATTCAGAACCCTGCGCGCCGGAGTCCGTACCGTCTATTCGGCTCGGGAATATCAGGATGAATCGCTGATGCTGACCGGTGATCTGAATCTCGCCGTCGTTGAATGGATCATTCAATATCGCATCAAGGATGCCCGGCACTTTCTGTTCAACGTGCGGAATCCCGAAGAAACGCTGCGCACGATCACGGAATCCGTGGTTCGAAGCGTTGTGGGAGACCGAAGCGTGTCGGAAGTGCTTACGACCGGCCGCATGGAGATCGATCAGGAGATCGAACAAAGTCTTCAAACGGTTCTGGACGAATACGAATCGGGTATTCGTGTCGGTACCGTCAAACTTCAGGATGTCAACCCGCCTGAAATCGTAAAGCCCGCATTCAACGATGTCAATGAGGCCAAACAGGAAAAGGAACGAATCATCAATCAGGCCTGGGAATCCTACAATCAGGCTGTCCCATTGGCTGAAGGGGAGGCTAAGAAACAGATCGAGAGTGCCGAGGGCTATTTTCTAAACCGTATCAACAGGGCCAGGGGGGACGCGGCCAATTATATTTCGGTTTGGGACGCTTACCGCCAGTCCAGGGATGTTACGCGGCGCAGACTGTATCTCGAAACGATGAACCGCATTCTTCCGAAGATCGGCAAAAAATACATTCTCGATGAGAACCAGCAGAATGTGCTCCCGTTTCTGCCCCTGGAGAAAGGAGGATTGCGATGAAAGCCAGAATGACGATTCCCGTAATCGCCGCTCTGATCATATTAATTACTTTGAGCAGCGGTCTTTATATCGTGGATGAAGTGCAGCAGGTCATCATAACCCGTTTTGGAAAACCGGTGGGACAGCCGGTGGTTGAGGCGGGGCTTCACTGGAAAACACCCTTTATCGAAAAAACGCATTATTTTGATAAACGAATCCTGGCCTGGGACGGCGATCCCAACCAGATTCCGACCAAGGACAAAAAATATATCTGGATCGATATGACGGCGCGCTGGCAAATTAAAGATCCTCTGCTGTTTCTGCAGACCGTGGGCAATGAAACCGGCGCGCACAGCCGTCTGGATGATATTGTCGACGCCGTGACGAGAGATTACGTGTCCGATAATATTCTCTTTGAACTCGTTCGCAATTCAAACCGGGAACTCGATTTCAGCGACATGGAGCTTTTGGTTGATTCCACAGTGGTCGCGGAAACGGTTGAAACCGGCCGGGCGAAAATTGTTACCGAAATACTGAATGAAGCGAGAAAAATTGTCGCGCAATACGGCATTGATCTGGTCGATGTGCGGATCAAACGCATCAACTATGTGGAGGAGGTCCGCAAGAGGGTCTATGAGCGGATGATATCGGAGAGAAAACGTATTGCCGAACGGTACAGGTCGGAAGGACAGGGACAGAGAGCCGAAATCGAGGGCAAACGCGAACGGGAGCTTCAGAGAATACGGTCCGAAGCGTATCAGAAGGCCCGGGAGATACACGGCCGTGCCGACGCGGAAGCCACTAGAATCTACGCGGAAGCGTATAACCGGGATCCCGAATTTTATTCGTTTTTAAAGACACTTCAAACTTATGAAGAGACGGTCGACAGCACAACCGTGATTCTGTTGACCACAAAAAGCGAGTATTTCAAATACCTGAAAGGGATCAAATAGATGGCTTGGCCGACTTTCCATGCCACGACCATTCTGGGAATCCGAAAAGGCAGTCAAGTCGCTTTGGGAGGGGACGGTCAGGTTACCCTGGATGATATGGTCATGAAAGAGCGGGCCAAAAAGGTGCGGAGACTGTATAATGATACCATTTTGGCAGGATTCGCCGGAGCCGCGGCGGATGCTTTTACGTTGATGGATAAATTTGAGAAAATGGTGGAGCAATATCACGGCAATCTCTACCGTTCCGCGGTTGAACTGGCCAAGGAATGGAGAACGGACAAATATTTGCGTCAGTTGGAGGCACTTCTGGCCGTGGCGGATAAAAAGAGCACACTGATCATCAGCGGGACAGGTGATATCATCGAACCCGACGATCATATTGTCGCGATCGGATCCGGCGGCTCCTACGCGCTCGCCGCCGCAAGGGCCCTGGCCAAACATTCGACACTGACAGCGGCTCAGATCGTGAAAGAATCCCTTTTGATCGCATCCGGAATCTGTATTTATACCAACCATCATATTGTGATTGAGGAGCTTTGATGCCAATAGAAACCCACGCGGCGAATATCAATCAATTGACACCCAGGCAGATCGTTGTCGAGCTGGATAAATACATCATCGGTCAGGACAAGGCGAAAAAGATGGTGGCCATCGCCCTGCGAAACCGCTGGAGAAGGCAGCAGGTCGATGAGGATCTCAGAGATGAAATCATGCCCAACAATATCATTTTGATCGGACCTACCGGAGTCGGCAAGACGGAAATTGCGCGGCGTCTGGCCCGGCTGGCCGAAGCGCCTTTCATCAAAGTGGAAGCTTCAAAATTCACAGAAGTGGGATATGTGGGCCGTGACGTGGAATCCATCATACGCGACCTGACGGATCTCTCCGTTTCGATGATCAAATCCGAATGGCGGAGACGGGTCGAGAGTGAGGCGAAGGATCATGTTGAAGAACGCCTCCTCGATTTGCTGTATCCGGAATATCCGGTTCAACAGCCGACCCAGGAACAATCCGGATTCGTCACCGCGGACGGAAGGATCTCTTCCCAAAACCTGGAGGAAGAAGACAGACGAAAAAGAACCCGGGACAAACTCAGACAGCAGCTTGCTGAGGGGAAACTGGAGGAACGGGAAGTGGAGATCAGCGTGGTCCAGGACAGCCATCCCATGCTGCAGATTTTTTCACCTGTCGGCATTGAAGAGATGGGGATGAACATACAGGATCTGTTCGGGGGCATGATGCCCAAAAAGCGCAAGAAACAAAAAATGAAAATCAAAGAAGCGCGCCAGGTTCTTTTGGGAGAAGAGGTTCAGAAGCTGATCGATATGGACAAGGTGATCAAGGAGGCGATTCGCCGGGTGGAGCAGTCCGGGATCGTGTTTCTGGATGAGATCGACAAGATCGCCGGGGCGGAAAACGGAGGAAATATCGATGTTTCCAGAGAAGGAGTACAGCGTGATATACTTCCTGTGGTCGAAGGAACCAATGTCGTCACGAAATACGGCATGGTCAAAACAGATCACATTCTGTTTATCGCCTCGGGAGCATTTCATGTCTCCAAACCTTCTGATTTGATCCCGGAACTTCAAGGCCGTTTTCCCATTCGGGTCGAACTAAACAGCCTGAATACCGATGATTTTATTCGTATCCTGACAGAGCCGGAAAACGCCCTGATCAAGCAGATGACGGCCCTGCTGAAGACAGAACAGGTCAGAGTGACATTTACTCATGGCGCCATCGAGCAGATCGCCCGTATCGCCACGGAGGTCAATGACAGGGCGGAGAATATCGGAGCACGGCGATTGCAGACAATCATGAGCAATCTTCTTGAAGACGTTCTTTATGAGGTGCCTGATCCGTCCATCCGGTCCATTCGGGTCACCGCGCGGGATGTGAGAGAGCGGCTTAAAGATATTATCGAAGATGAGGATCTCGCAAAATACATTCTTTAACCAATCAGAACCAGGAGGAGATGTGAAAAAAGATTTCTTAACCATCACTGACTGCACCAGAGATGAGATCTATGATCTCTTTGAACTGGCCCTCGATTTGAAAAAGAAGTTGAAAAAGGGTAAAAGAAAAGCGATTTTAAAAGATAAGACACTGGCCATGGTTTTTCAAAAACCGTCGGCCAGAACACGTGTCTCTTTTGAGACCGGTATGTTCCAGCTTGGGGGGCATGCCCTGTATCTCAGCCCGAATGATATCGGCATCGGCAAACGGGAATCCGTGGCCGATATTGCACGCGTCCTGTCGCGGTATAATGACGGGATTATGGCACGCCTGTTTGGCCATGAGCTGATTCTGGAACTGGCTGAATACGCATCGGTCCCCGTTATTAACGGATTAACGGATCTCTATCATCCATGCCAGGTGATGGGCGATATGCTGACCATTTTAGAGCATCGGGGTCATTTTGATGGACTCAAAGTGACCTATATCGGCGATGGAAACAATCTGGCCAATTCATGGATCAACATGGCGTCCCGAATTCCCATGAGCCTGACGCTGTCAGTGCCTGAGGGGTACAATCCCGATGCCGCAACTTTGCAGGAGGGACAAAAATCCGGTATCAGTTCCATCGAGATCGAACGGGATCCCATGATCGCGGTCCGGGAAGCGGATATTATCTATACCGACGTCTGGGCCAGCATGGGACAAGAGAAAGAAGCGGAAAAACGAAAAAAAGTATTCCGGAAATATCAGGTCAACGAAAACCTGGTCAATGAGGCGGGGGCGGATGTCAAAGTCATGCATTGTCTGCCCGCGCACCGGGGTGATGAGATCACAGACGCTGTCATGGACGGTCCGCGTGCCATTGTTTTCGATGAAGCGGAAAACCGTATGCATATTCAGAAAGCGATTATGGTCCGACTGATGAGCAATGCCTGATGTCTCTGGATGTGTTAAATTATCAGGAACATCATTCGAGGGTCTGGGATCAATTTGTCGATAAATCGGGAAACGGAACGATTTTTCATACTCGACGATTTCTAAATTACCATCCAGGCGGCCGGTTTCAGGATCATTCTCTGATTTTTCAGAACGGCAGTACCCTTTTGGCGGTTATTCCGGCCGCTTTGACAGAAGAGGAAAAATGCCTCCACTCTCATCCAGGAGCCAGCTACGGAGGGTTTGTCTGCAGACGCAATCTGTCATTGCAGGACGCCTTTCATCTGACGGAGGCTCTGCTGGATTATGGCCGTACGGTAAAACTGAAAACCATTCGAATGACACTGCCTCCCGCCATTTATCACGAACAAATCAATAACCATGCGGAGTTTGCACTGATCAGGCGGGGATTCAGATATCAGAAACGAGAGTTGTCCAGTGTGGTTTTCCTGGGCGGTGAAAATTTTATACTCGACGGCTTTAAACCGGAAGCAAGAACAGCCACACGGCGTGCCGTGAAAACCGGTGTTCAGATTAAAATCACCCATAATTTTGATGCGTTCTATTCGATATTGCAGAATAATTTGGCCATGCGTCATCAGGTCACTCCAACGCATACGCTGGAGGAACTGAAAAAGCTGTACCGGCTCTTCCCCCGGCGTATTATGCAATTTGAATCGAGCATCCATGATCGGATCATTGCGGGCGTAACCCTTTTCATCTGCAACCGGAAAGTGATCCTGGCTTTCTATATCAGTCACGACACAGACTATCAGCGTTATCGTCCGGTGAATCTGATTTTTTATGAAATCATGAAATGGGGAAGAGAGCACGGGTACCGGTTTCTCGATTTTGGAATATTTACCGTAAACGGGAACCCCAATTGGGGGCTTGCCAAATTTAAGGAAAGTTTCGGAGCTCGCGGGGTTTTTCGCGATACTCTGATCTATGAATACGGAGACTGACTGAAATGAAATGGTTCAACCGGATGATTGTCGCCGTTCTTCCCATTTTTCCCAAATCGTTCATCTGGCTTTTTTCCTGCCGCTATGTCGCAGGAATCACTTTGAAGGACGCCTTGTCAAAGGTGGAAACGCTCAATCGGGAGGGCTGCCGCGCCACAATCGATGTTCTGGGAGAAGACATTGAAACACTCGAAGAAGCGGACCGATCCAGGGAGGAATCGATTCAGGTTCTGGAGGCGATTCACAGTCATCGGCTTGATGCCGGTCTTTCGGTAAAGCTGACCTCTCTGGGATTGCGTATTGATCGTGACAGATGTTTCGAAAACATGCGGTGTATTCTGCAACGGGCAAAGGCATTGAATGTTTTTGTCCGCATTGATATGGAAGACGCAACCACGACGGATTCAACATTGGAAATCTACCGTTCTTTGCGCCGCGAATTTTCCAATGCAGGGGCCGTTATCCAGTCCTGTTTGAAAAGAAGTGAAACGGACGTGCATGAACTGATGAAAGACGGTATCGCCAATTTGCGCATTTGCAAGGGAATCTATAATGAATCACCGGAGATAGCATTTAAGAAAAGAGAAACCGTCCGCCGGCAGTATATGATGTTGACCGAAATGCTTTTACGGGATCGATGTTTCGTGGGTATCGCGACTCATGATAAGAAATTAATTGACCGTTCCCTGAGTTTGATCGAGTCTCTTCAGTGCAGGAAATCCGATTATGAATTCCAGATGCTGCTGGGTGTGACGGAGAAAATGCGCGGCGTGCTCATCGATTCAGGGCACGCGCTGCGAGTCTATGTTCCTTTTGGCCGGCACTGGTACGCCTACTCCATGCGGCGTCTCAGGGAAAATCCCGGGATGGCCGGCCATATCCTGAAAAACCTTTTTATTCGCGGGTAATTCAATGAGCAAAAAAGATCTGTATGTGGCATCGCTTCGTGAAATCGATATCCGTCTGGAAAAAGGCGGAGATCTGATAGCCGATCTGGGCAATATCGCCGCCGTATTGAAGAAAAGGCTGAACTATTTCTGGATCGGAACCTATTTCGTCCGCAGGGATCACCTGGTTCTGGGCCCCTTTCAGGGCACGCCGGCCTGTGTTTTTCTGCCCCGCGAGAAAGGCGTATGCGCGTCATGCGCCAGGCAGAAAAGAACAATTATTGTTCCTGATGTCCACCGGTATGAAGGACACATTGCCTGTGATCAACATTCCCAATCCGAGATTGTCATACCCCTTCTGGATAATCAGAAACGTATAAGAGGCGTTCTGGATCTGGATCACAGCGAGCTGAATGCTTTTGACGAAACAGACCAAAAGTATTTGGAGCAGCTTTCCGTCCGCATTCGATCCCTGTGGCGGGAAGAACCGTTGAACTGACGGGACGTGCCGCGGCACGAAGAGATGAAACCGTATGATTAAAAGTATTGATCCCGATAATCTTTGATCTTCGCGTTCTCCACGAGGTCATTATACCAGGCGGAGTAAACTTTCTGCATCTTTTCCTGCTGCAGTTGTGACTTCAGATCATCCATCTGCGCTTCGATGACCGCATCGTCCGTAATTTGCCGGTCGATCGCCTTGATGAGATAATAACCCCTTTCGCCGCTGACCGGAGGACTGATCTCATTGATTCCCAATTTAAAAGCGGTTCCGATAAACACGGGATCGCGGCTGGCAATGGTGACGTAATCCTGCATGGTAAACCAGTCCGTCTGATGTATCTTCAGCCTGTTATCCTCGGCCAGGCGTTCGAAATCCGACGAAACAGTCATCTGTTCTCTTAAAGACCGGCAGCTTTCCCCGGCAAGTTCCATCCTTTTTTCTCTCTGGAGCAGCGTCTCAATATTCGATCGGACCTCTTCCAGGGGGCGATAATACGCTTTCTCAATGTCCAGTATACGGAAAACAAGCAGATTTTCCTGCCAGTAAACGGGCTCGCTGATCCATCCCTTTCGTTCATTGAATGCGAGAAAATTAATGCGGGAGGCAAAACCAAGGCTTTGGATAAACGCGCCGCGTGAAAAATACTCGGTCTCTTCGTAAGCAAGCCCTTCCTGTTCCGCCAGAGTCTTCAGGTCAACGGATTTACGGTTCTTTGCCAGCTGGTGAAACATTTCCGCAGTTCGGTTCATTGCCTCCCAGGTTTCATTACTGGGCTTTATTTTAAGCAGAAGATGGCTGGCGCGAATCTGTTCTTCATTGTTTTCTGTTTTTCTGGCCGTGACCTTGATCAGATGGTACCCGAAGTTGGTCAGGACCGGACCGGTAATTTCACCGAAAGGGGCGGAGAAAGCGGCTTCTTCAAAGGCAGGAGCCATGGTTCCGCGACTGAAGAAACCAAGATCTCCACCCTGAGGGGCGCTTCCTTCATCTTCAGAATAATCACGGCACATTTCTTCAAAAGGTTCTCCGCGTTCAATCAGAGTCCGGATCTCATTGATATCCTGCAATGTCTGCAGGGTATCCTGCCGGGAAGGCCGGTTTTCAAAAACCACGAAGCCGATCTTGCGTTTTTCACCGACATGAAAGTCTTCTCTGTTTGTCTTGTAATATCTGATTATTTGATCGTCAGTAATCGAGATGCCTTCCAGGGATTCCTTCGCAGGATCGAAAAAGAGAAAATGGACTTTCACCTTGTCATTTTTCATTCGGTAATACTCTTTGACTTCATGATCGGTGAGGCGAACCGTTGTGAGAATGCGCTGCTGAAGTTTTTGTGCCGGCAGTACGCTGGCGAAATAATGCACAATGGGTGCGGTAAAGGCGTCCTGATTTCTGGGATCACTCAACGCCTGATGGTATTTGCTGATATCGAAACGTCCGTCGGTCATAAGCTGTTCATTGGAACGAAGAAATTCGGGAGGGTTCTGTCTGACATGAAAACGAATCTCTTCAACCGTGGCATGGATACCCAGTCTCTCGATTTCCTGTGTAAAAAGAACGTTCTGAATCATGGACTGCCAGACATTTTGCCGTATGGCGTTCAACCGGTATTCCGGAATCTCGTTTTCGCCGATTTCATCTTTCACGGACTGAAGTTCCTGGTTGATGTTTTGAGCAAACTGCTGGTACAGAATTTTATGCCCGTTTACCTCACCGATAATACCCCGTTCGG
Organism: bacterium; assembly: GCA_011388275.1. Lineage (GTDB taxonomy): Bacteria > Zhuqueibacterota > QNDG01 > QNDG01 > DSAB01 > DSAB01. The sequence continues at coordinate 162,004 of DSAB01000119.1, read as the reverse complement.
CTTCATGACCCTTTCCGCCGAAGCCTCCCATTCCCCAGCTGAAAACAATGGTCGCCACAAATGCCAGGGCGGTGATAATGATAATATGTTTCATGTAATTACGCAATGTCTGCATCATAACGGGAAGTTCTCCTCTTATTCAAAGCGGTTGAAATGATGACTATGCAATCTTGACCTCAAACTTAAAATATAACACGTTGTCACTCCAAAATCAAGGTAAAATTCGGATGTCCATTTCCTGTTTCATTCCCGGATCAATTTGACCGGAATCCGGCTTTCATTTCAGCGAATGATCCAACCTTGACTTTATACCCAATTGGTTGTATATTGAGTCCGGTTGAACGGGGAAATGCATGCCGAATTTTCAATTGATCTCAAATTTCAGCCCGAGAGGAGACCAGCCGCGTGCGATCAAGGCTCTGGTCAAAGGTTTGAGACAGAATAAACGTTTTCAGGTCCTGCTTGGGGTGACCGGTTCCGGGAAAACATACACCATGGCGGGAGTTATCGAAGAACTCAACAAGCCGACCCTGATTATTTCTCACAATAAAACACTGGCCGCACAACTTTATGGCGAGTTTAAATCATTTTTTCCGAAGAATGCGGTGGAATATTTTATCAGTTACTACGATTATTATCAGCCGGAAGCCTATATTCCTACAACCGATACCTATATTGAGAAAGACACTTCCATCAACGAGGAGATCGAGCGTCTCAGGCTGAAAGCGACCAGTTCCTTGATGGTTCGAAGCGATGTCATTATCGTCGCTTCCGTTTCCTGTATCTATGGGTTGGGGTCGCCCCAGGATTTTCGCGAATTGTTTCTTTTACTGAAGACCGGTGATAAAGTACGGAGAGATAAGATTCTTCGAATGCTTGTGGATATTCATTACACCCGCAATGACATCGATTTTCACCGGGGAACTTTTCGGGTTCGGGGCGATGTGATTGATATCTACCCAGCCTATGAAGAACATGCCGTTCGCGTCGAACTGTGGGGGGATACGGTTGAAAAGATATCCATTATCAATCCCCTGACCGGAAAGAGTGATCATGAATTGGAATGCGCGGGGATCTATCCGGCCAAGCATTTTGTCACAACTCCGGATAAACTGAATTCAGCCGTTCAATCGATCCAGGCAGAATTAAAGGAACAGCTGAGAAGGCTGCACGAACAGAACAAATTGCTCGAAGCTCAGCGACTGGAATCCAGGACTCATTATGATCTTGAGATGCTTCGTGAGGTGGGTTATTGCAGCGGCATTGAAAACTATTCCCGCCATTTGACCGGAAGAAAAGAGGGCGAAAGCCCGGCTTGTCTGATCGATTATTTCCCGGATGAATTTCTCATGATCATCGATGAATCCCACGCCACCATTCCTCAAATAAGGGCCATGTACAATGGAGACAGGGCTCGAAAAGAGACCCTTGTGGAACACGGATTCCGTCTTCCTTCGGCACTGGATAATCGGCCATTGAAGTTTGAAGAATTCGAGAAAAAAATCCACCGTGCGGTATTTGTTTCGGCTACACCAGCCGAATATGAAATGGAAAAAACCAAAGGAGAGATTGTCGAACAGGTCATTCGGCCCACGGGATTAATGGATCCGGAAGTCCAGGTTCGTCCGACAAAATCGCAAATCGATGATCTGGTTGCTGAAATTCGAAGAAGGACGGTTGAAAGGGAACGGGTACTGGTTACCACCCTGACAAAGCGCATGGCTGAAGATCTGACGGATTATCTGAACAATCTCGGTTTACGAGTCCGGTATCTCCATTCAGAGATCGACGCGCTTGACCGTGTCGAGATTCTGAGGGGGCTGCGATTGGCCGAATTTGATATTCTTGTGGGTATCAATCTGCTTCGCGAAGGTCTGGATCTTCCGGAAGTCAGTCTGGTTGCCATTCTCGATGCGGACAAGGAAGGATTCCTGCGTTCGGAACGATCCCTGATGCAAACGGCCGGACGGGCCGCCAGGAATGTCAATGGCATGGTCATCCTGTACGCAGACAGGATTACGGAAGCCATCCGTTTTCTGCAGCAAGAGACCGAACGAAGACGAAGGATACAGGCGGAATACAATCAGAAACACGGAATAAAACCCGAAACCGTCTATAAAACAGCGGATGAAGTTATGGCGGCTACCGCCGTGGCGGATGCCCGGGTTCATTACGAGCCGCTGGCGGCCGAGTATGGTTCGCTGTCCGCCCTGGAAAAGGAAGAGATTGTCGAGGCAATGGGCATGGAGATGCTGGCCGCGGCCGAGAATCTTGAATTCGAGAAAGCCGCGCACCTTCGCGATGAGATTGCGAAGCTTCAGGGAAAACAGCCTGTGCATGCAAGGCGAAAAGGGAGGATCCAATGAAAGTGCTGGTGGTAGGCAGCGGAGGACGGGAACATGCCCTGGTCTGGAAAATCCGTCAGAGTCCTCTGGTTAAGAAAGTTTTCGCCGCCCCCGGGAACGGCGGAATCCGGACTCTGGCCGAATGTGTGGATATTTCCGTCACGGACAGCAAAGGGTTGATCCAGTTTGCCAGGAAACATCAAATTGATTTAACGGTCGTCGGCCCGGAATTGCCTTTGACACAGGGCATCGTCGATCTGTTCACAAGGGAAGGATACCCGATATTCGGGCCCGCTCGAAAGGCGGCTCAACTGGAAGGGTCCAAAGCGTTTGCCAAGGATCTGATGCTTCGATGCCGTATACCGACAGCCGATTTTCGAGTGTACAATGATGTCCACAAGGCTGTAGAGGCGATTCAGGAAATCCATTATCCCACGGTCATTAAAGCCGATGGACTGGCAGCCGGAAAGGGTGTTCTGATCTGCCGAAACCGAAAAGAAGCCTATGACGGGCTCGAACAGATACTGCGTCAAAAGGTATTTGGTGACGCGGGCAATCAGGTGGTCATCGAGGAATATTTGCAGGGCGAAGAAGTTTCCGTGCTCGCGGTGACGGATGGAGAACGATTTGTTATTCTTCCACCGGCCCAGGATCACAAGCCTGTCTTCGAAGGAGATACCGGCCCCAACACCGGTGGCATGGGTGCCTATGCGCCGGCACCGGTGATGACGGAAAAAATGATCAAAATCGTCAACGAGAAAATCATCAAGCGGGCGATAACGGGGCTGACAGAACAGGGGATTCGCTATCGGGGTGTTCTCTACGCCGGCCTGATGATGACCTCTGCCGGCCCTAAAGTTCTGGAATTCAATTGTCGGTTCGGTGATCCGGAGACACAGGCCATTCTTCCACTGCTGAACAGCGATATTGTCGAGCTGATGTTTGAGTCACTGGAAGGCCGCATCGGTTCAACAATACCCGATATGAAAAAGGGAGGGGCGGTTTGTGTGGTGATGGCTTCCGGAGGATATCCCGGATCCTATGAAAAAGGAAAAGTGATCCACGGTCTGGATCGGATTCCTGGCGAAGTGATGGTGTTTCATGCGGGTACACAGTACAGGGGGAATCAGATAGTCACTTCAGGGGGGAGGGTTCTGGGAGTCACCGCTTGGGGGGATGATATATCCAAGGCCGTCAAAACAGCCTATGATGGCGTCAATCAAATAACCTTTGACGGAGCCTATTACCGAAGAGACATCGGATATCGCGCACTGAGAAGAGATAACAGCAGGGGCCCCGGAGAGAGGCCCCTGTCGTAAGCCGGCGTTCGAAGCAAATAGTTATATATAGAGATACCGTTTCACTTTATTGGTTGGTGTCATTTCAAAGGGTTCAGGCTGTTCGATAATTTTAGAAATAGCCGAGAAGCCGGGCAGCTGCTCATTCGTTTTCTTGCGGATTTCTTCCAGCAACTGCTCCTTGAAAGACTCCAGGTTTTCCGTTGTTATCCCCGCTTTCTCCGCTTCCTGATCGATCATGTCCGCGTCCATATAGGATTTCGCCGTCAATTTTCCCTGAGATTCATAAACAATAACCTGCTGAATATACGGGTTCTGCAGCATCAACTGTTCAATAATTTCTGGATAGATGTTCTCGCCGGATGATCCGATAATCACGTTTTTTGAACGGCCCTTGATAAACAGGTATCCGTCGCTGTCGAGGAACCCCAGATCACCGGTCCGCAGCCATTCACCATCAATGAAAACCTCTTCGGTGGCTTTGGGATTCTTGTAATAACCCTGCATGACCATGGGTCCTTTGACGATGATTTCACCGATGCCGGTTTCCGGATTCGGATTGTGAATTTTTATTTCCAGGTTGGGTATGGGCTGGCCGCAGGAACCGACTTTTACATGGCCGAAGGGGTTGATCGTCATAATGGGTGATGTTTCGGTCATTCCGTAACCGGTCGAGTAACTGATACCGGCATCCCGAAGAAATATTTCCACATCTTCATTCAGGGAAGCCCCGCCAAACATAAAGAATCGAAGGGCGCCGCCCAGAGATTGAACCAGCTTGCGGCCTGCGGCCTTGTTCAGCAGCCGTCTGAAAAAGGGAATGTGGTAGAGGGCCCAGATTGCTTTTTTGCTCTGAAGTTGCGGAACAATCTTCTTTCGGTATATTTTGTCAACCACCAGGGGAACAGTCAATACCCCTGTAGGTTTGACCGTTTCCATGCCGGCAAGCAGCTTTTGGGGTGTCGGAAGTCCTTTTAAGTAGTAGATGCTCACTCCAACGGCCAGCGGACAGAGCATGCCTCCCGTGGCTTCAAAAGTGTGTGCCAGCGGAAGAATGGACAGGAAACGGTCTTCATGCGTGATCGGAAATTTTTCAATACTGAAAATCACATCGGAAACGATATTATAATGGCTCAGCATGACACCTTTGGAATTTCCCGTCGTGCCGGATGTATAGATAATCACAGCCAGATCTTCCGGCTGAGGGCCCGGCAGCTCCTTGAGTATGTCTTGATGGTCGGGTTTTTTACCGGTACGTTTGTGAATCAGCTGAATGGTTTTTTCCAGCCAATTAGAATGGCTTGATTGCAGCTCTTCAAGAGAGAAATCTTCCAGAGAGTAGATGGAGTGAAGAGAAGATTTCTCCATGCCTTCAATCTTGGTTCGAAGTTTGGAAGCGATAAACAGGGCCACGCATTCGCTGTTTCGAAGGATATGACGGGTGTCCGCGTCCGGAAAACCGGTCAGGATGGGAACCGCCACGGCGCCGATAAAAGCAACCGCCAGATAGGCGATGACCCAGTTGGGACAGTTTTCACCCAGAATGCCGATCCGGTCACCTTTCTGAATGTTTCTCGAGATCAGATCCGCTGCGAGTTTTTGAACCTCCGCGTGCACTTCATTGTAGGTTTTGGGCGATTCTCCTGCAAAGGCAATTGCAGGGAGGTTGCCGTAATGGGAAAAACTTCGTTCCATCAAGGCTCTGATCGTCCAGGTTTCCAGTTCAATAATCATGGATCATTCCTTTCTTGTGTGTCTGTGAGTGCGGAACAGTATCAGATCTCCGTCTTCGACGAGGTATTGTTTCCCATGAATCCGGACCAGACCGGAATCGTGAAGAGCTTTTATGGATCCATGCTCTTTCAATTCATCGATTTTTATTACCTCAGCCTTGACAAAGAAGTCTTCGAAATCACTGTGTACTTTGCCGGCTGCCTCACGGACGGTGGTGCCTGATCGAACGGTCCACGCCCGGGCTTCATTTTCATTGGCGGTAAAAAATGTAATCAGATTCAGCGCCTTATATCCGGCAACAACGAGTTTATTGATCCCCGCGGATTCAAGACCCATTGCATTGACAAAGTCCATTCTCTCTGATTCGGGCAGTTCGGATATTTCCGATTGAATCTTGCCGCAAATCGTGATTATTGGATCCGCTTTCAAAGTGTCATGGAAACCAGTAAAACGCGAATCCGACTCCTGACCGGGCTCCTGTATGTTGGCGATGATGAGAACGGGTTTAAAGGTAATCAGATTCAGCCGGCGGCATATCTCCTGCCCGGTTTCCGTTAGATCAAGTTTTCTCACCTCAATTTTTTCTTTAAGTTTTGTCTCGATCGACTCCAGCTCTTCGGCTTCCTGCCGGAGTTCGGCGATTCCTGCGCGCGAGGACTTTCTCGCTTTCTCAAGAGCCGATTGAACCGTTTCAAGATCTTTGAGAATCAATTCATGTGTCACAATTTCATTGTCCCGCACAGGGTCAATGTTTCCATAGGGATGAGAAACGTTTTTGTCTTCAAAGAAGCGGATAATATAGGCAATGAGATCCATTCCCTGTATATGGCTGAGGAACTGATTGCCGAGTCCTTCACCCTGGCTCGCGCCGCGGACCAATCCGGCTATGTCCACAAACTCCAGAGTTGCTGGCGTGGATTGACGTGAATGATAGAGTTCTTGAATCAAGGATAAACGATCATCTTTTAGAGGAACGATTCCTATATGAGGATCGATGGTACAGAATGGATAGGCCGATGCTTCCACACGCTGATAGGTTAATGCATTAAACACAGTTGATTTTCCGGCGTTGGGCAAACCGACCAGACCGCATTTAAAACCCATGATATCCCCGGTGAATTGAATATGCGGAAGGAAATGAACTTTGGCAATGTAAATGATTTGATTCTGATTGTCAAGAAAAAAGACTTTAAAAAATGAATTTGTACTTGACTTTGTGTCCCGAAAAGCGGATACTGAATAAGATTTATGAAGTATTGAAAATCGAGGGATTATTTCATGGTCGTTGGGGTCACAGGCGGTGTAGGCTCGGGAAAGAGTTCTTTTGCCGCAGAACTGAGCCGCTGCAACGGTTCGCTTATCGATGTGGACAAACTGGCCGCCCAAATTATCGAGGAAGTCCCTGAAGCCAGCGATCGTATCCGTTCATCGTTTGGAGATTTTGTTTTTAAAGAAGGGATTCTTCAAAGGGAAGAACTGGCTTCCATCGTCTTTTCCGATTCTCTTCAGCTCCGTCGCCTGAATGACATCATGTTTCCCCTGATTCGATCGGCTCTTATGCCGCTTCTGCTTCCTTATCGAAGTCCGGCCAAAGAACACGTTGTAGTTGATATGGCTGTTCTTATGGAGGCGGAACTGGATGATTGGTTTGATCTAATCGTTCTGGTGATTGCTCCGAGGGAAAAAAGACTGCATTGGCTGCAAAAAGACAGAAAATGGACCCTGAAAGATATATCACTTCGGATGGATTCACAGCTCAACGATGATCTTAAGGCAGGCAGGGCTCATGTGATCATTTATAATGATCGTTCTCTGAATGCTCTTCGGAAAAAAGCGCGTGATTTACACCGTTATTTATCCTGTAAAAACAGTCAAAACACTTGATTTGTTCATGGTAAATGATTATCTTTAGGCCGGAGGCGCCCCGGAAAATATCTATTGGCTGGAGCAAAGGATTTTCATGTATTGCATACTGATGGCCGGTGGTTCCGGTTCACGATTCTGGCCGCACAGCAGAAAGAAAAGATCCAAACAATTCCTTTCTCTTGTTGGAAAACAGACCCTGATTGAAAGCACGGTTCGCCGGTTTCTTCCGCTTACCTCACCCGATCATTTGTTTGTCGTTTCCAACATCGGCCAGAAATGTGAAATGGAAAAACAGCATCTTCCCGTCCCTTCTCAAAATATCATCTACGAACCCATAGGCAAGAACACGGCACCTTGCATCGGACTGGCCGCACTGTTTGTAGAGGCTCGTGATCCGGAAGCGATCATGGTTGTTTCTCCTGCGGATCATCTGATTCGGCAGGAAGATCGATTCCGAAAAACCGTTATGGCGGCAGTGAGCTTGGCCGGTCAAAAAGACGCTTTGGTAACCATTGGTATTCAGCCCGACCGTCCGGCAACCGGTTATGGGTATATACAAATCAAAGAGAATTTGGGAAAATTGAACGGCATCAGTTCGTTCAGTGTCCGTACTTTTGCTGAAAAACCCAATCTGGCGACTGCTGAAAGGTTCTTGAAAAGCGGTGATTTCTACTGGAACAGCGGAATATTCATCTTTAAAATATCCGTATTGTTAAAAGCGTTTGAAAAATATGCACCGGATTTATATGAAGCCTTGCTCACGCTCAAGAAAGTCATTGGAAACAATAATTATGAAGAAACTCTGGAGAAGGTGTACCGGCAGATACGGGGAATATCCATTGATTATGCGATTATGGAGAAAGCGGACAACGTTTTTCTCGTCAAAGGTGAATTCGAGTGGAATGATCTCGGAAGCTGGGAGCAGACCTATAAACTCAGTAAAAAAGATTCAGATGGAAATGCCATTCAAGGTGATGTGGTGACCATGGATTCCCGGAATTGCTATATTTCCACTTCCAGTGGTGTTATCGCCGTCATCGGAATGGAAGACATCATTATAGTTCAGGAAAAGGACGCTACTCTGATTTGCCGCAGGGATCGCGTCGAGGATGTCAAGAAAATTGTCGAGAGGTTTAAAAGAAAAAATCTTCAAAAATATTTGTAATGGTCATACAGAATAGCCTTTCCGTGGAAAGACAAATACTATGATTGATATTGATCTGGCCGATTATTTAAATGAAGATTATTTTATCCCCGATGTTGAAGCTTCAAGCCAGGAAGAGTTGCTGCAGAAGATGGTTGCGGTTTTGGTTGATTCCGGAAAGATCAAGAGCAGTTCGATCGTATTGCAGACTTTGCTGACACGGGAGAGCCTGGGAAGTACGGCTATTGGCAGGGGAATAGCCATACCTCATTGCCGGACTTTGGCAGTTGCAGAGGTGTTTATCGTAGCCGCCCTATCCCAAAAGGGTGTGGAATACAACGCTCCGGATAAAAAAAAGGTTCATCTGATATTTCTCATCCTCGCTCCGCCACAGGAAAAAGCGAACATATATCTGCCGATTTTGGGCAAACTGGTTGAAAGATTACGTGATGCAAAAAAACGAAAAACGCTGATGAATGCCAATGATTTCCGTTCCTTTATTCAGGCCATTCAGGAGGTGTGATTCCATTGACGAAAAATCAGTTGGAACTCTTGGTTTTATATCAGGACATCAGCATGATGCTTCTGGAAGCGGAACAGGAAGAAAAAAAAGCCGGATTTAAATTAAAGGGAAGAGAGAGTCTGGAAAAAGCAAGAGATGATTTGGGAAAAAGGATCGAAACCCGATTGCTTCGGACCTTTCAACGACTGAATACACGTTACATAAGAGTCATTGCCCCGGTTCAGGACGGCACCTGTTTGGGATGTTTCGCTCGCTTGCCCACTTCTTATGAAGCTTCCGGACGATCGGATCAGACAATTATGACATGCGAACAATGTGGAAGGATATTATACTGGATCGAATAACTTTTTTGGAACGTTATGCATAGATTACAGAAAAAGGCCTGGAGGGGATCCAGGCCTTTTTTCAAAGGGGAGAGGCGAGATGAGAATTGCACCAACACTATTTTCCATAACAAGAAACATGCCATTCTTCGATGTCATCATCGATGAAGACAGATAATATATTGATTAGATATAACTTAAGGATAGAATTGGATGTATCGGAATGCACATTATTCCAGGGATGTTAATAATCAGAATGTTAACAATAGTTTACAAATTATCGAGAAAAAACCATAGATGTAGTAGTATCAATGACTTGAAAATGTAACAAATATATAACAATTTGTTGCATGAGTTGTGTGCATATCAGGACAATTCAGGATTGCATTTCATAAATTCGATAGGTTTTATATATTTTTCCCCCAAGCATGCGGGCCGAACGGTTCATCATGGTATTATTCTCCAGAATCCATGACATCTCGCCTTTTATATATCCACGAGAAACGGCGTTTTTCCATGTATGGCCGTAAAGGGCTGCGTCGACTCCGGTTCGGCGGTATTCCGGCAGGACGCCGAGTATGATTATCCGCAATTGATTGATTTTTCGTGAGTAATGAAGCAGTTTGAAAATTCCGAGCGGGAAAAGACGTCCATTGAGATGAATAAGTGCCTGGTTCATGTCGGGAATGGACAGGGAGAAACCTGCTGGTTTACCGTGTATTTCAGCCATCAGAGCCAAATCAGGAACAACCACCTGTTTGAGATGTTTGGCAAGGTTAACAAATTCCTCTTCGGTCATGGGTACGAATCCGTAATTATTCGCCCAGGCCGAATTATAGACTTTCCAAATCATTCGAGCTTCCTGAAAAAAATGTTTCATATCAATTGGACGAATATTCACGCCCGGTTTTTTCGCAACCAATTCGGCGACACGAACCAGTTTAGGCGGCTGGGGTTTGGTTCCATCCAGTAAATAGGCGTATAAATCAACCGCTTTTTTCAATCCGTATTGATCTAAAAAGTGAACCAGATACTCCGGATTATAGGGCATCATGATAACGGGCGGTGAATCAAAAGCGTCGATGAGCAGGCCGCAGTCTTCGTTTTGCGAAGGATTCACCGGGCCTCGAAATTGTTTCATGCCCTGCTTTCGGACCCAATTTCTTGCCGCGTCCAGCAAAGCAGCCGCTGCTTCGTAATCATTTTCCACAGCCAGGAAACCAAAGAAACCGGTCTTTTCATGGTGAATCTGATTGTGGAGATCATCAACCAGGGCAGCTATGCGCCCTACAATTATGTTTCCACGGCGCGCCAGGAAAAAACGGCCCGAGGCATGGCTGAAAAAGGGATTGAGGTCGAAATCCAGCAGTTTCTTTTGATCGGAAATCAGCGGAGGCACCCAGAAGGGATGGTGACGGTACAGGTGGTATGGAAACATGACAAACTGTTTCCAATCCTTCTTCGATTGAACGTTAAAAATCTGAACGTTTTCAGAAGACATCGATTCCCTCATTCTTGTTTATGGAATAATTCCGAATTGCTTGCCCAATCGGGCGAAGATTTCCAGAATTTGATTTAGTTCATCTTCCGTGTGGGTGGCCATATAACTGGTCCGGATGATGGCTTCGCCGGGGGGGACCGCCGGGCTGATGGAGGGATTTGCGAAAATGCCGTTATCGAACAGAAGTTTCCAGAACATCAAGCAGTCTTCTTCCTTTCCGATCTTGATGGGAATAATGGGAGTCTCACTTTTTCCGGTGTCGAAACCCAGAGAGTCATAACCCCGTTTCATCTTTTGAGTGATTTTTCTCAACTGTTCGATACGTTCGGGTTCTGATTCAATTATATCCAGAGCGGCCAGAACCGTGGCAACCGAGGCCGGAGGGGCGCTGGCAGTGAAAATCAGAGAACGGGCATGGTGTTTGATATAGTGAATGACATCTTCATCTCCGGCGACGAAACCGCCCAGTGAAGCGAAGGATTTGCTGAAGGTTCCCATCTGAAGGTCAATTTGATCTTCGAGACCGAAATGTTCTCCGGTTCCCCTTCCGTGTTTTCCCAGAACACCCACGGAGTGGGCGTCATCTACGTACACGCGAGCATTGAATTGGTTTGCAAGCTTAACCAGTCCCGGAAGATTGACTATATCGCCTTCCATACTGAAAACACCGTCGGTGACAATCATTTTTCCGGCACTATGATTTTCATAATGCTTCAGGGCCCGGCACAGGTCTTCCATGTCATTGTGTTTGTATTTGACGATTTTACCGAAAGTCAGTCGCGTTCCATCGACGATCGAGGCGTGGTCTGCCCGGTCCGTAAATACGATGTCTTTCTTGCCGACCAGCGTGGATATGCAGCCCTGGTTGACATGATGACCGGTGCTGAAACAGAGAACCGCTTCGCGATTGAGAAAGCGTGCAAGCCGTTTTTCCAGCTCTTCGTGAATGTCCAGGGTCCCGTTCAGGAAACGGGATCCGGTACATCCGGTCCCGTATTTCCGAATAGCCGATATTCCGGCTTCAATGACTTTTGGATGGCCTGTTAAACCCAGATAGTTGTTGGATCCGATCATGATCATCGATTTTCCATTGATGATGACTTCAGAACCGGGGCCGGATTGGATTTGTTGAAAATAGGGGTAAATACCTGCGGCGATGGCTTCTTTGGCTCGAGTAAACTTGTGACATTTATCAAAAATATCCACAGAATTCTCCTTTCGGCTTTTCATCATAAGATTCAATTCTCGTTTCCAGAACAGGTATCAGCGAAAAGATTCGGGTGAAAAATTGAAATCCAGGAATATGAAACGTGGTCATGCTTAAAATGGCATCCAAAGAAGATACGGAAAGTCTTTCTGTTTGTCAACTGAAAAACAGAATCATGGATAAATGCTGTCGGGATTAACCTTACATTTCGGTTACCAGCGGGTTCGTAGAAATCGCGCGAAAAAAGGAATTAAAACAACATAGAGGAGATGGGGAAAAAAGGCAAAGGGATAATATCGAATCAGGTTTCGCTGTTCGAGATATGGTTTCCCGCGGCTCAGAAAAAACAGTTCCACTGCGATTTTCCCTGACAGAAGGATCGCAGTGCCGCATCGCAATGAGGGCATAAGAATGGATCCGGCAATCAGCAAAAGAATCCCTGAATAAAAGGCATACGTGAGACTCATGGCTGCGAGAAGCCTGGGAGGATAACGCAGATGTTTGGACGAAAAGCGCAGACGCTGTTTGATAAAGCGAAGGAGGGTGGAAGGAGGATTATTAAAGACCCGGGCATCCCGGGACAGGGCATAACGGACATGGAAGCCCCGCTCATATCGAAACCGGTGAAGGAGCAGATCATCGTCACCCGATATCATGCACCGTCCAGGACCGAATCCTCCGGTTGATATAAATCGCTTCCTCTTGTAGGCCAAATTGGCTCCATTGGCGGATATTGGATATCCACGCCCCAGAGAGGCGGCTCCGATACATCCCAGTACAAAATATTCAAGAGCCAAAAGACGATGAAAAAAAGAATCATACGGGCCGTCGGTTCGATAAGGCGCGTACCCGATCACCATGTCCGTGTCGGGAGCGAAACAGCCGGCCATAGCTTCCGCCCAGCGGGGACCGGGTATCGCATCGGCATCGGTTGTGAGAACGATTTCACCTGTCGCGGACTCAATTCCGCGGGTAATGGCGTATTTCTTGGGTGAGAATTCCTCATCGACATCTTTGATCGAAATCATGAAGGATCTGGCATGATGATTCACGAAGTTTTTCATGATCTTTTCCGTTCCGTCATTTGAACGGTCATTGACCAGAATGATTTCCAGCCGGTCGGACGGGTAAATTTGTCGTTCAAGACAGCTTAACAGAACCGGAAGATGACGTGCTTCATTATGAGCGGGTACAATAATGCTGAGAGATGGATAGTGCCGAATTAAAGACGGGCGCAATCGCCGGAAACCTCCGGAAAGCCAGGTGAGCAGTAAGGCATAAAAGAGGAAGAGCGCACCTGTGAAGAGAAATAGAATCATGGGATCCGTCATCAGGTTTGTAGGAGGAACCGCTATCAATATAGGACCTCTTCACTATTAAATCAAGAACAAATTCATCGTTGTTTCTTTAAAATCACTTTCGTATTATTATAGAAAGATATCTTTCGGCACGAGGAGCGAGGATGAAAGGGATATTGTGTTGCCTTATCATTCTGTTTTGCTTTACAGATACGGTGCTTCCCGGCGAAGCAGAAAAGAAAATTTGGATATTCTTTACAGACAAAGAGGTACCGGCTGCCGAACAGTGGAATCCTTTGCAGAATGGGATTCATCCGCTGGCAGTGGAGCGAAGATTAAAAAGGGGCAGTACCGGAAGCTGGGACAGCCGGGATATTCCGATCTATCAGCCTTATCTGAATGCCATCGAAAGGATGGGTTGTCAAGTGATTCAGAGATCACGATGGCTTAACGCGGTTACAGTGCGGTGTTCCGAATCCATCATATCCAGACTTCAATCTTTACCATTTGTAAGGACGATCCATCCTGTGCGAACCTGGAAACACAATCCCGAACCAGATCAACATCCTCGAAGCATTTCCAAATCTTCATCCCGTGTGGACGACCTTTACGGATACAGCGCGGTTCAGCTTGGTCAGATCCGGTTACCTGAAGTGCATGCCCTGGGGCTTACAGGCAAGGGTGTCCGTGTGGGGCTGCTCGATACAGGATTCAATACGAGAACACATATTGCGCTTTCCGATATACACATCTATACAGAATATGATTTTGTTCAAAATGATTTTATTACGTCAAATGAATATGGAGATCATCCGGAGCAGCAAATTCATGGGACCCAGGTGCTTGCAGTGATAGGTGCCTATCATCCCGGTTACATGATGGGGGCTGCTCATGAAGCCTCTTTTGCTCTGGCCAAAACCGAGCTGGTCGATGTCTCGGATGATACGATTGAGATCGATTATTGGGTGGCCGGTCTGGAATGGCTTGAATCCAGAGGTGTGGATATTGTCACAAATTCACTGGCTTTTTATACTTTCGTGAACGGTCCGGATTATCGTACAGAAGATCTGGATGGAGACACGTTTATTCCTACTGTGGCTGCCGACATTGCTGTTTCAAAAGGAGTTGTCTTTCTGTCAGCCGCGGGAAATTCCAGGCATGAACCCTGGCATTATATTATCAGTCCTGCTGATGGGGACAGTGTGATTGCTGTGGGAGCCGTCACAGCGGGTGGAAATTCCACCTATTTCAGTTCGGTCGGTCCGACTGCGGATGGCCGGTTCAAGCCGGATGTCATGGCTTTGGGAACGGGTGTTGTAACCGTCGATTTACATTCATACGGCGGATATTACGGTGTAAGCGGAACTTCCTTTTCCAGCCCTTTGGCTGCCGGTGTGTGTGCGCTGATGCTGCAGGCCCGTCCTGAACTGACTCCCATGGAAGTGCGTGAAGCGCTTCGGCAAACCGCCTCTCAGTGGGAGACTCCGGACAATGATTTGGGATGGGGTATTATCAATGCTTATGAAGCGGTCTTTTTCCATGGACCGATCTTCACCCGTGTGTCCGCTGTTTCCGATCTTTCAAACGGTGAATTTGTTCTTGAAAGCGATGTTTTTTACAAGGATGACATCAAACCGGATTCGGTATTTATACACTATCGATGCAACCGTTCATCGAATTTCGTAAAATACCCGGCGTTCATACCATCAAATCAATCCGATTTCAGGGTTCGCTTTCGACTTCCCGGTGAGGACGTCTTTGATGAAATTCAATTCTATTTTGAAACCTGGCAAGATGGTTCCATGCATCAGGTCCCTCTGGATTCTCCCCATCGCTTATATACAATTTCAACGGATACCACTCTTGGATATTTCGTCGGTGGAGAAAAAACTGAAGGGTTTCGGCTTCTTTCGGCATACCCCAATCCGTTTAACGAATCGGTCAGAATACGTTTTTCAGTTTACGAAAGCGCCCGTGTGACTTTGGAAATTTTCAACCTGCGCGGACAAAGAATCACGACTCTGCTGGATCAGAATGTTTCACAGGGAATCAATGAAGTGATATGGAACGGGAACAACAGTGCCGGAATGTCGGTGCCTTCCGGGATATATTTTTGCCGTTTTCGAAGTGCAAAAACGGTTAACACAATGAAATTACTATACGTTCGATGAGTTCTAAAATATAGTTGCATTTTGTGAGAGAAAGGTTTATATTGAAAAAATTCATTCATTTCAATTCCGCTGTTTGTTGGATCATGATGCAAGACCGGTTGTTCAGGGAGTGAAAAACGGTGAAATTAACACCTCTTGAAATCAAAAAACAAGATTTTAAGGTTAAGGTTCGCGGATTTGATCCGTCTGAAGTCGAGGCGTTTCTCGAGATGGTCTCCGAAGAGTTTGAAGAGATCTTGAATGACCGTAAAAGACTGAATGATGAAGTGATAAAACTGAAAACCCAGCTTCGGGATTATCAGCAGGTCGAGAAAACACTTCAAGAGACATTGATGAACGCTCAGGAATCCGTAACCCAATCAAAGGAAAATTCCAAACGGGAAGCCCAGATCATTCTGAGGGAAGCGGAACTTAAAGCCGAGAGGATTCTGGATGAGGCCAGGGGAAAGATCGATAAAATGAAGAATGAACTCAATATTCTTCGATCACAAAAAGAATCATTTTCTAAAAGGTTGAAACATTTATTGGAATCCCAGATTGAGCTGATACGGGTTTTGGAAATCGATGATGTTGTAAACGGTGATAGTCTGTCCAGAAAAGGTCATTCAAGGCCCGAATCTGCTCAAGACCGCTAATCGAAAAAATGCTGTTTAGAAGACTTCCGTTTTGGCATATTTCACATGTCGATACGGATTTATTTGTCTTATCGCGGGAGGTTTTTATGGTGAAGAGCAAAATCATCCTGTCTGTTATCGTGCTGACGGGATTGACAGGATGTGCCAAGCGGCCATATATCCATTTTGAAGAGGCAGAACCCTCCAATTTTCTGGAAATCATATTGCAGAACGGAGAAAAAATTCAGGGCACAGTGATGAAATCCGAACCGCATCAGCTGGTTCTGCTTGCCAGTCAAAATAGTGCGATCTCAGTACCCAAGAATACAATCCGGCTGATCAGGCGAAAGCCTCCTGTGTATGATCAATTTGGAAGAGGTATCTCTGAAGAAGAGATTCAATCTGTAAAAACCAGTAAGAACACGGTGATATACACCCTGGGGGGTGGTGTGTTAAGCTTTGGAAGCAGTTTCTTCCTGGGGTCGATGCTGGGAAAAGAATCGGGAAATGTTTTAGCCGCAACCACTCTGGGGTTTGGAACCTTGGGCACATTCATGTTTTTTCGTGCGGGTCGTGCCATGGACAGAAGAGAGGCGATCAGAACAGTCAATGATATACGCCTTTCTTCAGAGCACAAACGGGATCGAAAACCTTTTACCGCTCATGACAGCAGAGAGAATAATGAAGAGTAAAACTATTTGAGCATGATTTAACTTTTAAGGATATGAAAAGATGCATCCAATGAAACAGGAGAATACTGGATGAGCAAGAAGCGTATCGGAATTATCGGTGGCAGTGGATTCTACAGCGTGGATGAAATACAGATTAAGCGCAGAATTCACGTCGACACACCCTTTGGTGATCCTTCCGATGAATTCGATATCGCCGAGTTACATGGACGTGAGATCGTTTTTCTTCCCCGTCATGGAAGAGGCCATCGAATCCTGCCGTCCGCGATTAACTGCAGGGCCAATATTTGGGCATTGAAGTCTCTTGATGTCGAATGGATTCTTTCAATATCCGCCGTAGGTTCCATGAAAAAGGAGATACAGCCCCTTGATATTGTCCTTATCGATCAGTTTATCGATCGGACTCGGAGTCGAAAGGATACCTTTTTTGGCGATGGTGTTGCTGCGCACATCGTATTTGCCCATCCGGTTTGTGAGGAATTGAGAAAAGTGGTATTTGAAGCCGGTCATGAAACAGGAGAAGGAAGCCGGCTTCATTGGGGCGGAACCTATTTGAATATCGAAGGTCCGGCTTTCTCAACCAGAGCCGAATCGAATTTATACAGATCATGGGGTCTGGATGTGATCGGCATGACCAACCTGACTGAAGCCAAACTGGCCAGGGAAGCCGAAATCTGTTACTGCACGCTGGCCATGGTTACTGATTACGATTGCTGGTTTGAAGGGCACGACCACACCGTAAGCGTGGATGTGATAATGGAAAATCTGCGTCGCAATATTATCGCTGTTAAGAAAATAATTCATCAGGCAATCCTGAATATCCCGCCGGAACGTCATTGTGAATGTGCCTCCGCTTTGGCCAACTCGATTGTAACCGATCCGTCGATGATCAGCAGAGAGCAGTCACGCCGTCTGGATCTGCTGATCGGGAAATACATTCAGAAATAATATCTCATGAAACATGGTTTCTTCTAAAATCTGGAGCAGTCCTTGGCTTTTGATGCAGTAAAAATGCCCTTTCATTTTCCCGATCTGGAAAATCAGATTCTGGAATTCTGGGACAGGGAATTTGTGTTTCGAAAATCCATTGAGAACCGAAATCAATCGAAATCCTTTGTCTTCTATGAGGGTCCGCCCACGGCCAATGGCAGGCCTGGTATTCACCATGTCATCTCCCGAATCATCAAGGATTTTGTCTGCCGATACAAGACCATGCAGGGTTACCGGGTAACGCGTAAGGCCGGTTGGGATACACACGGACTGCCTGTTGAGATCGAAGTAGAAAAACAACTTGGATTTGATAACAAGGAACAGATTGAAGCCTATGGTGTGGACAAATTCAACCGAAAGTGCCGGGAATCGGTGTTCACCTATTTGAAAGAGTGGAATGAGATGACCCGGAGAATCGGTTTCTGGCTCGATCTCGACGATCCGTATATCACATATACCAATGAGTATATCGAAACCGTGTGGTGGCTGCTGGCAGAATTATGGGAAAAAGATTTTCTGTATCAGGGTTTCAAGATTCTGCCCTACTGCCCGCGATGCGAAACCGCTCTTTCCAGTCATGAAACTTCTCTGGGCTATCGTGAGGTCAGAGAACGGTCTGTTATTGCCAAGTTTCAACTGACGGAAGGAAAAGGAAGATATATTCTGGCGTGGACCACGACTCCATGGACTCTGCCGGGCAATGTGGCGCTCGCGGTTGGTAAAGAAATAGTTTACGCCGAGGTCAAACAGGAAACCGGTGGAAAAGCGGAGATCTATTATCTGGCTGAAGACCGGCTCGATATCCTGGAGGGGCAATATACCGTACTGCGAACCTTTTCAGGAGAGGAGATGGAAGGATGGCATTACCTGCCCCTGTTCAATTTTGTGAATCTGGCCGATGAGAGCCATCCGGCTTACTATGTGACCTGTGACGATTTTGTCACGACAGAAGAGGGGACGGGAGTGGTTCATACCGCGGTGATGTACGGTGAAGACGATTATCGATTGGGAATGCGGGTCGGTCTGCCCGCGAAGCATACTGTGGATGATCAGGGACGCTTCAATGAACGGGTTCCGCTATGGAAAGGCCGTTATGTCAAAGAGGAGGCGCTGGAAAAAGAGATTTTTGTCAATCTCAAAGAGAACAATCGCTTGTATAAAAGCGACTGGTACACCCATTCTTATCCGCATTGCTGGCGTTGTGATTCACCTTTGCTGTATTATGCGAAAAAATCGTGGTATCTTCGAACCACCAGAGTCAAAGATCAGCTGCTGAAAAACAATGAGTCCATTCAGTGGTTTCCCAGAGAAGTCGGAGAAGGAAGATTCGGCCAGTGGCTGGTCAATAATGTGGATTGGGCATTGTCTCGTGACCGTTATTGGGGAACACCGCTGAATATTTGGATCTGTTCAGCCTGCAAAAATCAAAAGGCCGTACCCGACATCGCAACTTTAAAGAAATGGTCGGGAAAAGAAACCATTGAAGATTTACATAAACCCTTTATTGATGAAGTCACTTTCCCTTGTCAGGATTGTGGAAGTACCATGCATCGCACTCCGGAAGTCATTGATTGCTGGTTCGATTCGGGCTCCATGCCCTATGCGCAAATGCATTATCCTTTTTGCGGAGAAGACACATTTTATGAACAATTCCCAGCCGATTTTATCGCAGAGGGAGTGGATCAGACAAGAGGATGGTTTTATTCGATGCTGGCCATTTCTACCATGATTTCCGGAAAATCATCCTATAAACAGTGTCTTTCCATTGAGCTTATATTGGATAAAGACGGTAGAAAGATGTCCAAATCCAGGGGAAATGCAGTGGATCCATTCGATATTCTGAATCGATACGGAGCGGATCCATTGCGGTGGTATCTCTTCACGGTCAGCCCTCCATGGGTGCCCACGCGTTTTGACGATGAAGGCCTGGATGAGGTCCTGCGCAAATTCTTCGGTACGTTGATCAATACGTACGGTTTTTTCGTGTTGTATGCCAATATTGATGAATTTACCGGAATCGGTGATCCCATTCCATTCGCCTCCAGACCCGAAATCGATCGATGGCTGATTTCTGTCAGAAATGAATTGATACATCGGGTCTGTGAATACCTGAAACGATTCGATGTAACCAAAGCCGCTCGAAGCATTCAGGAGTTCGTTATCGATGATGTCTCCAACTGGTATGTACGGCGTAACCGAAGGCGGTTTTGGAAATCCGAGATGGGACTCGATAAACAGAGCGCGTTTCAGACATTATTCGATGTGCTCATGACCGTCAGCAAAATGACGGCTCCGTTTATTCCATTCCTGGCAGAAGCCATGTATCAAAATCTCAATACCCACGCCGTTGATTCATGTGAGAGTGTGCACCTGGCAGATTATCCGGACCCCACGGAATCTGCATTTCAGACCATCGATAGAGATCTTATCAGCCGAATGAACCGAGCCCGTCAGGTTGTTGTGCTTTGCCGCGCCGCAAGGAATGAAGCCAAAATCAAGATTCGACAGCCTCTCAGGCGGGTTGTCGTCTGTGCAGGAAAAACTGTTCAGGAAGCGATCCGGCAGCTTCAATCGATCGTTTTGGAAGAAGTCAATGTCAAGAAAATCGAATATACCAATGATTCATCTTTTTTAATGCTCCGTAAAACAAAACCGGTTTTTAAACGTTTGGGTCCAAAATTCGGCTCGCATGTCAATCAGGCTGCGGAGGTGATTCGCGGTTTTACAGATAAAGAGATCGAACGGCTCGAGCAGGGAGAGTCGATCCATGTGATGGTGGATAAAGGAAGTCATGGAAAGGTGGAACTGGATGATGTCGAGCTTGTCACGGAACCGATGAAAGGTTACATAATTCAGCAAGAGGGGGATCTGATCATCGCCCTGGACATTGAACTGGATGATGATCTGATTGATGAGGGGTATGCCCGTGAATTCGTCAATCGCATACAGAATCTTCGCAAGGAAGCGGGTTATTGCGTGACCGATCGAATCGATATCTTTTACAAAGCCGATGGGAAAATGGCAAATGCCATTCAGCAAAAACGGGATTATATTATCAGTGAAACTCTGGCATTGGATATTCAGCCCTTTGAAAATCAAAGGGGAGATGGATACAAACTGAATATTGAAAACGAATCACTTGTCGTCAATATTGAACGGGTTGAATTAAAGAGGAATCAAAACCATAGAGGAGAATCTGGATGAACCAGAGAGAAAAGGCACGTTATAAAAAGCTTCTTTTGGACAAACGCATGGAATTACTGAATCAGATGGCTTTTATCAAAGACGTGGAGATGGAATCCACCAACAGAGAGTCGTCGGGTGACCATTCGGCCTATGCCTTTCATATGGCCGATCAGGGAACGGATACCATGCAAAGAGAAAAAAACTTTTTTTATGCCCAGCGCGATGGCCGTCTTTTGTACCATATCGATCAGGCCCTTGAGCGACTGGATGAAGGAGTTTACGGTCTGTGCCACAGCTGCCAGCAGCCGATCAATAAAGAACGTCTGGAAGCGGTTCCCCATGCAAGGCTGTGCATCCAGTGCAAATCCAGAGAAGAAGAGTTGAAAATAAATGAAGACCAGAAAGAGGAGGATGGTCATTGATTGTTTTTATTTTTGCCTCCGCGTTTATTCTGGATCAAATAACCAAGGGAATTGTCAGGCATACTATGGTACTGGGTGAATCCATACCGATATTGGGTGATGTGGTTCGATTTACTTATGTGGAAAATCCCGGCATGGCTTTTGGTATTCGAATCCAGCACGGTTATATTTTTACGATTTTATCCATTCTGGCGAGTCTTGGGGTGCTCATCTATTTGCTGATTCATAAAGATGAGGGCATGCTTCTAAAGGGAAGTCTGGCTTGCATTTTAGGCGGGGCGGCTGGAAATCTGATCGATCGTGTGCTGCATCAGCAGGTTGTGGATTTCCTTGATATAGGGTTCGGCCGGGTCAGATGGCCCGTATTCAACATCGCGGATTCGGCTGTGGTTATCGGTATGTTGATACTCTGTTTTCATGTTTTTATTAAAAAAGAACCTTCACAAGAAAGCAAACCGTTGAAGTCGTCCGATAATGCCCAATGAATGGAAAAGCAGATTATAAAGATCACTGTTCCCGGCGGTAAAAGGAAGGAAAGACTGGATATCTTTCTGACCAGGGAGATCAGGGATATTTCCCGAAGCCGTATTCAAAAGTTGATTCATGAGGGCATGGTTTTGATCAACGGTGATCCCGTCAAGGCCGGTCACCCGGTGGAACCCGGTACAGAGATCTGTATCACCCTTCCGATGTCACCTCCTCATAAACTTGAACCCGAAGCGATCCCTTTGACCATTGTTCATGAAGATGAATATCTGCTGGTTATCGACAAACCGGCCGGCATGGTGGTTCATCCGGCTTATGGGCATCGTTCCGGAACACTGGTTCACGCGCTGCTTCATCATACCAAAACACTGTCAGCCGTCAATACACCGGAACGGCCCGGTATCGTACACCGTCTGGATAAAGATACATCAGGTCTGCTCGTCGTTGCAAAAAATGATTCTATTCATCATCGGCTGTCATTGCAGTTTTCAGAAAAGACAACCGAACGGTTGTATACAGCGTTTATATGGGGGCATCTGAAAAGCAAAGAGGGAAAGATCGAAACACATTTGGCAAGAAGTTCGAGAGACAGAAAGAAAGTGGAAGTTTCAAACCGGGGACGAAAGGCGGTGACGCTCTATCGAGTGGAAGAGAAATACCCTTTGACTTCACGGATTACGCTGCGGCTGCTGACGGGTCGAACCCATCAAATACGCGTTCATATGGCTTATCTCGGTCATCCGGTTCTGGGTGATCCGGTTTATGGGGGTAGAGGAGCCAGACTGGGGGGGCTGAATCATAAAAACATGGCTCTGGCCCAAGAGCTTCTTCAGATCATGAACCGGCAGGCTCTTCACGCGCGGGTTCTGGGTTTCAAGCATCCGGTTGCGGAAAAGTTTATGCGATTTGAATCGGAACCCCCGGAGGATATGCGAATGCTGATGGAACGGCTGAGTACAGCCATGAAAGGGTTTTAGAAGAATGTCATCGATACGCCGGCTGGCGGTGTATGTTTCCGGACACGGTCTGGGTCACTCCGTGCGTTCCATCGAAGTGATGAATCGTTTGTGGGAGATGGATTCCGGTCTGTTTTTTCAAATCAGGACGGACGCTCCGCCCTGGATCTATCGGCTTTATCTAAAAGCACCGTATCATCTTGGAAAAGTATCGGTGGATGTCGGAACCGTGCAGCGCACCAGTCTGTGTGTCGACCGGGAAGCCACTCTGGCGAAGTGGCGGCTTCTGTTGAAGCAATGGGATGCCTGGGTACTGTCTGAATTGACGGCTCTGGAGAGAACGGGGGCTCGAATGATTCTGGGCGATATTCCGCCATTCGCTTTTCACCTGGCCGGCCAATGGAAAATACCTTCCCTGGCCTGGGGAAATTTCGGTTGGGACTGGATCTATGAACCGTGGTCGAAGGAGATGCCGGCATTTCATGAGATTATTCGGCATATTCGGTCCTGTTATTGCGAAGCCGATCTTTTGATGCGTCTTCCGGCTCATGAGCCCATGTCGGCATTTCCGAATCGGGTGAATATACCGCTTATCACCCGGCAATCGACAAAGGACCGAAAAGACATACGGCGCGCTCTCGGCATTGAAGAAGGAGTGAAAGTCGTCCTTCTGGCACTGCCTGAGACCGACATGGAATTGATCGATCCGAAACACTTCGATCAGGATGAAGAGATCCGCTTCATTTGCCCCTTAAGGAAGGTCTCCGGACATTCGATCGTTCCGGTTTCCCGTGAAACAGCCTGGTTTCCGGATCTGGTTCAGGCAAGCGATGCGGTATTGTCCAAACCTGGATACGGAATCATGGCCGAAACGTATGTGAATCGAACGCCTCTTCTGTGCGTAAAGAGAGATGATTTCCGTGAAAACGAGCTCCTGATGCGATGGATGCGAAATCATATGACAGTCGACGAGATCGAAGGGGATTCACTGCGAAGCGGGGAGTGGGTGCGAAGGATCAGGAAACTGACCGAAAGTCCCTTCAAATCGAGACCGGCTGAAGTGCATGGAGACCGGGAAATCGCCGAAACCATTTTAAACAGGTTGGAGTAAACCATGAAACTGGAAATGCTGACTGAATTTCTCGATCAGGAACTGCGTGTGGCAGAGATTTCTGATTCCAGTGTCAACGGACTTCAGGTGGCCAACACGGGCGAAATCAATAAAATTGCCCTGGCCGTGGACGCTTCTCAGGCCGCCTTTGAAAAGGCCCGTGAAGAGAGGGCCGATATGCTTATTGTCCATCACGGACTCTTATGGGAAAAACCCGTTCCGCTGACGGGTCTCATGTACGAACGGGTTAAAACGCTTATCCAAAACGATATTTGTCTGTATGCCGCCCATCTGCCTCTGGATCTTCATCCTGAGCTGGGCAACAACGCACAGATTACCCAACTGATGAACTGGCCGGAGGCGGAGGATTTCGGAGAATATCACGGGTCCGTCATTGGAAAAGCCGTTACTTTGAACAAAGAAATGGATGTGGAAGATCTTATCCGTTTATTAAAGGAGAAACTCGACACTCCGCTGACCGCGTGGACTTTCGGATCCCGGAATGTACGCAAGCTGGGTATCGTAAGCGGAGGAGGTCTGGGCATGCTGCAGGAAGCGGTGGACGGGAAATTCGATGTTTTTATCACCGGCGAACCGGGACATTCCCATTACTGGACAGCCAGAGAAGCGGGTATTCATGTCATTTTCGGCGGTCATTACGCCACGGAAACCCTGGGCGTTAAGGCTGTCGGCCGATTGCTGGAAAAGAAGTGGGGAATGGAAACCGTGTTCATCGATCTGCCTACCGGCTTATAAGAAAAAAGCCGGACTCGAATTTAATGAGGGCCGGCCTGTACCTGCGGCGGTGTCATGAAGATCGAGACGTCAGAAGGTCATCATGACGCCCGCATGAATCGTGAGTATGTCGGTCGTCGATTTGACGACGGTGTACCGCACATCATCGCCGTCGATTTCGATTGAACCCTTTTTGAGATATTCCGCTTCACCCCCCATTAAATAACGTGCGCCCAGATCCAGGTAAACCGCAGAAATTCCCGTCTCCCAGGATTTCCGGTCAGGTTTTTGATGAACGCGGATTTTGACCCCCGCTCCGGCGCCGTAACCAAACGTAATATCCCGGAAATTGTTGGAGCTGGCGATCTCTTCGCCCTGTTCATTTTCAATCCGGGAATCGGTGGTCAGGAAATTGAACCCGAGAAGACCGTCCGCGTAGGGAACCAGGGGGCCGTCTGAGGGCTGAATGCGCAGCAGCACATGACCCATGATAATCGCATTGGTCGTGGTCACGTCCACGTAAACAGGGGGAATCAGGGGCTCTTTCCTTGTTTCACTGCCATAGATCAGAAAAGTGAAGGATCCGCCGATGGCAAGCGGTGAACCGGGAAACCGGGCCAGAAAGTTACCCGAAGCGCCGAACCCCAGGTTGTCCACGTTGTCGGCGAACTCGTTTTGCGGAAAGGCCAGTGTCAGGCTGCCGCCCGCTTCAAAGGGGGCCTGGGCAAAGAGCGGAAGGGTTGCGGCCAAACCAATTAATGCAATATAAGATATTCGGATTTTCAATCAAACCTCCACGTTAAGGGCTGTAAATCACCGCGGCCCCTCCGGGTTTCAGTGAATCCGGACGGGCCGCAGCAGGACATCTTCTTTTTAAAAGACTTATTGTTTGGTGAATGTCATGGTTATGGTGCTCTCTTCTTCAATGCCGTCACCGTCCCAATCGATTTCCATCGTAATGGCCAGCGTAAGAGTGTTGCCTGTCAGCGTATAGGGCACGACCACGGTCTCTCCGGTCAGGTTCATGGTCAGGGTCGTGGCTGTCGCCGTCCAGGTGCCTGTTTCGGTTTCTTCGCCATCCCCCCAGTCAACAGTGATGGTCACATTCCCGTTGGCGCTGAGAACAACGGTCATGGAAATACCGGCGAATGAAGCGGGAACCGTAATATCGTCACCGGTATCTGGATCAGGGATCGTCAGGGTGGTGAGAACCCAGGTGCCGACGAGACTGGCTTCAGGGTCTTGATTGTCGTTACCGGTTCCGGTTTTCTTGTCACAGTGGACAAGGCAGATTCCCAGGCATAGAATGATGCCCAGAATAACCAATGGTTTAAAACGATTCATAATGACCTCCTCATTATTATTGTTCGAAATGAAACCTTTCTCTTCGTTGAAGATTTGATTGTATCTATTGAAACCGGCTGGAAAGCCGGTCTTGCGATCGGTTTGAATAAGAACAATTTATGAAGACTCGAGTGAATATGCAAGGAAATTTTTTCACATTTCATAGAATGGGAATAAAACACACGCGTATGCGAAAATCAGTCATATGGATTGCTTGATGCTGTTTTTTTAAATACATCACTTTGCGAGCGAGCATGAATGGACTTGATAGAGAAACTGAAAAAACCTATTTTACATGAACAATAAAAAAGGGTGTGAGTCGTTTACTTCATTGTATGAACAGCAGACATGCCAAAAGCGATGCCCGCCTGGTGCGGGCGTATCTGGCCGGAGATCCAAAGGCTTTTCGAAAGCTGTATCAAAGATACGAGCGTCCGCTATTCGCGTTCTTGCTGAGACTTGTACGCGAGCGTGAAAGCGCGGAAGATCTGTTTCAGCAAACATGGATGAAGGTGATCAGCGGATTAAAGAATTACGAAGAACGAGGCACTTTCTCGAGCTGGCTTTTCGGAATCGCTTATCATGGCTGTGTCGATCATGCGCGAAAGGCGTCGCGTAATGTTAAAGATGATTTAAAAAGCGGGCAGGGTTTGGACTGTCTTCCCGGGGATGCGTCAGGACCCGAAGAGCAAATGATTCAGCGGGAAAAGCTTCAATGGCTTTACCGGGCGATCGATCAATTGCCGAGCGAACAGAGGGAGGTTCTGCTGATGCGTCTCAACGGAGAGATTCCGTTTCGGGAAATTGCCGAAATCATGCAATGCCCGCTCAATACCGTCCTGGGTCGCATGCACTACGCGGTTCAGAGTTTAAAAAGGATGATTCCTCATGAGTCCTGGGAGGAAAAAAGTCATGTCCTGTCCTGAAATAAAGAAAACCCATTTATTCCTTTCCGGTGAGTTGAATTCCCGGCAGGCTAAAAAGTTCAGGAAACACGTGAAAGCCTGTCCTTTTTGCCGGGACGAGGCAAACTTTCTGAAAATGGCAAAGAAAACGATTCGGAATACAGCGGATATTCCGGATGAAACAATACGCCGGCATATTCTGCACGAAGCCGGTCGCCGCATCACCGGGCAGCGGACATTCGGAATCCAGACGCTTCCCTGGTTCAGAACGCTGGCATGGGGAATGCCCGCTCTTGCGGCGATGATCGTTGCTTTTCTCGTCCTGCATCCAGCCGGTTACAATCCCTCTGTCAACGAAGATTTAATGGAATGGCGGGATGAATTGTTCATCGAGACATATAATCTTTCCGCGGAAATGGACGACCTCTTCTCGAACCGCTGGGTAACGGTCAGCACACAGGATGAAAATGAATCGTTCTGGCTGGACGATCTTTCACTATTATCCGGTGAATTCAACAGTATCAGAAACCAGATACAGAACCTGTTCGAGAACATGGCCGGAATTTAATACGGTGCAAGGAGGTGTTTTATGAAATGGAACAGTATGATTTGGGGAGTATGGGTATTTCTAATCATGTTCGGAATTTCCGTCCCGGGTTTGGCCCGGCAGAGAAATCCCCGCGCGCAAAATGTCGTGGAACAGGCCGTTTCTTTGACACAGGAGGAAGAGGATGAAGCGTTACGCCTTCTGCAGGAAACGGATCCAGGACGGTATGATCGAGTCCTGCAGCTGAAAACATCCAATCCTTTGATGTATCAGCAAATCATGAATCAATTTGCCAGACAGCTTCGGAATCTCAAACGCATCAAAGCCAACGATCCAGAGACCTATAAACGGATTCTGCAGGAACGGAGAATGGACCGGGATTGCAGGGATCTTGCCGAAGCCTGGAAAACCGCGGACACGGATGAACAGAAACGGATCGAGAATCAGCTGAAGGAGAAACTGAATATCCTGTTCGATCTCAGACAAAAGAACCGCGAACTGGAGATCAGAAGGCTGGAAGAGCGTCTTCAGGAATTAAAAGAGAAGAATCGATTGAGAATGGCCAATAAGCAGGATATTGTCGAGAACCGTTTTCAGGAGCTGATTGAAAAATCTTCGGTTCTGGAATGGTAGTTTGACCCTGATTCATGGACATCGATGAGCCGCGGGTTTACTGGAAATCCGCGGCTTTTTTGCGAACGGAGACGTTCAATTATCCTGGAACCATCCCTGAAACAGGCCTGCTTGAAACATTGCGGATTTGGCGTGCCGGTATTCAAGCCGGGTGATCCGCCGGTTTAACGGGGGTCTGTTCAGGGCCCGATGGGCCGGGAAATATTGACTCATCAGGCTGATATGGACAAGGGGTGAAACAGATTCCGCGATGAACCGGAAAATTTCCCGGCTTCCGCTTTTATTCCCGGGAAGCACCAGATGGCGGATCAGCAGCCCTCGGAGTGCGATTCCCGAAGGATCCGTTTGTAAAAGACCGACCTGATGAAACATTTCAACAACGGCCCGGCGGTTGACTCCGGGATAATCGGCAGCTGAGAAATATTGGCCGGCCGTTTTACTGTCGTCTACTTTCATGTCCGGCATATAGATATCCACAACGCCATCCAGCCATTGAAGTGTTTCGACGGAATCATATCCGCTGCTGTTGTATACCAGAGGGATGGATAATCCATTTTGATAAGCTGTCAACAGGGATTCCATAATCTGCGGTATAAAATGAGACGGTGTTACCAGATTGATATTATGCGCTCCCCTGCGCTGCAGTTCAAGCATTCGAAAGGCAAGGTCTTCGGGGCTGACGATACGTCCGTGAACAAGCTGGCTGATGGGATAATTCTGGCAGAACACACATTTCAGTCCGCATCCGCTGAAGAAAAGAGTTCCCGATCCGCGTGTGCCTGATATGGGGGGCTCTTCGCCCCGATGCAGAGTGTCCGAAGCGATCATGAGGTCGAAACCCGTGCCGCACAATCCGGTTTCGCCCTGTAGCCTCCTTGCACCGCATCGGCGTGGACAGACACGACAGGGTGAGAGCGCGGCCCTGACCAGGGGAAGACTTTTTTGAAGCCGGTCGATTTTGGATGCGATTCTACGGTCGTTCATGAGATGAAGGGGACGCGGAGTGCAGCCGGGTTTTTGAACGGATCAGAAAAGCCGCGCCGGCTGCCAGAATGACCCCCGTTGTTTAATCTTCAACTTCATAAATCATTTTTCCGAGCCGTGGAAACCCATCGGTGCACGGGAAAGAGAAGCAGGTCCTGGATGCGCGGTATGCCTGTGATGAGCATCAGCAGTCGGTCGACACCCAGGGCCATGCCGGCGGTGGGGGGAATGTCCTTTTTCAGGGCTTCTATCATTTCCAGATCGATTGGATAGTCGATGCCCGTTTCCTTGAATTTTCGCCGCCGGTCTTCCTGAAAACGCCGGTACTGCTCTTCAGGGTCGAGACATTCGGAGTATCCGTTCGCCAGTTCCATTCCGCCTGCATACAGTTCCACTCTTTCGGCAAAAAAGGGATCCGTTGCACTTTGTTTGGCCATCAATCCAAGGGAGATGGGATAATCGATGACAAAGACAGGCTTATGAATTCCCAGTCGGGGCTCAATATACTCCAGAAAAAAGCGGAAAAAAAGGGTTTCCCAATTATCATTCAAGCATGTATACAGATTTCGGGCGAGTGCTTCACTGCGCAGAGCTTCCGCGGTTTCGTGGTCGGTCAGCGAAAAACCCGCATATTCCATAAAAAGGGAATCCACGGAGCGGATATCCCAGGGGTCACTGAAGGAAATCTTCTGACCGTTGATAACGAGTTCCGTGTTTCCAATAACCGATTGCCACAGCCACAGGATCAATTCTCTTGTCTCTGTCATGATACCCTGGTAATCGGAAGGGGACCGGTACCATTCGAGCATGGTGAATTCGGGATTATGCCGGTCGGAGCATTCGTCATTTCTAAACACCTTTCCCAGGAAGAAAATTTGGGTCAAACCGTCACCCAGACATTTCTTCATGGAGTGCTCCGGACTCGTATGAAGGTATAGAGTATAGTCCGATTCATTGATACGGATTCGGGAAGAAAGAGATTCCACATTGGCATCAAGGGTCGGGTAAGGAGTGAGTATCGGCGGATCCACTTCCACATAATCTCTTTTGAAAAAGAAAGTGCGAATTGATTGGTATAACTTTTGTCGCAATCGGATGATTTCGGCAGGTCGGGTTTCCTGGTGAAGCGGTTTCCTGCCGGATGAGTCATGAAGCAGCATTTTATGATTCCTTGATATAAAAATGGACGGGTAAAGATCCGTCCGTTTTTCCAAAAAGAGTTTTCAAGAATTTTTCGTCATCGCTGTAAAAAGATATGGGCAAACACTTTGGCGTCATTCAGCACGTTTTTGATGACCGAATACTCATTGGGTCCATGCAGCGTATCATCCAGAGTACACCAGCAAACCGCGGGGAGACCGGCACGCCGGAAATAGGCGGCTACGGTGCCCCCTCCGATACCCACTGCTTTTGCGTTTTTACCATGAATTTCATGGATGGCCTTTTTAAGCGTCTGAACAGCCGGTGCATCGGGCGATGTAGGATCAGGAGCGGTTTCATCCTGCGGAAAGCCAAGGGAAATGCGAACACCGAACTCTTTCTCAATCTCATCCGCATAGGTGCGTGCCTGGTGTTTCAGGTTTTCAAGAGAGTACCGGGGAAGGACCCGGCAGTCAAAAAAGACAATGTCGGAACCGGGAATGGTATTGATATTGGACACGTTCTCCATCTTGCGTGTCGGCTCAAAGGTGGAAACAGGCGGATCGTAGAGAGGATCCGTATCCGGAAAGTCTCGATAGAGGTCGTTCATTTTTACAACCAGATGGGCTGCGGCTTTGTGGGCGTTGATTCCTTTTTCAGGGGTTGAACCGTGTGTTTGTTTGCCCAGTGTTTCAACCTTGATCCATAATATGGATTTTTCTGCGACTTCCATCGTAATTCCCTCGGGATCTCCGGCGTCGGGTATATAGATCAGATCCTCTTTTGAAAACAAATCCGGCCGTTCTTTCAGGGCATGCTGGATGCCGAATTTGGATCCCGATTCTTCATCGGAAACAATCGCGAGGCCTACATTAAATGCAGGCGTGATTCCCTCTTCCTTCATGGCTTTGAGTGCGAGAAACGGCGATATAAAACCCTGCTGATCGTCTTCGGTGCCACGGCCGTAAA
This sequence comes from bacterium, assembly GCA_011388275.1. Taxonomy (GTDB): domain Bacteria; phylum Zhuqueibacterota; class QNDG01; order QNDG01; family DSAB01; genus DSAB01. The sequence goes on along the minus strand of DSAB01000119.1, from coordinate 130,883 downwards.
GCTTGCCGTCTTTTTCGACCACTTGATAGGGGTCCGAATTCCACAGCGAAAGATCCCCGGGCGGCACAATATCCATATGAGACATAACCCATATGGTGCGTGTTGAAGCGCTGCCTTTGAATCGGACAAATAGATTGGGTCTGTATCCGGCCGGAACCCGGTTATCCGGCGCATTGATTTCCACGATCTCATTGGGATCAAGATCATTCAGAAATTCCAGAACACATCTCATCTTCTCGGCTTCACCTTCTCCTCCGTTGTCCGGGCCGATGGCTGGAATCGCGGTAAGACGTGTTTGCATATCAATAACATGTTCCCTGTATTCATCAATTCGATCCAGAATGCGGCCGAGGGTCTCTTGTGACATATTGTCTAACCTCCATGAATAGGCGATGAAATAAACCGGCTGTACCTGTGAAGATCAGTATACAAAACCTGGCTGAAATAATCAAGATTAATTCGAATAAGGATGAAAATGATCGAAATAATTCTTGCCTTTTTAAAACGACTTTAATAAATTAACATGATTTACAAATAGAACGCCCCAGTAGCTCAGAGGATAGAGCAGCGGTTTCCTAAACCGTTGGCCGCAGGTTCAACTCCTGCCTGGGGTACTGTTTGACTGATCGGTGCGAAAAAAGTGAGACGATGAAAATCGGGGGGCAGAATGAAAGAAAGAATTCTTGTTGTCGATGATGTTGATACAATAGCCAGAGTATACGCCCGGTTCCTCGAGCGTCAGGGATACGAGGTGCGAATCGCTTTCAATGGGGAAGAAGCCCTCATTGAATTCGATCGATTCAAGCCGGACCTTGTTGTCAGTGACATTCGCATGCCCCGTATGAGCGGATTTGAGCTGGCCAGTGAAATAAGAAAGAAGAAACCGGATCAAAAGATCATTCTAATGACCGGTTATGCGGATGAAGCCGAAGTTCTCGAACAGCAGAAAAATCGGGGTTTCCCGTTTTTTACGAAACCGGCCGATCTTCAGACCACCGTACTGGAGATTGTACAGAAAGTGCTAAGCGAGAACAAAGCGGAAAATGTATAGTGGATTCGATGTGGAGATAACATGTTAAGACCTCGGAAAAAAATCCGCAAAATGGAAATACGGGAAGACGGTTTGGTTACGTTTTACGTAAAGGTTCAGAAATGGTATCGGCGGTATGCCAAACAGACACATTACATAGTAATCGGTCTTCTGGCAGTCGCCTTCATTTCCATTATGATGGTAAGAAGCAAGGCAAAAGCCGAACAGGCCGCCGCGGCGGAATTGGCTATTGCGGAACAGGTTTTTTTAGCCGGTGATTATGACAGGGCGATCTCTTCAATGACGGAGATCATGACTGTCTATGAAGGCACTTCTTCATCGGGGAAAGCCGCTTATTATTTGGGGGATATTTATTTTCAGCGGCAGGACTATGAAAATGCCGAGAAGCATTTTCGAATGTATATAAACGACTATGGAGATATTAAGCTTTACAAGGCTTCCAGTATGGCGGGAATCGGAGCTTCCCTGGAAAATCAAGGTCATTTTGCTGAAGCCGCTGAATGGTTTCAAAAAGCCGCTGATCTCAGCCGAAAAGGTTTTTACAGCCCTTTTTACTGGAAAGACGCCGGACGCTGTTATCGGAAAGCTGAAATGAAGGAAAAAAGCAGAATGGCCTATCAAAACATTATTGAGAATTACCCTGAATCGCAGGTTGCCCAGGAGGCGGAATACCTGTTGAAATCATTATAGAAGAGTCTTATTCCAAGGACGCTCCTGGAACGTGTTTTTTGTTGCAAAATAACAAATTATTTTGTATATTAGAGTTCGCGAAGTGGGTAATTTACCCACTTTTTTATTTATGGGAGACGAATGACTTCGGACCGGTCAGAATTGCGGCGGATGATTGCCAAATTGGTGGAAGGGCAGCAGTATGAGATGGTCGAGTTGAAAATCGGAGGCAGCGCGCAAAAGGCAGTTATTCAGGTATTTATTGATCAGGAAGGAGGAGTCACCATAAAAGACTGTGTGGCTCTGACCCGGAGAATACGATTCGAATTGGACCTGGTCGGTGATTCCATTTTAACTCAGGATTATCGACTTGAAGTTTCTTCACCGGGTGTTGACCGCAAATTGACAACACCGGGTGATTTTATGAGAAATATTGGAAGGGATATAGTCCTTCAATGTCTGAGAACCCGTGATTGCGTACTGGTTCAGGGTACGTTGATCGCAGCCGATGATTCGATCTTTCGAGTCCGAACCAGGCAGGGTGAAGAAGAATATCAATATACGGAGATTCAATCCGCATCCATTCAACTTAAATGGAAGTAAGGAGGAGAAGGCTTCCATGAATATCAATATCGTTGAAGCCGTTACACAGATCGCCAAAGAGCGAAACATCCAGCGGGAAGTTCTGGGAGAAATACTGGAAAATCTCTTTCTCTCCATGATTAAACGAAAATATGGAACTTCGGATAATTTCGATATTTTTGTGAACATGGATAAAGGAGAGGTCGAAATCTATCAGGTTAAGAGCATTGTCAAAGAGGTTACCGATCCCGTCACAGAGATTTCACTGGAAAACGCACAGCGGGTTGAACCCGATCTGGAGCTGGGTGATGAATTTGTTGAAATTATCGATCCCTCAAGTTTTGGAAGGCGCCTCATTACATCAGCCAAGCAGGGGTTGAATCAGAAAATACGGGAAGCGGAAAAAGAGGTCATTTTTGCCGAATTCAGTGACCGAGTCGGAGAAATCATTGTCGGAGATGTCCGTCAGATCAATCGGGAAGAGATTCTGGTTTCCGTGGATCGAATGGAAGTATCGCTCCCCAAATCGGAGCAGATCTATAATGAACGTTTTCATCGGGGAGATTCCATACGCGCGATCATTAAAGCCGTCACTCAGTCCAGTCGCGGACCGGAAGTCATCGTATCAAGAGCCGATCCCCAGTTTTTGGTTCGTCTTTTCGAGATAGAGGTTCCGGAAATCTATGACGGAATCATCGAGCTGAAGCGAGTGGCCCGATTTCCCGGAGATCGTGCCAAAGTAGGTGTGTATTCCAACGACAAGCGGATCGACGCTGTGGGTGCTTGTGTAGGTTTAAAAGGAGTCCGGATTCAGGCCATTGTCAAAGAACTGAACAACGAAAAGATCGATGTGATCAATTGGAGCAGTGAGCCGCAGATTTTTATTCAACGTGCGCTGAGTCCCGCCAAACCTTTAAAGGTTCTGATCGATGAAGAAAATAAATCAGCCACGGCGGTTATTTCCGATGATCAAATCTCTTTGGCTATCGGTAAAGGAGGACAAAACAGACAGCTGGCCTCCATACTGACCGGCTATGAAATTACAACGGTCAAGGAATCGGAATGGCTTTTGGAACAGCAGAAAGAGGAATCGCTGATGCTGACTGATATTCCGGAGCTGTCAAAAAATGTGCTGGACAAACTGGTCAGCGCGGGTTTCGAGTCTGCTGAAGAGGTTCTTGATGCAGGCCGGAAAACCATCATGGAACTGAAGGGTTTTGGAGATAAAACAGTTGAAAAGATCTGGGAAATTCTCGGTTCTTACTATGAGGAGGTCGAAGAAGCAGAAACCGGACCTATGGATACGCTCGAACCGGATATTGAGAAGAACGAAACCGGTCTGGAAACCAGTGAAGAGAATGACACTGAATCTGCAGAAAGAGTGCTTGAAGAATAATTAAATAAAGAGCGGTGGATTCCCCTAAACATCCGGCTTCTGCCGTTTCGGTCGAATGGACCTGCAATCTGTTTGTGTCAGGAAAATCAACGGAATCGAAATGTCCAAGAAAAAACGAATTTATCAGGCAGCAAAGGAATTTAATATCTCCACGGAAGCGCTTATTGATTTTTTGCACAATCATAAAATATCCGTGCGAAATCATATGGTTCCCGTAACGGAGGATATGTATTCACTGATTTCAGAGCATTTTATTAAAAAGGAAGAGGAGACCGACAGGACGCCTGATTTCAGGAAAAAGATTCAGGAGAAAAAACAGGAAGAGGAAGCCAGGCGTGAGGCTATACGGCATGAAATCGATGAAGTGCTGGAAGCTTCCAAGGGGGATGTATTTGAACGTGTAAAAATTGTCACCAAGCCGAAGGTGGCAGTCAAAAAGGCGGAAAAGAAAGAAAAACCCGTTGAAGAAGCAGTCCGTGAAGACCAAACAGAGAAAGTCAAAGAAGAAATAAAAGAAACCGCAAAGAAAGAACAGCGCCGGGCTGTTACAGAGAAGACAAGAGAAAAAGAAATTTCAGGAAAGAAAGCGCCAGAACAAGCCGAAAAAACCAAAGAGAAAGAAGTCGAAGAGAAGCCTCGGCGTCAACTGAAGCGTCATCCGAAAATAAAACCTGTTGTGGCACTGGAAGAAGACAAGGCTGAAGCGGAGAAATCAAAAAAGAGGAAAAAGGGCCGTGCACGGCCAGAGCAGACGCTTGAAGACGCTATGAAAGAAGGCGGAGTTCCAGGCAAAAAGAAGAAAAGGCGCCGAAGGAAAAAAACGGCCGTTCAGATTGATGAGAAAGAGATAGAGGCTTCCATTCGGGAAACACTGGCCAGGATGAGCGGAGATACCGCGAAAAAGCGAAGACGCCGCAAGGAAAAAGAGATCGAAGACGTTGTTCAGGAAGAACATCATTTGTTAAAAGCCACTGAATTCACATCAGTGGCCGAATTGGCAAACATTATGGGTGTCGAGGCCAGCGATGTGATTCAGACCTGCATTTCTCTTGGTTTGATGGTTACGATCAATCAGCGTTTGGACAAGGATACGATTTTGATGGTGGCCGATGAGTTCGGATATGATGTGCGATTTCTGACCGAATATGGAGAAGAGAGACTCGATGAATTAATAGAAGAGGAGGACGATGCTGCGCTGATGGAATATCGTTCGCCCGTTGTTACGGTTATGGGTCATGTGGATCATGGGAAAACATCGCTCCTTGATTATATCCGTAAAAGCAATATCATAGCCGGTGAATCGGGTGGCATCACTCAGCACATCGGTGCCTATGTCGTCGACCTCGGTGATAAGAAAATTACTTTCCTGGATACACCCGGACATCAGGCTTTTACCGCCATGAGGGCCCGTGGAGCGCAGGTTACCGATATCGTCGTACTCATTGTGGCTGCGGATGACAGTGTGATGCCGCAAACCATAGAAGCGATTAATCACGCCAGGGCGGCGGCTGTTCCTATTATTGTTGCCATCAATAAAATTGATAAACCGGGTTCAGAACCGGAAAAAATCAGAAAGAATCTTTCCGAACACAATGTCCTGGTCGAGCAATGGGGGGGGAAAGTACAATGCGCCGAGATATCCGCTAAAACCGGTGAAGGCGTGGACCGCTTGCTTGAAATGATTCTTCTTGAAGCGGAAGTTCTGGAATTGAAAGCCAATCCCCACGGTCATGCCAGGGCGGTGATTATTGAAGCTCGTATGGACAAGGGTAGAGGTGCTGTTGGAACATTGCTGGTGCAAAAGGGGATCATGACAGTCGGAGACGTATTTGTGGCCGGACAGAATCACGGAAAGGTTCGCGCGATGTTTGATGAAAGAGACAGAAGCATTAAAAAGGCGACTCCATCCACTCCGGTCCAGGTTCTGGGATTTACAGGAATGCCCCAGGCCGGTGATGTTCTTGTGGTCGTAGACTCCGAACAGGAAGCCAAAGAGATCAGCTTAAAGCGCCAGCAGTTGAAGAGAGAACAGGGATTTCGGCAATTCCGAAGGATTACTCTGGATCAGATCTCCAGACAAATCGCCGAAGGCGAGGTTAAGGAGCTGTCCGTGATCGTCAAGGCCGATGTGGATGGATCGCTGGAAGCGCTTATTGATTCTCTCATGGCCCTGAGCACAGAAGATGTCACTGTGCGCATCATTCATAAAAGTGTGGGCGCAATCACAGAAACCGATGTTTTACTCGCGGAGGCGTCCAATGCCGTTATCATCGGTTTTCATGTATCACCCAACCCGCAGGCCAAAGAACTGGCCAGGCGTGAGAGTATTGATATTCGATTGTACAAAGTCATCTATGATGCGGTCAATGATGTCAAGCTGGCTCTTTCCGGTTTGCTGGAACCGGAAATTTCTGAAGAAGTCATCGGTGTAGCGGAAATCCGGGAAGTCTTCAAAGCGTCGCGCATCGGTCAAATAGCGGGATGTTCCGTTCAGAGCGGAAAGGCGGTTCGCAATGCCCATGCCCGCTTGATTCGTGACGGCAAGGTGATACATGAAGGGAAAATCATTTCGCTCAAACGATTCAAGGAAGATGCCAGAGAAGTTACTTCCGGATACGAATGCGGAATCACCCTGGATACCGGTTCGGATATTCAACCCGGCGATTTGATCGAAGTTTATCAGTTCGTCGAAACAGCCAGGACCTTATAATACATGCTGGTGGGGACACTGCGTGTTGAACTGTTGATAACCGATGCCTTTTCATTGAAAGAAAAACGGTTTATTCTGAAAAGCATAAAAGATAAACTCAGGCATCGGTATAATTGTTCAATCGCTGAAATTGACTATCAGGATAAATGGCAGCACAGCGTGCTGGGAGTCGCTCTGGTATCCAATGACCGTCGCTTTATTGACGCCGTGATTCAGAAAGTTCTCAGAACTATTCTTGAGGATCATCGTATCGAGGTGATCGACCAGTTGATAGAGATTTTTTAGATTCAAACCATGACCCTTATTGTTGCGGGTTTTAAAAGATTCAGGTTGTTTGTGAAATGATAAAGCGTTCAAAAAAGGTAGCAGAATTGCTCAAGAGTGAGATCAGTTCGATTTTGAAGTTTCAAGTCAAAGATCCCGAGATTGGTTTCACGACACTTGTCGATGTCTCACTTTCCGAAGATTTGAGAAACGCCAAAATCTATTTCAGTGTTCTTGGAGACAGACAGGAGGGAGAAAAAACGCTGAAAGCCCTGACTCGTGCCTCATCCTTTATTCAGGCAGAGCTGGGAACAAGGCTGCGTCTTCGTTATGTTCCGGTTTTGCATTTTTATCTGGACAGATCCTGGGAATATAGAGAAAAGATCGATTTACTGCTGGACAGCCTGAAAGATGAAACCCCGGTGCAAAAACCTTGAATGGAGATTCATGCGGCCTTTAAATAAGAAGATTCTTTCACAATTTCATCGGATTCAGGACATCATTGATAATAATGACCGCTTTTTAATAAGCACCCATATCAATCCCGATGGAGATGCAATCTCTTCTGTATTGGTTTTTTATGCGCTGCTTCAATATAAAAAGAAAACGGTTCAAATCTGTATTCAGGATGTGGTTCCGGAAAAGTTTAATTTTCTTTCCGGAGTCGAAGCGATTCAAAAAGCCGAAGAAATGGATGATCTGTTTAACCCGGAAGCGCTTGTCATACTCGATTCCGCGGATTTGAACAGGCTCGGCTGTGTCAAGGACAGGATAAAAAAGAATCATCTTGTGATCAATATCGACCATCATGCAAGCAATCAGAGGTTTGGAAATGTCAATGTGGTGGACGATTCGGAAAGCAGTGCGGTCGAGATCGTTTATCAGCTGACCCGTTACATGAAAATGCCGACTACACCGGAAGTGGCTACCCTGGTATACACCGGAATTATTTGTGATACCGGCAGTTTCCGTTTCCCCAACACCAGTGAAAGATCCCTGGAAGTGTGTGCGGAAATGGTCAAATCCGGAGCGGTTCCAGAATATATTGCGGAAAAAATATATTATCGCATGTCCAGGCAGACAATCAAGGGACTGGCATCGGCCCTGGCAACCGTTGAATTCCACTATGAGGGCCGTGTATGCTGCATGTATCTGTCCTATGAAATTCTGAAAGAGGCTGAACCCGTCGACACAGAAGGTTTTGTGGATTATCTAATGGCTGTGGATGAAACAGAAGTGGAGTTTTTTATGCTGGAAAAGAGTCCCGGGTGTTTTCGAGTCAGCCTCCGTTCGAAGAATACGCTGGATGTTAACGGCGTGGCTCGGAAATTCGGAGGAGGAGGTCATGTCCGGGCGGCAGGCTGCACGATCAACGGAAATGTTGAAGAGGTCAAGTTTCGCCTTCTTGTCGAATTGGGCGTGTACCTGGATGGAAAATGAATGAAGTCTATCCATTTCAAGAAGGTGTCATTCTGAATGTAAACAAACCATCTGGAATGACCTCTTTTCACGTTGTTCGAATGATTCGAGAATGGATTCACTGTAAAAAAGTGGGTCATGCGGGTACCCTGGACCCCTTGGCTACAGGTGTGCTTTTGGTCTGTACGGGCAAAGCCACCAAACAGGTTTCCCGATTGATGCAGTTCGAAAAGACCTATCGAGCCGTTGTTCGGTTAGGAATTCGAACCGAAACGGATGATAAAGAGGGAACCGTGATTGAAGAAAGGCCAGTGAAAGCGTTTACAAAAAGAGATATTTTGAATGTGCTCAAATGTTTTGAAGGCGAAATTATGCAAATCCCTCCCCGATACGCGGCTATCAAGAAAAACGGGAAACCCCTTTATCGATGGGCGCGGGAAGGGGTCGAAGTAAAAAGAGATCCCCGCCGGGTGACAATTCGGAAGATTGAATTGATCGGCTGGAAAAAGCCAGATATTGATATTTGTGTTCATTGCTCCGGAGGCACGTATATTCGGGCTTTGGCGAGGGATATCGGTGAAATGCTGGGCACGGGGGGAATGATTCTGGAACTGTGCAGAACCGCTATCGGATCCTATGATATTGAATCGGCCCTGACACCCTGGGAATGGAAAGAGCGATTTACCGGCCATGAAAATCTATCGATCGCTTGAGGAAATTCCGTTTGAAAAGGAGACCTGCCTGACCCTGGGGACTTTTGACGGCATCCATCTGGGTCATCAGGAAATTATCAGATCGCTGACCCGTGCGGTGAATGGTACGGGCAGAAGTGTTTTATTGACTTTCTCACCGCATCCGCAGAAGATTGTCGGTGGGGATGATAAACTGTGCCTGTTGACGACTCTCGAAGAGAAGCAGCATATACTGAAATCTCTGGGTATTGACGCGCTCTTGATCATGTCATTTAACCCAAGATTGGCTTCGCAGCCGCCTCGTGATTTTATCATGGAGATTGTAAGAAATGTCGGTGTGCGTTGTTTCTTTATCGGGTTTAATCACGCTTTCGGTAAAGACCGAACCGGGGACGAGAAACTGCTGAATCAGGTCGGCGATCAATGCGGGTTCAAAGTGGCGGTCATTCCTCCCGTGCTGGTTCACGGTGAAACCGTCAGCAGCACACGGATACGCCGTAAATTGCATCAAGGTCTCGTACAGGAAGCGGCTCTCATGCTTGGCCGTCCGTATTGCGTGGAGGGGAAGGTGGTTCGCGGCCATGGCCTGGGCCATCGAATCGGATTCCCGACGGCCAATATTCGTGTCAGCGACAGGGATAAACTGATTCCAGGCCATGGTGTTTATGCCGTTCAGGTTCATTACAGGCGGCGTTCGTTCAGCGGCATGTGCTATATCGGTTTTAGACCGACTGTGAATGGACATTCAAAAGGAATCGAAGTTCACGTTCTGGGTACGGTTGAGGATTTATATCAACAAAGACTCAGAGTTCTGTTTCTTAATCGAATACGGGAAGAGAAGAAGTTCGAATCAGTCGATCGATTGAGAGAGCAGATCAATGAGGACAAATTACGTGTTAAACAACTTTTAAGTTCCGTGAATGAGTAGGAGGTAAGCATGGGCTTGTCCAGAGAAGAGAAAGTCGCACTTATTGAAAAATACGGAAAGGATAGTCAGGATACCGGAAATACATCGGTTCAGATCGCTCTGTTGACGGAGCGCATCAAAGAATTGACCGAACATTTTCAGACTCATAAAAAGGATCACCATTCCCGGCGCGGGCTGCTCAAGCTGGTGGGGCAACGGCGCAGATTACTGGATTATCTGATTCATGAGGATCTGGAACAGTATCGCTCCCTGATCAAAGAACTGGGAATTCGGCGTTGACAGCCGTGTTTGTTCCCGAAGACTGTTCAGGCTGCGAAGAATCACGGATTCATGCAGCCAATCGGCTCCGTTTCATGACAGACGGTGACATGAATTCGAAATGCGGGACGGATAGCCGGACCTGCTTACATTAGGAGAAGATTCAATGATTATTTCGAAAAGTATTGAGATTGAGGGCAAAACACTCACGATTGAGACAGGGAGACTGGCCCGTCAGGCGGATGGTGCCGTTGTGGTGCAGTACGGCGATACCGTGGTTTTGGTTACGGCCGTGGCTTCCCGAAAACCCGCGGAATACCGTGGATTCTTTCCTCTCTCGGTTGAATACAGAGAAAAGACCTATGCCATCGGTAAGATTCCGGGCGGTTTTTTCAAACGCGAAGGCAGACCTCAGGAGAAGGAGATTCTCAGCGCGAGGCTGATAGACCGTCCGATTCGTCCCCTTCTGCCCATGGAGTTTATGTATGAAGTGCAGATAGTGGTAACGGTTCTTTCCTCGGACAGGGAGCACGATGCCGATGTGCTGGGAATTATCGGTGCTTCCGCCGCGCTGTCTATTTCGGATATTCCCTTTCAGGGGCCGATTGCTGCTGTTCGGGTCGGCCGCGTTGATGAACGGTATGTTTTAAACGCCTCTTTTTCGGATCTGACAAAAGGCGATATGAATGTCGTGGTTGCCGCTTCAGAACAGGCACTGGCCATGGTTGAGGGCGAATCCCGTGAGATCAGTGAAGAGGATATGGTTGAAAGTCTGGAATTCGGGCATGAAGCCATCAAGAAAATTATCGCACTTCAGAATGAACTCATAAAAGAAGCGGGACGCTCCAAACGCCCCCTTCTCCCTATTGAAGTCGACACCGGGCTTGTTCAGAAAGTTCGGGAGATTGCAATCAGGAAGCTTCCTGAGGTTCTGGAAATACATCCCAAAATGGAGCGGCGTGAGGCCTTTGAAAACCTGAAACGGGTTATTTTCGACTCTGTGGCCGAAGATTATCCCGGTCAGGAAATATTCATTGAGGAGACTATCCACGAGGTGGAAAAGGAGCTGGTCCGGAAAATGGTTCTGGACGAAAAAAGACGTATCGGAAATCGTGGTTACGACGATATCAGAACAATCGACTGCCAAATTGGAGTGCTGCCCAGAACCCATGGGTCGGCCCTCTTTACACGGGGTGAAACCCAGAGTCTGACGGTCGTGACGCTCGGGACCCGTGTAGACGAGCAGAAGATCGAGAATCTCGAAGGCGAATCGTGGAAGAGTTATATGTTGCATTATAATTTTCCGCCTTTCAGCGTTGGCGAAGTTCGTTTTTTCCGCGGCACCAGCCGAAGAGAAGTGGGACATGGAAATCTGGCGGAAAGGGCTCTCAAACCCGTTATACCCGCGGATGAAGTGTTCCCGTACACCATACGGATTGTATCTGATATTCTGGAATCCAATGGATCCTCATCCATGGCGACCGTATGCGCAGGCAGTCTCGCGCTGATGGACGCGGGTGTACCGGTCAAATCGGCTGTCGCCGGTGTTGCCATGGGTTTGATCAAGGAAAAAGATCAGGTTGCCGTTTTGACGGATATTCTGGGTGATGAAGATCATCTGGGAGATATGGATTTCAAGGTGGCCGGCACCCGTTCGGGAATTACCTCTTTTCAGATGGATATAAAGATAGAAGGAATCAGCTCGGATCTTCTGAGGCAGGCTTTGGACAAGGCCCAAAAAGCCCGATTGAAGATTCTGGATATCATGGACAGCGTGATTAAAATACACAAGGATGATATTTCTCCGTATGCGCCCCGTATTTTCAGCATGAAGATCGACATCGACGATATCGGCGCGGTTATCGGTCCGGGCGGAAAGATGATTCGGGAAATAGTCGATAAAACCGGCGCGGAAGTCAATATTGAAGATGACGGAACGATTCAAATCGCTTCAGCGGATCAACAGTCCTGCATGGCAGCCATGGAGCTGATCAAAAGCATTGTCCAAAAGCCGGAGATCGGAAAGGTTTATAAGGGCAAAGTAAAAAAAATCACGAATTTCGGTGCTTTCATTGAAATTCTGCCCGGCAAAGAGGGCCTGCTGCATATATCCGAGATCGCGCCGCATCGCGTCAACCGTGTCGAAGATCATCTTCGTGTCGGGCAGGAAATTGAAGTTAAATTAATGAAGATTAATCCAGAGGGCAAGCTGGATCTGAGTCACAAGGTACTGCAAAAAACCGACAGCGAGAGATGAGTCGGACATGTTTTTCAGGGTTGATGAGACATTACTGAACAATGGGATTCGTGTGTTGTCTCAGTGTGTACCGGGTTCGAATTCAGTCGCACTGGGAATATGGATAAAGGCGGGATCCCGTTATGAATTGGATACGCAAAACGGCATTTCACATTTTCTCGAACACATGGTTTTTACCGGTACGCAAACGCGCGATGCCCGTGATATTGCGATCAGCCTTGAAAGTCTGGGCGGACACTTAAACGCCTTTACAGAAAAGGAGACGATCGCTTTTCATTCCTGGACAATGCCGGATCATATGCATGAGGCGTTTGAAGTGTTGTCCGATCTGGTATTAAACGCCACGCTGAAACCGTCTGCCATTCGAAAGGAAAAGACCGTTGTTTTGGAAGAGATTCACAGTCTATATGATTCACCCGAAGACCTTGTTCAGGATATATTGATTCGTACAGTTTTTGGGAAACACTCTTTGGGCAGGCCCATTCTGGGCACTGCCGACAGTATCAGCCGTCTGCTTCGTTCGGATCTGGATCGCTACAGGGCCGAACACTACACAGCAGAGAATATACTGGTGACTGCCGCCGGAAAACTGCACCACGAGTCTTTGATCCAACTGGCGAAGAAATATTTAAGTGATGTGCCCGCGGGTTCCGAAAAAAAGGTCGAACCTCCTGTATTTGGAGGGACTATCCGCCGTGAAGACAAAATGCCCTTTCAACAAAACCATCTTTGTATCGGCATTCCCGGTTTTGCCATGGCTGATGAAAGACGGTATGTGTTGGTTCTGATCAATCAAATATTAGGGGTTGGAATGAGTTCCCGGCTTTTTCAGGAGCTGCGGGAAAACAGGGGATGGGTCTATTCGATTTACACATTTCTGGAGTGTTGGAAAGATTCGGGACTCCTGGGAATCTACGCAGGCACGGCTCCGGTACATACTGAAAAAGTGATCAGGGGCATTCGCGCCGAGATCGATAAACTGACTCGAAAAAGCATAACCGTTGATGAATTGAACCGGGTCAAACGACGAATCGAGGGGCATTTGATTCTTGCTCATGAAGATGTCAACTATCGCATGGATCGACTGGCTCGATTCGCCCTGTACGATCAACCGGTGCCGATGATGGAAGAAACGATTGCCCGGTTCAATAGTATCACTCCTGTAATAATTCAGAAAACGGCTCGAGAATTGTTTGAGGAACAGAGTATCCATGAATCACTTCTGATTTCCGAAACCGCAGCATGATTTAGGAGGAAGCTCTCATGAAGTCTCCTGATATTTCTCTTCGCGGGAAATCCACGCCCGAATCTCCCATAAGAAAACTGGCCGTTCATGCTGATGCGGCAAAAGCACATGGAGTGCATATCTATCATTTGAATATCGGTCAGCCTGATATACCCACTCCAAATGAATTTTTCCAGGCCCTGCAATCGTTTGAACAAAAGGTTCTGGCCTATGGACCTTCCAACGGACTTCCCGAATTTCTGAAGACCATGGCCGATTATTACCGCAAAAACGGAATTGAAGTGGAACCAAAAGACTGCATGATCTCCACAGCGGGAAGTGAAGCCGTTTTATTTGCAATGATGGCCGCGGCTTCGCCAGGGGATGAGATCATTGTTCCTGAACCGTTCTATCCCAATTACAACGGATTCGCGCATATGGCCGGAATCCGCCTGATTCCTGTGGGGACGGATCCCGAGAACGGATACAGGCTGCCTTCGATTCAAAAACTGGAGCAATGCCTTACAACGCGCTCCCGCGCGATAATAATCTGCTCGCCGAACAACCCGACAGGCACGGTTCTCACTCGAGAGGAGATGAAAATCGTGGCTGATTTTGCCTTGCACAATCAATTATTTGTACTGTCCGATGAAGTATACAGAGAGTTTTGCTTTTCCGGTAAACATGTTTCCATAATGGAATTTTCAGAAATCAGTGAAAATGCCATTCTGGTGGACAGTCTGTCCAAACGTTACAGCGCGTGTGGTGCCCGTGTGGGATGCATAGTCAGTAAAAATAAAGAAATCATGAAAACCGTTCTTAAATTCGGGCAGGCACGTCTTTGTCCGCCGACTTTGGAGCAGATCGGGGCCATGGCGTTGGTCAAAACCGGTGAACGCTACTTTTCGGACATGCTTGAGGAATACCGTGAACGCAGGGATACGCTTTTTCAAAGACTTTCGAAGATTCAAGGCGTAAAATGCGTCAAGCCAGAGGGGGCCTTTTACATGATGGTCACCTTTCCGGTGAAGGATATCGAAGATTTCTGCCGATGGATGCTGACGGATTTTCATGACCAGAATGAAACCGTAATGATAGCGCCTGGGCCGGGTTTCTACGCAACTCCCGGACGTGGAATGAGGGAGGCTCGAATCGCCTATGTACTCAACTCTCAGGCTTTGAACCGATCTATGGATATTCTTGAAAAAGGTTTGAATGCTTACCCTGGATAGATTATGTCGGAAACGAAATCAAGGAATCATCATCCTATTCTGGCCTTTCATAAAGTCGATGATCGATTTGAATGGGGAATCACCCGGGTGACTCCACACCGGTTTCAACGAGTCATCCGATACCTGTCTGATAATGCCTATACGAGTCTGCCGCTTGAGAAACTGACTGAAAACAAGATCCCTGTCGGTCCTGCTGTGACACTGACATTTGATGATGCCTATGAAAACATAATGGATCACGCGGTACCGCCTATGCAGGAACTGGGTTTTACCGGAACTGTGTTCGTAATTGCAGGATATATAGGCCGGGAGAATACATGGGATGTGAATTTAGGGGGGAAACGGTTCAGGCATCTCAGCTGGGAGCAGATACGGCAGCTGCATTCCATGGGCTGGGAAATCGGCTCTCATGGTTGTTGTCATGTGGATTTGACCCGGTTGACACTGAAAGAATTGATACGTGAAATAAGAGTTTCCAAATGCATTCTCGAAGACGGATTGAATAATAAGATACGGTTTATCTCATTTCCATTTGGCCGGTATAATCAACGTGTTATCGATAGTTGCCAGGAAGAAGGATATATTTGCGGATGTGCTTTGATAAAAAAAAATCATGATTATATTCATGAATCATTTGTTTTGCAGCGAAAAGCTTATTATCTTTTTGATGGGATCAACAGTCTAAAGGCAAAAATGGGAGGGAGATTCATCGTGCCGGAAATGTGGAAACTGAAACTCATCAATGAATTTTCCAGCGGCACGGTATGGGTGAAAAACGGTTTTCTGCGGAAAAGATGATCCGATAAATCAATACGGATCAACTCTGTTCATCTTTGGTTCTGTGTCTGGGGAGGACGTGGTGAAAAAATCTGAACTCAACGGACCGCCCATAAGAAGGCTTTACTATTCATCCAGAGAATTATCCCGTTTAACAGGAAGGGATTCACAGGAGCTAAGAGATTGGGAAGCACGATTTCCCGCTTTACGGCCGTCAAAAAGCAAAACAGGAAGACGCCTGTACAGACCCTCGGATATGGAGCTGGTTTGTACCATAAATAAATTTATGAATCAAGGGCTCGGCGATGATGACATCAATCAGGTATTAAAAAATCCGGATGTACACACTCAACCAGAGAAAAAGAAGAGTGACACAACCGAATGGCACGACGCCATAAAGTCTCTGCAGCAAGACCTGAAAGATCTTCTTCAAATCATTGATGAGGACATTCCAAGAGAACGTGATTTCCAAAGCAGCGATCAGGAACGGGAGAACCGGATTTCATGAAAATCTCTCTGATCACGGTCGGCACAACCAAAACTGCCTGTTTCCTGGAAGGTGAAAACCATTATATCCAAAGATTGCGTCATTACTCAGCGGTTGAAAGTAAATCAGTCCTCCCGGCTCCAATCAAGCCATCGACGGATACGCAGAGAGTTCTTCAAGAGGAAGCGGATCGCATACTTCGTGTCTTGCCTGAATCTAACTGCGTAGTCATCGCTCTGGACCGAAAAGGCGAGTCATGGAGTTCGCTTGAATTGGCCGATCGAATTCAGGAATGGTTGAATCGTTCCGTTAAGCGATCGGTTTGGATTGTCGGAGGAGCCGTCGGATTGGGGGAAAGGGTCATTAAACGCAGTGATTATTGTTTCTCCCTTTCGAAAATGACCTTTCCACATGAAATGGTCCCCGTGATTCTTCTGGAGCAACTCTATCGAAGTTTTACCCTGATCCGGGGTGAGAAATATCACAAATAAATCGGATAGGCGTTGTGAAATCAAAAACACAAACATGCCCCCATTGCGGCGGAAACGTTCGAATTTATCAGAACCCCCTTCCCACAGTGGATATCCTTATTCAAAGGAATAACCGGATTCTACTGATTCAAAGAAAGAATTTTCCATACGGCTGGGCACTCCCCGGCGGTTTTATCGATTATGGCGAGTCCGCAGAAAAAGCGGCTGTCCGGGAAGCCCGTGAGGAGACGAAGCTGGAGGTTTATAATCTGCGCTTATTGGGTGTGTACTCCAAACCGGACAGAGATCCACGTTTTCATACGATTTCCGTGGTGTATACGGCTGAGGCTCGGGGTGAATCGAAAGCTTCCGATGACGCGGCCGATTTGGGTTGGTTCGATCGAAGACATTTACCCTCGCCACTGGCATTCGATCATAAACAGATTTTAACCGATTTCTTCGATGAGCAATTCCATTAATCCAATTAAATCACCGCGACTTCCTATTCAAAGGATTATTATCCATGTGGATATGGATGCTTTTTATGCGTCTGTTGAACAAAGAGATCATTCAGAATTGCAAGGGAAACCGGTTGTCATCGGGGCTGATCCCAAAGAGGGACAAGGCAGGGGTGTGGTATGTGCGGCTTCGTATGAAGCCAGAAAGTACGGTATCCATTCAGCCCAGCCTATTTCCAGGGCTTTCCGGTTATGTCCCCATGCCGTGTTTATGCCGGTTCGTATGGATTATTATGTTTCCGTAAGCCGTAAATTGATGGAGATTTTTAAACGCTATACACCTCTTGTGGAGACGGTGAGTCTGGATGAAGCATTTCTTGACCTGACCGGAACGCTGCGATTGATGGGGAGTGCGGAAGAAACCGGACTGCGAATCAAAACGGAGATAAGGCATGAACAGGGGCTGACCGCTTCTATTGGAATCGCTCCCAACAAGCTCCTGGCAAAAATCGCCTCAGACTTGAAGAAACCGGATGGATTTGTCGTTGTTGATCACAATAGAATAGGTGAGTTTCTGAACCCTCTTCCAATTCGCAGGATTTGGGGTGTCGGAGCAAAGATCGAGAAACAATTGAACGAGCTGAACATAAGGACAATAGGAGACCTTTCACGGTTTTCGATAGAGGAATTGAAGTCCAGGTTTGGACGCCATGGAGAAGTTTTAAAGCATTTGTCCAGAGGTGAAGACGACAGCCCGGTTGTTCCGGAAAGAAATGCCAAGTCAATATCCAATGAAATCACGTTTGAAAAGGACGAATCGGATCGGTTATGCTGCCTGAATATTCTCTTGTGGCTTTCCGAGAAGGTTGCATTTCGTATGCGTTCTCACCGTATAAAAGGAAAAACCGTGGTATTGAAGATTCGTGATTGCGATTTTACAACGTGGACAAAACATCATACACTGGTTTTTCCAACGGATGCAACGGATACAATTTACCAAACAGTACAAAAGTTGTTTGAAAATAATCATTCTACTCGACCGATACGGCTCTTGGGAGTGGGCATGACTCAACTATCGCGGACAGATGGAGATCAAACCGATCTGTTTAAGGATGACAAGCAAGAAAAAATAAACAGGGCAATGGATAAACTGAAAAATAAATACGGAGAGTGCATCGTTTTGAGAGGAAAAACGAACTGAACAATCGGTCAAATTTCCAATAAACCGGTTGACAAAAGACCGTGAAAATCTTACATTAAACCAGTGATTTAGAAAATGATAAAGTGCTCAAACAGGATCTTCGGCCCTGACTCTGAAGGGCCATTTTACTATATCTGTATACTGACATGACAATGGGAATAAAAGCCAGAATGCGGAGTCGAACCTTCTTATGCCAGGCGAAGCGAATTTTCTAAATCAATTGGCGAAACAACTCAAGCAGATAAAACACCGGAATCTGGAACGGCTGGCCGGTTTGTTTATTACCGGACTGACCCTGATGGCTCTGATTGTTTTCGCCCTGTATATTAACCGACGATGGGATATTCCTTCCGATGAAAAAATCATCGTGGACATTCAGAGGGGTATGACTTTAACCTCTATTGCCAGAGAACTGGGGGAATTGCGGATCATTCAACATCCCCGGACTTTTATGATTATGGCTAAATTCATGGGATGGGGCCACCAGCTCAAGGCCGGTCATTATTTATTTGAAGGTCAAGTGTCTTATTGGAAAGTTCTTCGCCGGCTCACCAGGGGAAATGTGATGACCCTTACACTTACCATCCCTGAGGGTCTGCGTGCAGAGAATGTTGTGTCGTTGTTGAAACAACATTTGCATATTGATTCAACCACTCTGATGGAACGGATAAACAATGAACAGTTTTGTCGTCAACTGAAAGTGGATGCCCCCTCATTGGAGGGGTATCTGTTTCCGGATACCTATTATTTCATGCTCAACGAAACACCTGAATCGGCTTTGACAAAGATGGTCAACCGGTATCGGAGTGTTATTCATGATTCTTTGCTGGAAAGAGCCCGGAGTTTGGGTATGACGATTCATGAAGTGATGACATTGGCTTCCATTATCGAAGGAGAAGCCGTTATCGGTTCGGAAAGGGCTGTGATATCCGCTCTGTATCATAACCGGCTGCAAAAAGGAATGCGTCTTCAGGCGGACCCGACCATTCAATACATCATTCACGATGGACCGAGACGCCTCTTGTATAAAGATTTACAGATTCAATCGCCGTATAATACATATTTATACCGAGGGCTTCCACCAAGTCCGGTAAACAGCCCGGGGCTTGCCTCTATACTGGCCGCATTGTATCCCTCTTCCGATGATTATCTGTACATGGTGGCCAATGGCGATGGGTCTCACACTTTTTCCCGGACCATCGAAGAGCATCAGAAGGCGAAAGATCGATTCGACAGATTGAGAAGAGACATTCGCCGTAATCGCTGAAATCGGAAAAAACCGTGAAATCAGATTCGATAAAGTTTCTGTCCGAGCTGAATCAGGCGCAGCAAAGAGCGGTTGAGACGACAGAGGGGCCGGTACTGGTTCTGGCGGGGGCCGGAAGCGGTAAAACCCGTGTTTTAACTTATCGCTATGCGTACCTGGTGGGCACCGGAAAAACAGGCCCTCAAAATATACTGGCCATGACATTTACCAATAAAGCCGCTCGGGAGATGAAAGAGCGGATTCAGAAATTGGTCGGGGTGCAGACGCTGTACTGGATCGGAACTTTTCACAGTATCTGCGCCAGAATTCTTCGTCGGGAACATTCGGCGTTGTCCTACTCGAAAGATTTTGTGATCTATGACACCGACGATCAGCAGCGACTCATCAAATCCATAATGGATCAGGATGCTGTTCCATTCCGTGACTTCACGCCAAAATCGATTGCCTCTGTTATCAGTCGCTGCAAAAACCGAATGATATTACCGGAGGAATTTTCACGTAACGCTTCTTCTGCATTTGAACAGGCTGTCGCCGGTATCTATCCTGTTTATGAATCGTCTCTCAGGAAGAATCAGGCATTTGATTTCGATGACCTGCTGCTGATGACGCTGCGGATTTTCGAAGACCGTCCCGGGATTTTGCTTGACTATCAGAAACGTTTTCACTATATCATGGTCGATGAATACCAGGATACCAACCGTGTTCAGTTTCTTCTTTTAAAAAGACTGGCGGAACTGAACCGAAACCTGTGCGTAGTGGGCGATGATGATCAATCCATTTACCGCTGGCGAGGAGCGGACATACAGAATATTCTCGAATTTGAAACCCATTTTAGAGATGCCTCTGTTTTCAGACTCGAACAGAATTACCGTTCGACCCGGCTTATTCTGCGAGCCGCCAATTCCCTGGTTGAAAAAAATGCCGGCCGAAAAGGCAAGCGTTTGTGGAGCGAAAAAGAAGAAGGCGAGAAGATCGAAATTCTGGAAGCGATGGATGAAATAGATGAAGCCCAGAAAATCGTCGAACAAATCAAGGAAGAGGTTTTTCGAGGAAAGCGCATTTTCAAGCAGTTTGCCATTCTGTATCGAACCAATGCCCAGTCTCGTGCGATTGAAGATAGAATGCGAAGAAACGGTCTTTCATATGTGATTGTCGGAGGTGTCCGATTTTATGACCGAAAAGAGGTCAAAGACGTTTTAGCCTATCTGAAGCTCATTGTGAATACAAGCGATTCGGTCAGCCTTCACCGTGTTGTCAATTTTCCGACAAGAGGCATCGGAGAAGTTTCCTGGAAACGCATTGTCGAATTCGCCGCAGAACGGAATATGCATATCTTCGATGTATTGCAGATCATTGACAAAGTGCCCGGAATTGGCACGCGTGCGGTAAAAAACATTCTGGCCTTTGTTGAATTGATCCGAAAATACATAAATCTTAAAAATCAAATATCACCGAATGAACTGGTCAGGACACTTGTTGACGAAGTGGGCCTTTTGAGAATGTACAAATCGGAAAATACCATCGAGTCACAGGGAAAAGCCGAAAACGTTCAGGAATTGCTGTCCGCAGTCAGCGAATACGCTGAAAACACGCCATCTCCCACTTTAGCCGGTTTTTTGGAAGAAGTTTCTCTTGTTTCCGATGTGGATACCTGGGATGACAAATCCAACGCCATCACTCTTATGACACTTCATTGTGCCAAGGGATTGGAGTTCCCAGTTGTGTTTATCACAGGACTGGAAGAAGGCCTTTTCCCCGTTTACAGAAGTCTTGACGATAAGGAGGCATTGGAAGAGGAACGTCGTTTGTTCTACGTAGGCATGACGAGGGCATGCGACCGGCTTTTCATTTCCTGGGCGGGTCAAAGACGTCTGTTCATCGACTCGAATTATCGGCTGCCATCCCGCTTCCTCAATGAAATCGATCAGAATTTATTACATGTTCGAAAAAAGGCTGAACGGCATGAAAGATGGATGGAGGGAATTCACTCGACGGGTAAAGAAAGTCATGATGAGAAATCCGATCCACATCCGGCTTATGAAGACTATTCCCAGGAGACGAGGGAACTCGTACCGGGTGCCTGGGTTAAACATGAAGAGTATGGAAAGGGGCAAATTCGAAGCGTTGAAGGGTCTGGCGAAAAGCTGAAAATACGCGTGTATTTCAAGGGTGAAGGCGAAAAGAAATTTATGGTGCAATATGCGCGTTTTACTCTGTTGTAAATCGTGTCGCCGGTTAAGCTTTACGATGCTCTTTTCCAACTTCGACAAATTTCAATAGCGGATCATTTCGTGAGTTTTAATCCGATTGCATTAACACGCCGGCTTTTACAGATACCCTCATGCAGCGGTGAAGAAACGGCGCTGGGATCGGTTATCTCCGAAGAGCTCGAATCCCTGGGTTTTCGGGTTTGCCGGCAGTCTGTTCAGGGGGAAAGATTCAATATTTGGGCATTCAGGGGCAACCCCGTTATCACATTTGCCACGCATATGGATACGGTCCAGCCATTTCTGGAATTTCATGAAGACGAGACATGTCTGTATGGACGGGGTGCGTGTGATGCCAAGGGAATCATAGCCGTCCAGATAGCCGCAGCGAAAAGACTTTTAGAGGCGGGAATGGAGGCAGGCGTTTTGTTTCTGGTCGGTGAGGAAGCGGGAAGCGATGGTGCCAGGAAGGCGAATCAGCTGGAAAACGATTGCCGTTTTTTAATTATGGGTGAGCCCACAGATAATCGAATGGCAACCGGTACAAAGGGCGCTCTGCGTCTTCTTTTACGAACTGAAGGAACGGCCGCTCATTCCTCCTGTCCGGAAGAGGGAGATTCCGCCCTCCTCAAGCTGATCGATATTGTTCAGATGTGGAGAATGCGAAACTGGCCTCATGATCCGGTTATGGGATCGACTACATGGAACGTCGGCCGGTTGCAGGGAGGCCGGCAGGCAAACGTGATTCCTGATCGGGCCGAGGCGGAAATCATGTTCCGTCTCATCAACCCTGTAAACAATGTTCTTCGAATCCTGCAGAACGATGTCAAGCAACTGGGAGTGATCGATGTCCTGTATCAGGCCGACCCTGTCAGGTTGAGAACCCTGGAAGGTTTCGAGACGATGGTCGCCTCGTTTGCCACAGATATTCCTTTGCTGAACCGTTGGGGCGAACCGTTTTTATTGGGCCCTGGTTCGATTATTGATGCCCACTCCGATCATGAAAAAATCAAGAAAACAGACCTGACTCATGCCGTGGATCTTTATTTCAATATGGCCTGCCGGCTTCTTGAATGAAGTGTGTATTTTTAGGAAACTCTATGATTATCATGAAATTTGGAGGAACTTCCATCAAGGACGTTTCCTGCATTCGAAGAGTGATTGATATTATTCAGAGCAGACTGGACCATTCTCCTGTCTTGGTATTTTCCGCTATGGGTAAAACGACCCGGCTTTTACTGGAGGCCGCACGTTCCAGAGCCGCAGGAAACAGTGAATCGGCAGATTTCCTGAAAAAAGACATAGAGGAGTATCACCGAAATATCGCATCGGAGTTGTTTGGACGAAAGGGAACAGATTGTAATCTGGAAACTCTTCTGGAAGAATTTTCCTGTGCATTTCGATCCATTCCGGTTCATGACAGGCTTTCGGACCAGGATCATGACCGGCTGATTTCATTTGGTGAACGGTTTTCAACGGCGATCATGGTATCGGCTTTGAAAAAAGCGGGCATAGGCGCCATAGATCTGGATGCGCGCCGAATCATTCGAACCGATTCCCGGTTCACACGCGCGAAGCCGAACATGGATTCGACAAGAAGCGCGATTCGGGAACACCTGATTCCCGAGTCATCCCGGAGAACGGTGGTCACACAAGGGTTTATCGGGTCCGATGAGAAAGGAAACACGACCACGCTGGGCTTTGAGGGATCTGATTTTACCGCGGCTCTTCTTGGATGGGGTACGGATGCGAAAGAGATACAGATCTGGAAAGACGTGCCTGGAGTGATGACCGCCGATCCGCTGATCATCGAAGACGTGAAAACAGTTCCCAGCCTTTCTTATGACGAAGTGGAGGTTCTTACACGATGCGGAGCGAAAGTCCTGCATCCCATGACCATGGCACCGGCACGAAAAAAAGTGATTCCTGTCCGAATACTTGATTCAACGAATCCGAATGCTCCCTGCACGTTGATCAGCCGGTCCGGCGGGAAGGGGGGACCGGTTCGATCCATCACGATTCGAAAAGACATGGTGACGGTTCGAATCAAAGTTTCCAGAAATGATGCTTCTCGTTTGTTTCAGAAAATGCAGTCTGAGAATAAAGATGCGGGATGTCCATGGATCTGCTTTTCCGAAAAAGATGGAATAACTATTGTGACTTCTGCCGACAACTGGAAAACGGTTGCCTCTTCTTCCGGATTGTTGAATTATTCACAAAACTTCTCTTCATCCATGGCACTGATTTCTCTCGTCGGAGCCGCTTTGACCGGATACCGGCTTCGCCAGCAAGAAGTATTCGAGATGATGGGAAACATACCCGTGCAGATACTTTCCTGCACTATCTCTCCCATGGCCCGGCATTTACTGGTTAAAGAGACAGACTCCCTAAGTGCGCTTCGCCTCCTTCATGAGAACATTTTCTGTTTAAAACATCCTTCAAACTTCTATTTTGAGGTTTCCCATGTTAAAGACAGCGCTTGTTGGATACGGCAAAATGGGACGATTGATTGATTCCATGGCCGATGATTTTGACGTGCAGATTGTGACCCGTTTCGAGATTGATGATCCGGTCCGCGACGATGAACAGACTCGAAAGAGACTGGAAGGTGTCTCTGTTTTGCTGGATTTCTCTGTTGCCGGCGCTGTGGTCAAGACCGTTGAAGCCTGTATGGCGATGAGAAAGAATCTGGTAGTGGGAACAACCGGCTGGGACCATTCCATGAAAACGATTCGTGAGCAGGTCGAGAAATCGACCTGTGGGTTGGTTTATGCATCAAACTTTTCGCTCGGCATACAGCTTTTTTTTAAAATCGCCCATTACTCAGCCGCGATCATGAACCGGTTTCAGGAATACGATGTTTATCTCGAAGAGGCCCATCACCGGATGAAAAAAGACGCTCCCTCCGGAACGGCCATAACGCTGAAGCGGCTCATGAGCGAGTATTATCCCCCGGAGAAACTGCCGGTTTCCAGCATCCGAGCGGGATACATACCCGGAACCCATTCAGTCAGTTTTGACGGGCCCCCGGACAGCCTGCGTCTTGAGCACAGGGCCCGAAACCGGGAAGGATTCGCCAGAGGCGCGCTCCTCGCGGCTCGATGGATTCAGGGCCGGCGTGGCTATTATCATTTCAGCGATGTCGTGGATAAAATACTCGAATAAAAAAACAATCGGACGGGATCGAATAAAAATCAGGAGACTGTTATGGAGATAAAAGATTTAAAGGGATGCGGAACGGCTCTGGTCACTCCGTTTACATTGAAGGGGAAGCTGGATGAAAACGCTCTCAAAAGGCTTGTTTCGTTTCAAATCGAGGCGGGCATCGACTTTCTGGTCCCCTGCGGAACCACGGGAGAAAATCCAACTCTGACTTCCGATGAACATCAACGGATTGTCGAGCTGGTTGTCGAAAATGCAGGGGGAAAAGTTCCTGTTATAGCCGGAGCCGGAGGGTATGATACAAAAAGCGTGATCATCATGGCAAGAAAATTGTCAAAATTGGGAGCCGACGCTATTTTATCCGTCACACCCTATTACAACAAACCGACTCAGGAAGGTCTCTATCAGCATTACCGCATGATTGCCGAATCCGTGGATTTGCCGATTATACTCTATAATGTGCCGGGCCGGACTTCAGTGAATCTGCTTCCGGAAACAGTTCTGCGATTGAGTGAAATACCCTCTATCATCGGCATTAAAGAGGCATCCGGTCATATTGGGCAGATTGGTGAACTGGCTGTCAAAGCGCCTTCGGATTTCAAGATAATTTCAGGGGATGATCCCAATACACTGCCTATGATGGCCATGGGAGCCGTAGGAGTCATTTCAGTTATTTCCAATCAGGTGCCCGAAGCAGTCATTCGTCTTACGCATCTATGTCTGGGAAGAAAATTCCGGGAAGCCATGGAAATTCAAAGGAGTCTGTTCGATTTGATGCGGTACAATTTTATTGAAACCAATCCTGTGCCGGTTAAGACCGGACTTTCCATGATGGGATTGATCGAAGAAACCGTCCGCCTGCCTCTGGTTCCTATGCACCCTTCGAACAGAGAGAAATTATATCAATGTTTAAAGGACCTGTCGTTGATACAGTGACTGAAAAAAATGAGGAACTATTTTGAGCCTGATAAACCGGATTGAAGCGGCTTTCGAAGGGACCCTGGATGAAGCGGAAGCCCTGAAGACGTTTGAAGAGTTTATGCAAGCCCTGAATGACGGTTCTGTTCGGGCTGCCGAGAAAAAAGATGACCGATGGACAGTCAATGGATGGGTTAAAAAAGGGATCCTGCTCGGTTTCCGCCTTGGCGAAATATCGGATTATTCTTTCGAGTCTTTTTCTTTTTATGACAAATCCACTTTTCCACTTAAAACACTATCCATGAAACATGGGCTCAGAATCGTTCCAGGCGGTTCTTCAATCCGGAACGGATGCTATATCGGTAAACAGGTTACCTGCATGCCGCCCATGTATATCAATGTCGGTGCGTATGTCGATGATCAGACCATGGTTGATTCTCATGCACTGATTGGCTCCTGTGCCCAGATCGGGAAAAGGGTTCATATCAGTGCCGGTTCACAGATAGGCGGTGTTCTGGAGCCCATTGGGTCTCTTCCGGTCATTATTGAAGACGATGTGCTTATCGGCGGCAATTGCGGTATCTATGAAGGAACGGTTGTCAGAAAGGGAGCCGTCATTGGAGCGGGAACCGTGATTACGGGATCGACACCTGTGTATGATCTTGTATTGGGTAAAATCTATAAGAAAACGGAAGAGTCCCCGCTGCAGATACCGCCGCGTGCCGTTGTTATACCCGGAACCCGACCTGTTCTTTCTTCCGCGGGCAGGGAATGGGGATTGTCTGTCTTGACACCGATCATCATTAAATACAAAGACGACAAAACAAAGGCACAGATCGAACTGGAAAGCTTTTTACGCTGAAAGAACGAGTTAGATCTGTTTACAGAGACTTTCTTATATGAAAAAAAAGGCTGGATAATGGAAATTTGGATGTCTTGACATTAATATCTATTTTCCGTATATTTAATAAGCCTTTACGTGGTTTCCTTTTTTAGGCAAACAGCAGCGATCGGAAAACGGGGAGAAAAATTCCAAAATTTTATTATTTTTTCAGCGAGCTCTGTGGCTTGCCGCTATTTTCCTGTGATCAATTGATCGCAGCAATATGAAAACCGAAAGGATCCGATCTAAACCGAATGGGCGAAAAATCAAGACGCATATTGCGGCATTTTACAAATGAGCCTGTTTTGCGTGTCAATGTTGCAGGCGGCAATCATTCACTGGATTTTCAGGTTACCGATGAGTTCAGTATTGAGAATAACAGTGGTGAAACCATCATCGGCCCTCTCAGGTCCGGTCTGCATTGGCGTGTCAAGATGGAATCCTATGAGCCGGCTCAGTTTATCTATTCCATTCTGGTTCATACCACTCAGGATGAGGTTGAGGCCGGAGAGATTGCCGATCAGCTCAATAAGCAGGGGTTGAATGTCCGAATTCGGGAACTGGGAGGTGTCATTCTTCTAAACGAAAAACATCTTACAGACAATCGGCAGCTTCAGGTTCTGGTCGGGGAGTTCAATTCATCGACAGAGGCCTATCATTTTCAATGGTCTGGAAAGTCTGAGTACGAAGTTGAAGTTATCCATGAGAAAATCCGCGAATCGAGAGGTGTGCTCGAAATATTTGACGCTCAATATGAGCGTTCATCCAAACTTCAGAATCAACTGACGTTACGACCATTGGTCAATGACACCGAAACGGAATTGTTCGACGTGATGGTCTCTAAATCTTTCCCATTTGAAAAGAAAATAAAGAAAAGGTTTCAGGGCCCTATTACTTTCCGGATCGGAGATCATGGAAATATTATGGCGATCTGTGAAATTCCATTGGAAAAATATCTGGAAGGGGTTCTATCCGCTGTCATGGATCCCAAAGATCCCATAGAAGCCTTGAAGAGTCAGGCGGTAGCGTCCCGGGGCCTGGCTTTGGCCAATCTCGGTTTATTCCATCCCAATGAGCCTTTTGATTTCTGCAGCGACCATCACTGCCAGCTGTTTATCGATAATACCAAAGTTCATGAAACCGTCTTGAAAGCCATTCACGCTACACGCGGTGAAGTGTTGTATTCCAATCGCCAAATATGCGAGACTCTGTACAGCAGGCTCTGCGGGGGGCATACTTCTGACAATCATCCGATTCATTCGAAGCCGTACGCGCCGGGATTACAATCCGTCTATGACGGAAAATCCAATCACAGACGCAAGAACCTCAATAAAGAAGGACATGTTGACGATTGGATCAAGTCCAATCCGAAAGTCTATTGCAATCCGCAAATACACGAATGGTACCCCCTTCTGGAAAACGCAGGAGAGGCTTTTCGATGGGAAGTTACCCATTCCCGGAAAAAACTTGAAGAAATCATCATTGAGAAAACCGGAGAAGATATAGGCACTCTTTTTGATATTGTTCCCGTAAAACGCGGGAATTCGGGCCGTTTAAAGGAAATCGAAATAATCGGCAGCCGAAAGAATCTTTATATTACCAAAGATATTAATATTCGACAGACTCTGGACAGGGATATACTTCAAAGCAGCTGTTTTATCATCGAGTCAGAGCTGGGTGTTGACGGAATACCGCTTTCATTTCGATTCATAGGCGCCGGATTGGGACATGGCGCCGGTTTGTGCCAGACCGGCGCAACAGTAATGGCTCATGAGGGGCAATCCTATTTGAATATTCTGAATCATTATTTCAAGGGCGGCAAGATGCATCAGATTTATCAATAATCAAAACATGTTCTGAAGGGATATCCGCTTCAGGTCTGACAAGGGGAAACCATGGCTGCAGAGTTGCGAGAACGACTTGAGGAATCGCTGGACCGGCTGGAAAAATTACGGAGGCATCTTTGACATCGATGCCCGAAAAAATCGTCTCGAGAAACTACAGGCTCAAAGCGCTTTATCCGATTTCTGGAATAATCAGGAAGAAGCTCAGGCGGTTCTTAAAGAGATAAACAATTTAAAAGACTGGACCGATGCCTGGGACTCCCTTCATGAAAAAATCGAGGAGTCCCTTCTTATGTTCGGTATGGTCGAAGAAGAGGAAGATGAGGCGGCTCTTGCGGATCTTTCCAGGGATGCGGATCAAATCGAAAAAGATCTGGACAATCTGGAATTGAGGAGGATGCTTGGGGGTGAGGATGATTCTTCTGACGCGATCGTGACGATTCATCCCGGGGCGGGTGGTACCGAATCCCAGGATTGGGCCGAAATGCTTTTCCGCATGTATACCCGCTTCTTTCAGCAAAAAGGTTTTTCTTTTGACGTGCTTGATTTGCAGTCCGGAGAAGAAGCGGGATTGAAAAGCGTCACCCTGGAGGTCTCCGGCGAATATGCCTATGGATATCTGAAGGCCGAAGCCGGTGTGCATCGTTTAGTGCGAATATCACCCTTTGATTCCAACAAACGGCGTCACACCTCTTTTGCATCGGTTTTCGTCTATCCGGAAGTGGAAGAGAATATTGAAGTCAATATCAATCCTTCCGATCTGCGTATTGATACGTATCGAGCCTCGGGTGCCGGAGGACAGCATGTCAACAAGACCAGTTCAGCGGTTCGAATAACCCACATTCCAACGGGTCTGGTTGTACAATGTCAAAGTGAACGGTCACAGCATCAGAATAAAGCAAACGCGATGAAAATTCTCCTGTCCCGTCTATAACAGAAGAAGAAGGAAGAAGAGTCAAAACGCCTGGAGGCGATTGAAAAAAATAAAAAAGAGATCGCCTGGGGGAGCCAGATCCGTTCATATGTATTTCAGCCCTATACTCTGGTAAAAGATCATCGTACCAATGTCGAAACATCGGATATTCAGAAAGTCATGGACGGTTTTCTGGATCCATTTGTAAAGGGTTATCTGCTTGAGTATTCATAAAATGAGACATGGAGGAACGGTTGGATCTCTTTGATGAACTGAGAAATACACGACTTGAAAAGCTGAAGAAAATGGAATCCATGGGCGTCAACCCATATGGCTGCCGGTTCGACCGAACGCATAAAGCCGCCGATATTCTTTCTCTGGATTTGTCAGAGGGTGAGGAGAAGCCGCGGGTTTCGGCGGCCGGAAGAATCATGTCTCTTCGTCGCATGGGTGGAGCCGGGTTCGCGCATTTGCAGGATGACAGCGGGCGAATTCAGATTTATTCAAGAAAAGATCAGGTCGATGAGAAAACATTCGATATTTTTAAACTGTTGGATCTTGGAGATATTATCGGTGTTGAAGGCACGGTATTTACCACCAGAACCGGTGAAATCACCATTTCTATCGAATCACTGACCGTTTTGGCTAAATCACTGCGGCCGCTTCCGATCGTCAAAGAGAAAATACAGGATGATGAAAAAATCATCTATGATCAGTTTGCGGACAAGGAATCGCGATATCGAAAAAGATACGTCGATTTATTGGTCAACCCCGATGTCATGGAGGTATTTCGGAAACGTTCGAAAATTGTTTCATCCATGCGCCGGTATCTGGAAGGTAAAGGATATCTCGAAGTCGAAACACCCATTCTTCAACCCCTGTATGGAGGCGCTTTTGCCCGTCCATTTACCACACATCATCACCGTCTGGACATGACTCTGTATCTGCGTATCGCCGATGAGCTGTATCTGAAGCGGTTGATCGTTGGAGGATTTGAAGGGGTATATGAAATTTCCAAGGATTTCAGAAACGAAGGGATGGATCGTGATCACAATCCCGAATTTACCATGATGGAACTCTATGTCGCTTTTGAGGATTATCATTTCATGATGAATCTGGTCGAGGATATGCTGGCATCCATTTGCCGTGATGTTCATGGAGACCTGAGAATCCCTTATGGCAATTCTCATATCGATTTCACACCTCCATGGAAGCGGCTTTCCTATTTCGAAGCCATTAAAAAACATACCGGCATGGACCTTTCGGGCGATGACTTGAATACACTGAAGAAAGCGGCTGCAGAAAAAGGAATTCAAAAAGAAAAAATGTTCACCGAAGGGGCCATACTGGACGCCATTTTCAGTCAGTGTGTCGAACCCCATCTTCTGCAGCCGACTTTTATCATGGATTATCCTGTCGAAATTTCTCCCCTTGCCAGGAAACACCGGAATCTTTCGGGGGTGGTGGAGCGTTTTGAGGGATATATCATGGGCAGGGAGATCTGCAACGCATTCAGCGAGCTGAACGACCCCCTTGACCAGCGTGAACGATTTGAGAATCAGGCAAAGCTGCGTGACCGTGGAGATGAAGAGGCCATGGTCATCGATGAAGATTATCTGGGCGCCATGGAATACGGTATGCCGCCCATGGGGGGGTTGGGTATCGGAATCGACCGGCTCGTGATGCTTTTAACCGATTCCGCTTCAATCCGGGATGTCATTCTTTTTCCACAAATGCGGCCGGAGATCGATTCATCCGCTTCGGAGAAACACTGAGATGGTTCCCTATGAAATGTTTATCGCGCAGCGTTATTTGAAAGCCCGGCAAAAAACCGGCTTCATCAATCTGATTTCCTATATTTCCATTCTGGGTGTGACGATCGGTGTCGCAGCGCTGATCATTGTGCTTTCCGTGATGAATGGGTTTGAGAATGAGGTCAGAACAAGAATCGTCGGTTTCGACACACATATTCGATTACGCACTTTTCATGATCAGGGCATTGAAAATGCGCAAGCGGTTATGGATTCCATCAGCGATATTCCCCATATTATCGGTATGTCCCCCTATATTGATGAAAAAGCGATGCTGCGTTCGGGTCGTGAGAGTGATGGCGTCTTGATAAGAGGAGCGGAACCATCCACGCTGCATCGAGTATCCGATCTGCCGAAAAACATCATCTATGGTGATTTGCACCTCGAACCGGTGCATCGGCCTGGGATGAAAGATCTTCCCGGGATTGTCGTGGGAAGATATCTGGCCGATCGTCTCTATTTGGATCTGGGTGATGAAGTCATCCTCGTCAGTCTGACAGGCGTTCGATCCATGTTCCAGATGCCGCCGGTCAAGCAATTCATTGTCACCGGATTTTTCGAAACGGGAATGTTTGAATACGACAACGCCTATGCCTACATCTCCATTGAATCCGCCCAGGAACTTTTTCAGAAAGGGAATCGGGTTTCAGGAATCGAGATCCGTCTGGACGATCTGTATCGTGCGGAGAGTGTATCTAAAATGATAGACAAGCGCCTCGGTTTCCCTTATTTCCCAAATACCTGGTTTGAAATGAGAAAGACCCTCTTTTCCTGGATTCAGCTCGAAAAATGGGCCATGTTTATTATTTTGTGCCTGATCATTCTGGTGGCCGCCTTTAATATAATCAGTACACTGATCATGGTTGTCATGGAGAAAACCAGGGAGATCGGGATATTGAAATCCATGGGAGCGGGTTCTGCGGAAATTATGCGAATCTTTATATATGAAGGACTGGTCGTAGGCCTCATCGGCTCTTCTTTGGGTCTCGGTATCGGCTATTCGGTTTGCTGGGCCCAGTTGAAATACCGGTTTCTATCCATCCCGGGAGACGTCTATTTTATCAACTTCCTTCCGGTGAAGATGCAATCCATGGATTTTTTGCTGATTGGAACCGCGGCTGTAATCATCTGTTTGATTTCCTCCGTTTATCCGGCCCGATGGGCTGCCAGACTGGATCCGGTTAATGCGATTCGATATGAATAGGAGATACTAAACATTGAAAGAAACCGAGGCGATCATTCTCCGGACCCAGGCCATTCAACGCTCTTTTTATATGGGTGGCAATGAACTGAAAGTGCTGAAGGATATCGATCTGGAAGTTCGGACCGGTGAAATCGTTATTGTCATGGGTCGATCCGGAGCCGGAAAAAGCACATTGTTGCATATTCTGGGCGCGCTGGACCGGCCCGATCGGGGGAGTGTATGGATCTCCGGTATGGATGTTTTTTCCCAGCGGGATCAAAATTTGGCCCATTTTCGAAATCAAACGGTTGGATTCGTCTTCCAGTTTCATCATTTACTGCCTGAATTTACGGCACTCGAGAATGTGGCGATGCCCGGACTCATCGCCCGATTGCCCAGAAAAGAGGCCATGGAAAGAGCCGAAAGAC
Source organism: bacterium (assembly GCA_011388275.1). Classification (GTDB taxonomy): domain Bacteria; phylum Zhuqueibacterota; class QNDG01; order QNDG01; family DSAB01; genus DSAB01. The sequence goes on along the minus strand of DSAB01000119.1, from coordinate 98,191 downwards.
TGCTGGAATCAGTTGAAATGCATCATCGTTTAACCCACAGGCCGCGAGAATTATCGGGTGGTGAACAGCAGAGAGTCGCTTTTGCCCGTTCGCTGGTCAATGACCCGCTTCTCATACTGGCTGATGAGCCTTCAGGTAATCTGGATCTAAAAAGCAGCCGGTTGCTGCATAGGCTGATGTGGGAGATGGTGCGAAAGAAGGGCAAGACGCTGATCGTTGTTACTCATAATCCGGAACTCGCCGAACAGGGCGATCGTGTCATTACATTGAGAGACGGAGTGATCAAATAATGACCGTATATCATTCCGATATTGGATATCTCTTTTCGATTGGCGTGAAATTTGCAAAGTTAATGCTAATGAAAGTTTGCAATATTCAATCTGTTTCCGTACATTTCTGGAACCGAATACCGGGGTTCAGTGGTTTTATAGATGTCGGCCGTGGGAATATTGCGTGCAATCATTCATGTTGACTGTAAATCGATTGCGGTTTAAAGGGCATAGAAAAATGAGTCACAATTCGACACTTGATAGACAAAGTTTCTTTCGGACTTTTGAACTATTCTCTCAATCCCGAATTCTATCGACCATGGAGTTTGTCGATATCGTATCCGTATTTCTTCGAAAAGGCGTCGATACGAGAAAGTTAAGGTCTCTGAGGAAAACATTTTATAGAAAACTCCTGAAAGAGGCTCAATCGAATCGGGAGTCCTGTGCAATCTGTTCAGACATGAGAAAGATGACAGGGCTCATCACTGATAGCACACCGTTTTATCGAGAGCTGTTAAATTAGAAAAGGAAACCTATGCTAAGAAATAATTTTTCTCAGCGTGTTCAAACCGTCATACAGCTGTCCCGTGAAGAAGCATTGCGTTTGAGTCATGACTACATCGGGACGGAGCATCTCCTTCTGGGTATCATAAAGGAGGGAGGCGGTATCGCTATCGAAATTTTGCAGAATATGGATTTGGATATCGATGAACTGAAGAAAGCCATCGAGGATGCCGTTCGATCTACGGGTGGAATACTGACCATGGGTAATATTCCCTTTACCAAAAGAGCAGAGCGGGTACTTCGAATTGCGGCCAGTGAAGCCGAGAAATTCAAATCCAATGTGATCGGGACCGAACATCTCCTCTTGGCCCTGTTAAAGGATTCCGAAGGCGTGGCCGCTCAGGTCCTGTACAGTTTTGATGTGACCTATGAAAGTATTTACGAAGAGCTGGAAAATGTATTGAAAGGAACGGTGGGTAATCCCAAAGAGAGCAAGGAAAAATCTCAGACACCCGCGCTGGATCACTTTGGAAGGGATTTGACGGAGATGGCGGTCAACGATGAACTGGATCCGGTCATTGGACGTGATAACGAAATTCAGAGAGTCGCACAGATTCTGTCTAGAAGAAAAAAGAATAATCCGGTGTTGATTGGCGAACCGGGAGTGGGGAAGACCGCTATTGCCGAAGGGCTCGCCATGCGTATCGTTGAGAAGAAAGTATCCAGGGTCCTTCACAATAAGCGGGTTGTGACCATGGATCTGGGAGCCATTGTTGCCGGCACCAAGTATCGAGGCCAGTTCGAAGAGCGAATGAAAGCAATAATGAATGAACTGGTTAAATCAAAGAGTGTCATTCTGTTCATCGATGAACTGCATACTATCGTTGGAGCCGGTGGAGCATCCGGCTCACTGGATGCCTCCAATCTTTTCAAACCGGCTTTGGCGAGGGGAGAATTGCAGTGCATCGGCGCGACCACTCTCGATGAATACCGTCAATATATAGAAAAAGACGGAGCCCTGGAAAGACGATTTCAAAAAGTGATGGTGGATCCTCCCTCTGCAAATGACACGCTGGATATCCTTTACGGACTCAAGGAAAGGTATGAGAAACATCACCGTGTAAAATACACTGATGAGGCCATTGTCGGTTGTGTACGCTTGTCGGACCGTTACATTATGGACAAGTTCCTTCCTGATAAGGCGATTGATGTCATGGATGAGGCCGGATCCAAGGTGCATCTTGCCAACATCACGGTTCCGAGAGACATTACCATTCTTGAAGAACGCATGCGTGTGATCAAGAATGAAAAAGACAGCGTTATTCGAAATCAGGAATTTGAGAAAGCAGCAGTACTCCGTGACCGCGAAAAGAAATTAAAGAGGGAGCTCGAAACAGCCAAGAAACGCTGGGAAGAGGCCGTGGGTGAAGTCCTGGCAGACGTTACGGAAGAAGATGTTTCGGAAGTGGTTTCCATGATGACGGGCATTCCGGTCTCACGAGTGGCTCAGTCTGAATCGGAAAAACTATTAAAGATGGCGGATGTATTAAAAGAAAAGGTCGTGGGTCAGGATGAGCCGATCGAGACTCTCAGCAGGGCCATTCGCCGCACACGCGCCGGATTGAAAGATCCACAGCGACCAATCGGGTCTTTTGTCTTTCTGGGTCCAACGGGTGTGGGAAAGACCTATCTCGCCAGAGTTTTGGCGACGTACCTGTTTGAAGATGAATCCGCTCTGATACGAGTCGATATGTCGGAATTCATGGAAAAGTTTTCCGTGTCACGGATGACCGGAGCGCCTCCCGGGTATGTAGGTTATGAAGAGGGCGGCCAGTTGACCGAAAAGGTTCGAAGACATCCCTATTCGGTGGTTTTGCTCGATGAAATTGAAAAAGCTCATCCGGACATATTCAATATTCTTCTGCAGATATTTGATGAGGGGCAATTGACCGACGGACTCGGCCGAAAGGTCGATTTCAGAAATACCATTTTGATTATGACGTCCAACCTCGGCACAAGGTCGGTGCAAAAAGGAGGGTTTGGATTCGGACAGAAGGATGACAACGTTGATTACGAAGCGATGAAATCGACCATGATGGAAGAAACGAAAAAGCTGTTTACGCCCGAATTTGTCAATCGTCTGGATGAAATCATCGTTTTTCACCCTCTTCAGCGAAAACACATCATCAGCATTATGGATATAGCCATGGACGAGCTTTTGAGAAACATGAAAGATCAAAATCTGAAAGTCTCTTTATCCGACGATGCCAAGGAATATCTGGCTGACCAGGGGTATGATCCGCTTTATGGAGCCAGGCAAATCAAACGGACACTCAGAAAATATGTGGAAGATCCGATCGCCGAAGAGATTCTGAAGGGACGTTTCGGTGAAGGGAGTCATATTCTTGTTCGGGAAAATAAAGGTTCTTTGGAATTTGTCGAGTATGAAGAACCTCAGCCGGCGGCATCAAAAAAACTGGATTCAAAAAAAGAAGGGGTCAAAACGGAAAACTCATAAATAAAAAGGGGGTAATCGGTATGAAGCGAAGAGATTTCCTGATGCGAACCCTGGGTGTCGCGGCTGTTGGGAGTCCGATTCTGGGTCGTTTATCTTTGTCGGCCGCTGAATCGATACCGGATCTGATTGTCGTTGAAGGTGAAAGTCCCGCCAGTCTTGTGCAAAAGGCCGTCGCCGGTCTCGGAGGCATGTCGAAGTTCATCGCAAAAGGCGACCGGGTTGTGGTAAAGCCCAATATTTCGTGGGACAGGGTTCCCGAACAGGCGGCAACGACTAATCCGGAGATCGTCGCTGAAGTGGTAAAGCTCTGTTTGGAAGCCGGGGCCCGAAATGTCAAGATATTTGACAACACGCTCAATGAGGCGCGAAGATGTTACAAACGAAGCGGTATCGAACAGGCCGCGAGGGACGCGGGCGCGGATGTTGAATTTGTTTATGAGCGCAAATTCAAGATGACTCGTTTTCCTGAAGGAGAATTGATTCAAAGTTGGGAGATCTATTCAGAGGTCCTGGATGCCGATAAAATTATCAACCTTCCGATCGCCAAACATCACAGCATATCGGGAATGTCCATGGGAATGAAGAATTTTATGGGATTCCTGGGTGGCAACAGAGGCAAATTCCACAGAGATTTCGAGATTAAAATCAACGATTTAAATGCACGTATCAGAGCGGATTTAACCATTCTGGATGCCTACCGGGTCATGTTCCGCAACGGACCCAGCGGCGGCAATCTGGCCGATGTGGCGTTGAGAAAAACCGTCATAGCCGGAACCGATCCGGTTGCTGTTGACAGCTATGGGGCCGCACTTCTTGATCTGATTCCAGAACGGGTCCGGTTCCTGTCGATTGCCAGAGAACGTGGCCTGGGTGAACTGGATTTGAAGAAACTGAATATCCGAAAGCTCACCCTCAGCTGAAAGGAGCCGGAATGAGATCGCTTCGAAGAATTTTTCAAATACTCTTTATCGTGATCTTTTATCTTCTGTTTCTTCTGACTTCCTATCCCATGGCTTCGAAGGTGCCGGCTCAATTTTTTCTAAGGCTCGATCCTTTGGTCGGGCTGTCCGCAGCTGTTTCCGCACGAACATTGGCGGTCGTAACCCTTCCCGCGATACTGCTTCTTTTATTTACCCTGGTTCTGGGACGTTTTTTCTGTGGCTGGATATGTCCTCTCGGGTCCACGATCGATGGATTTGACGGAGCGGCAGGCAATCATAAAAAAAAGATGAAACATTTACCCCTCAAAGGAGTAAAGCTGTTCATTCTGATTGCGGTCTTTGTTGGGGCGGTGGGGTCCGTACAGCTTGCCGGCTGGGTGGATCCAATCTCCTTATATACGAGAACGGTCAATGCCGTGATCTATCCGGTTTTCGTTCTCTTCATGGATGGTTTGATGGGGATATTTCTATCCGTCGGTTTTTTGGAAAGAGGCGGTTATGTAGTGTATGATTTTTTAAGGGGTTTTGTGCTGCCCATACAAACCGTCACTTTTCAGGGATCCGTTATCCTGGGCCTTTTTTTCCTGGCGATTCTCGCACTGGGCTTTATTCAGAGCCGATTCTGGTGTCAAAATATCTGCCCTCTCGGAGCTTTTCTGAGTCTTTTCTCACGATGGCGCCTTTACAGGAGAAAAGTATCGGATGCATGCACATCCTGCGGACTGTGCAGACAATATTGCCGCATGGACGCGATTGGAGAGGATTACAAGATTACTGATCATGGAGAGTGTATCTCATGCATGGATTGTCAGGTTATATGCCCCGTTCAAGCCATCTCATTTGGATTTCAGAAGAAAATTCAACCTTCTCCTGTTGATTTTAATCGGCGACGTTTGTTGACCGGAGGTGTTGCGGGCCTTTTGTCAATTGGATTGATAAAAACCGGATACACGCAGGTTACTCGAAAAGGATACGCTGTTCGTCCTCCAGGGGCGATTGAAGAAGGCGAGTTTCTCGACCGATGTGTCCGATGCGGAAAATGCATTCGAGTATGCTCCTCGGTTGGGGCGGGATTGCAGCATGCCATGCTCGAAACGGGATGGGAGGGCTTTTTATCACCCGTACTGATTCCGACAACCGGTTACTGTGAATATACTTGCAACTTGTGCGGACAGGTCTGTCCCACAGGCGCTATACGCCCTCTTCCGCTTAAAGAAAGACAGGAAAGGAAGATCGGGACGGCTCATTTCGATAAAACACGATGCATACCCTGGTATTATGGTGAAGATTGCATGGTGTGTGAGGAGCATTGTCCTTTACCGGAAAAAGCCATTCAGTTTCGTGAGAGTGAAGTGGTCACCATCGATGGACGAAATGCAACCGTATTTCTTCCTTTTGTCAAAGAAAATATCTGCATTGGATGTGGAATCTGTGTCAACCGATGTCCCCTGGAAGGTCATCGAGGAATATATTTGACCCACGCGGATGAGATGCGCTATTAGCATACATCACACGTTCGACTATTCGGAAATAATTCCATGGAGGAAGCGTATGAGAAGAAAGGCATTGATCATTGGATGTCTGGTAATGCTGCTGTCAGCAGCCGCGATGGGTCAGGGTAGACTCGTCAAGGGTATCAAGGTTGGGCAAAATCTGGCGATGCTTTCAGGGTCAGATCTGCCTTCCAACATCGAACATCGTACGGCTCTAACCGGCGGTATTGCCATTGAAATCAACATTCTGACTCTTTTACATATTGAGATGGACCTTCTGTATTCACCACAGGGTCTGAAGATTATTAATGGTGAAGAGTGGCGTCTGAACTATTTCTCTCTTCCTGTGGTAATGAAAAAAAAGTTTCTGCCGCTGGGGATTCACCCCTATTTGCTGGCCGGCCTTGAATTTAATTATCTTCTCAGCGCTAAATATGGTGATGAAAATATCAAGGATGACATTGTCAGGCAGGATATGTGTGTTCTGATAGGAGGCGGAATCGAATTCTCAATTTTTGGCAAAGGAGTCCATGCAGAAGGCAGATACAAAATGGGACTCGATTCCATTTATGAGAACGCCGAAAAGGGCGCTTATCACAGGGTGACACAGGTTCTTTTCGGATTTCTCATCTAAAAGACATAGATATAATGAATTAAACAGGGGTATGAATCAGGGGCGCGTTTCATGCCCCTCTTTTATCAAGACAGACAATGGCTTTATATATCAGGAATCTGATCGACAGGGCGGGAACAGCCGTAATCGGCATTCCGGTCATCGTATTGTGTGCGCTGCAGGGGGGATGGGTATTTTCCTTTCTTGTCATCGGCATTATACTTCTTGCGCTTTACGAGCTTTTTAATATGCTGCGTCAAATGGATTATTCACCATTGATGATCGGAGGCGCCTTGATTTCCATCACTGTGTCAATGGCGTTTACCGTGATGCAGATTTATCAGGCGGTTGCGGGCATCTTTCTGTTGATCGGACTGGCTCTGACTCTGGAGCTGTTCCTCAATCGCAGACGTGTTTTTATAAACAGCCTCATCACTTTAGGCGGAGTTGTTTATATTGGATTGTTAAATTCCCTCCTTCTCATACGGAATCATCCTTTCTTGGAGATCAACGGCTCCATGGCAGGAGGTCTGTTGGTTCTTCTGCTGTTCACAGTTCTGTGGTCCTTCGATATATCAGCCTATGTATTCGGTTCCGCAATGGGTAAACATCCCCTGTTTTCCAGAATCAGTCCAGGAAAATCCTGGGAGGGTTCGATTATGGGGTTGATTTTCTCCACACTAACCGCTTTCATTTTCCGGACTCTCTTTTTAAACAGCCTGCCGCTGGTTCATACTCTGGGTCTGGCCCTGACTGTGGGTATTACCGGCCAGCTGGGTGATCTGGTTGAATCTCTGTTCAAGAGAGAAGCACTGATCAAAGACTCTTCCCGGCTTTTGCCCGGTCACGGAGGAATACTTGACCGTTTTGACAGTACAATATTCGCGGCCCCCAGTTTTTATGCCTATCTGATATTTTTTGGTATTTAGCCTGAATAATTCACAAATAGAATTATGAGTCAAATAAAATCATTGTTTTATATGATTTTATTTGACTCTCAACAGTTCCGTGAATTATTCGGGTTAGTCTGAATCATTCGTATAACAATCCCGAATAAAATTACTTTTACGGATGCCTGCACACGCATTTCGCTGATTCAGGCGTCTATTGATGACTCGATCCGTTCGCATTGAGTCGTTTGTGCCTTCCACGAGTCCGTAATGCATCATGTATTCCCGCTTTTACAACCGAACGATTCTGGCTTGCAGCGATTATGACACGAATGCAATATATTCTTATTTGCCGGGGAATATTTTTCCTTATTGTCATAATTATTGACCGATAGGAACAAGGTTAAACAAGGCTAAGTGATAAATAAATAATAGCATAAAATGGACACACATTCTTTGGTATGGAGTTTGCCTGTGCATCATGAAGAGAACATTCTGTTCAAAGATACAAAGGGGTGATTGTCCATGGAAAAGAAAAATATCCTTCTGCTGATGGATCGAAATGCCAAAACCAAGTCCATCGAACACGCATTCATTCGATCCGGTTTTGAGGTTTTCTGCACAATGGATGTCAGAACGGCCATCAATAATCTCAGATTAATATTCTATCAGGCCATGATTGTCGACTGGGATTTTGTTGGAGAGAAGATGAAAAAATTGACTTCGGTTATACAAAATGAGTGCAGTCAAACCGCTCTGATTTTGATCACAGAGAATAAAAAAACCGATGAGCGTATTGTGGCAATGGAAAATGGGGGAGCCGATGATTGTTTTCACGATATATCTGAAGCGGATGAATTAGTGGCCAAGGTAAAGGCCATTGTCCGCAGGATCGATATGGTCGGCAACACGCCAAAGATACTGAAAATTAAGGATATTGAGATTAATCTGGACAGTCAGGCCGTCCATAAAAATCAGCAGTATCTGGATCTTACCTATACACAGTTCAAACTTTTGTATTTGCTGGCCTCGAAAAGGGATTATGTTTTTTCAAGAGAAGAGATATTGGAGAAAGTGTGGGGAAAGAGCGCCTTTGTGACGGACCGAACCGTTGATGTTCATGTAAAAAGGCTGCGTGAGAAATTGGGTGGAGACGGCAACAACTCACAATACATACAAACCATTCATGGGTTGGGATATCGTTTTGCATAAACTCAACCTTTGATTGAATGGAGAACGGTTTTACGCTATGCGAACTGAATCATTGCCGGCAATGGATTATACACGGGGGATTTCATTCAGCCAGATCATGGATGAAACACCTCATTCTGCCGATAGCTTACAGGAAAAGAGTTTTGCCGGTTTTCTATTGGGAGTCAAACGTTTGATGGATTTTTCTTTCTCAATGTTTTTTTTGCTGGCAGCATGGCCTTTGCTGCTTCTGGTTTCAACCACTGTCAAGTTGAGTTCACCGGGCCCGGTATTCTTTCGACAGGAGCGGGTTGGACTCAGAGGAAGATCTTTTTTAATTTATAAGTTCCGCACCATGTTTCATACAGATTCGCAGAAAGACCACAAAGCCTATATTCGGTATCTATTGCATGAAGGAATCGGAGCGGAATCGAAGCCGGATTTATTGGAACGGTACATCAACCATGTACAATCATACGTGACCCCTGTTGGTGCGCTTTTGCGTGCAACCAGTTTGGATGAATTGCCGCAGATGATCAATATTTTAAGCGGACGGATGAGTCTTGTAGGACCCAGACCTCATCCGGTATATGAGGTACAGGCCTATAAGCCCTGGTATTTCCGCAGACTTGAAGTCAAGCCGGGGCTGACCGGTTGGTCCAAAATCAATCTCAGACTGACACCGGAGAATTACGAAGAATCCATCCTTTATGATCTCTGGTATGTTGACCATTGGAATTTGCTGCTGGATTTAAAAATTATTTTAATGACCATTCCTTATGTCTTGTCCATGAGGGATGTGTATTGAGAATGAGATCAAACAATTCATTAAATGAAGAGGTTGTCTGATGCGTTTTCGTAATAAGAGAATCCTGGTGACCGGGGGGGCTGGATTCATCGGATCAAACCTGGTGTCCGCGCTGGTCAAAGAAGGGGCGGATGTGACCGTCCTCGACGATTTGCTTACAGGACAAAAAGAGAATATCGACTGCCTGAAGTACATCAATTTTATAGAGGGTACTGTAACCAACGCGCAATTGGTCGATCGACTGGTGAAAAGGGCCGATATTGTTTTTCATCTGGCGGTCCGAAATATCATTGTGTCAACCGTATCGCCTTTGCTGGATTTCAAGGTCAATTCAGGCGGAACGTTTACAGTGCTTCTGGCCGCGAAAAAATACGGTGTCGAGCGCGTTGTGTATTCCTCTTCCGCTTCGGTGTATGGAAATCCGAAATACTTGCCCATCAATGAAGATGATCGTATCAGTACACTCAGCCCATATGCGGCCAGCAAGCTTTCGGGAGAAAATTTTTGTTCGGCATTTTATGAATCATATGGAGTGCCCACGGTTGTCATGCGGTTTTCAAATGTTTATGGAATCAATCAATCTCCTCAAAACCCATATTGCGGGGTCATTTCAAAATTTTTCGACTGGATTTTGCAAGGCCAGCCGCCGCATATTCACGGCGACGGTGATCAGACTCGGGATTTCACCTACGTTTCCGATGTGGTGGAAGCCACCTTGCTGGCCGCATTAAGTCCCAAAGCGGTCGGAGAGGTTTTTAATGTCAGTTCGGGAAAAGAGACGAGTATCTATGATTTGTCTTCAACTATGATGAAAATTGCTCAATATAAGGCCGATCCCGTGTATGTCGATAAGCGGGATATTGATAATATCCGTAGAAGAGTTCTGAACATTGAAAAGATAAGACGCATGCTGCGATGGGCTCCAACGACCAATATGCAGAAAGGACTGGTCATGACGCATGATTGGCTGAGAGGTATAAACGGCAAGAAAGTCAGGGCATTGGCGATGGGATACCATTCCATATAAACCCAAAGAAGGAAGGACCGGATCGATGGAGCAATTGGTCAAACGCCTGAGTACGAGATCGTTTGCAAATAACCTGGGGCGTGTTTTTTCCATATTGTACCGATACGGATTGGGAAAAAGACGATTCAGCCGATCGGTCATTCAATTTATGGATCTAATGGAACGCTATCAGGCCAAACCGACATTTCCGACCACAGCCGTTGTGCTGGATAAAAATCCGTCCCTTTTTCAAAGGTTGATGAAGCAGGGGGCTGTTTTGGCGATCCATGGGTTACGGCACGTGGATTATACAATGATGGATCGTACTCAGAACGCGTCGCATTTTCAGGAAGCGATGGCCCTTTTCAATAAAGCCGGTTATCCGTGTGAAGGATTTAGATTCCCTTATTTGAGACGTGACAAACACAGAATTGAATGGCTGGCGGAAGCGGGCTTCCGATGGGACAGCAGTGAAGTCATTCTTTGGGAAAACCTGTCCTCAAGAAAATGTTCACGCAGCCGCTGGAAAAATTTTCAAACCATTCTGGAAACATATCAACCGATGGATTCGGGTTCGGCATCCCTGCCTCGGTTCATCGGGGAGATGGTGGAAATACCGGTTGCTATGCCCGATGACGATATTCTGATCGAAAGGTTGGGAATACGAAAACAGGAAGTACTGGCAGCTGTATGGAGCCGAATGCTGGAACGGGCCTGTCAGACAGGAGAATGTCTTGTGCTGCAGCTGCATCCCGAACGGTATTTTCAATTCAACCGCGCTTTGGAAACGATTTTGCGAAAAGCTCAAAGTGAAAATGTCTGGATCGCATCTCTTCAGGAAATCGCAGAATGGTGGATTGAACGGGATTCCGTTCAATTCATTATCAGAGAGAGTGATTCGGGGATAAAGGAGATTTGCCTGGAGGGAAGCAGCCGGGCCACTCTTCTGGTCAAAGGAACGAAAGGTTACACATGTGATGGGCCTGGAAACTTTACGGTTCAAGGAACTCCATGGAAATTCTCGGGAAAGGAGCATCCGATCGTTGGAATCGATCCAGGTTGCTCTCAGGATATAACAGCATGGATGAGGCAGGAAGGGTATCCATATGAATTAATGAATCATCGGCAGTACAGCACAGTACTGCTTCCTTCCGACGAGATGAAACTGAAAAGGGACTTATCAGGTGATTACTCTTTGCCGGTTCAAGGTCCGCTGATGAGAATTTGGCGATGGCCTGAGAATCGAAAATGCTGTCTGGCAGTTACCGGAGACATTGATGGTGTTACAATTTGGGATTTTATAAGGCGTTATCATGAATGAAAAACAAAGACAAACGGCTGACCTGGGTGAAGTGTTTCGCCCTCTCAAAATACACGGGAAAGGGGCGATCATTACTTTTATCGCGGTTATTACACTTACCGTGATCTTTCTGACAGTCGCAAAGCCCGTCTATCAGGCTTCGGCATCTCTTTCTATTCAGGAGGGTGACCTCCATGGACAAATTTTTGATTTTCCAAATGTTTTTTTTCAGAAAAATCTCATCAAGAATCAAGTCGCTATTTTGCAGAGTCACAGTCTGGCGCTGGATGTCATTCACCGTTTGCAGGAATCCCCCTATGCGGACTCGCTGGTGATTTTGGGGGCGGGCAATGATCAGGAGAAGACTGAAGGCATTGGAAACCGGCTGGGTATCAGAAAAAAAGAAAAACAACCTTCAGGCCCTTTGACACTTCAGGAAGCGGGTGCTGATTTTCAGTCACAAACCAAAGTCATTTACGGCCGCGATACGGATATCGTTGAATTGCGTGCTGTCGCTTCCAGACCCTGGGAAGCGGCGGTCATTGTAAATGCCTGGATCCAGGCTTATCAGGATTATCATCGCTCGGATACGCAAGGCCAGGTCAATAAAACCAGGATGTTTCTGGAAGAGAAACTCATGGAAATGGAACACCAACTCGCCGAAGCGGAAGCCCGATTGACCAATTTCAAGAAATTTCATGGCGTGGTATCCCTGAACAGTGAAACAGAACAGCTTGTTCAACGTATCAGCGAATTTGAAACTGTCTATAAACAGACGAAAACCGATCTGGAAGCCGTTGATACACAGCTCGCGTTTTTAAAGGCTCAATTGGACGAGAATCAAAGGTCATTGGTGGAGAATGTGAGCCGATTGTCTACACCGGAATTGTCCAGATTGAGAAACGAACGTGCGGAACTGATGAACAGAAGGGCGGCTTTTGAATCTCAGCTCATCGGGGCGGGTTTGGATACACGCCAAAACGTTAAGCTGAAAGAGATGGATGACCGTCTCAATGGAATTAACCAAAGAGTGATCGAAGAGACCCGGAAGCTGGTGAATTCAGGAATGGCAGGTATAAACCCGCTGAGCCGATCTGAAACTCTAATGGAACAGATACTGGAACTGGAAACATTGCAAAAATCCCATCTCGCCAGGCGTAACGAATTGCGTCTGGTTCTGGCGGAATATACTCAAAGAATGGAATCGATCCCGGATAAAGACCGTGAACTGGCCAAACTGGAACGGGATGTTCAGGTAAACAATAAATTGTATATCATGCTGCGTGAAAAATATGAAGAAGCTCGAATCCGGGAGGCGGGTCAGATGAACATCATCCGTGTTGTGGATCTGGCTGCTCCTCCGGGTGAAGCGATGTTTCCAAAAAAGAAACTGACTTTGCTGCTGGCCGGTTTTTTCGGCGTGCTTCTGGCATTCGGGTACGCCTATGGGCAGGAATATTTACGGGACACGGTATACGATGAAAGCGATTTGTTCCAATTCGGAATTCGTGTCATCGGAACGGTTCCAACCGTCTCGGAGAAAAAACGGGGTAAAACAAAAAGATCCGAGAAATCCAAAGTGAATCGGGCCCGTGATATTTTTTCTCATCTGCTCACGCATCGTCAGGGATATTCATCCATTGCGGAGGCTTATCGGGTGATAAGAACCTCCATCTATTTTACAAACAATAAATTGAAAAACCGGGCGATTCTCATCACCAGTGCAGGAGCGTCAGAAGGCAAATCCACAACATCCGCCAATCTGGCGATTACTTTTGCCAACAAAGGAGTACGAACTTTGCTGGTTGACAGCGATCTGCGCAGGCCGGTACTCGACATGCTGTTTCTGGGAACACAGAGCAAAAACGGGTTGACCCATCATCTGGGACATGCATTGCATTGGAAAGAGGTTATACGCGAAACTTCGGTAAAAAACCTGTTTCTGATGCCGGCCGGAGCCCTGGTGAAAAATGCCTCTGAACTGCTTTGTTCCAGGGAGATGCAGTTATTCATACACGAAGCCCGAAAACATTTCGGAATAGTCATTCTGGACAGTCCTCCGCTTCTGCCGGTAACGGATGCAACCGTGTTGGCTTCCTTTGTGGATGGAGTTGTCCTGGTTGTGCGGGTCAATGAAACGAAGAAACAGTTCATTCGACGTTCACTGGAACTCCTGAACAGTGTCGACGCCACTATTTTGGGGGCCGTACTGAACGGCATGGACCCGAAGTCTTACTATGGGTATCACTCCTATTATATGACCTATTCCGATGAAATCGAAGCCGGGAAATGACGGCTGGAACGTATTTTGATTCCGTTTTGCATGAGCGCAGAGGGAGTGATACTGTGAAAAACCGGCAAGAAAAAGCGCCTGCCATTGTGATTGGCGGACATTTTCAGGGTTTGGGAACTGTTCGTGCTTTGGCATGCAAAGGAGTTCGGGTCTACGTGGCGGATCATGAACCCAATCTCTCCCGATTTTCCAGATTCCTAAGCGGCAGTCTGAAGATGCCCGATATTCGAATGGAGGCCCAGGCGCTTCAATGTTTTCTTGAATGGGGAAACAAACCGCTTCTTCGTGGTGCTGTTATTTATCCGACGGATGATGAAAGCGTTCATTTTTTATCTAGGAATCACAAGCTTTTGAGCCGCTGTTTTCGACTTATGACGCCGGACTGGTCATCCATTGCGTTTGTTTATGATAAAAGAGAAACGTATAAACAGGCTGCCAAGCTCGGTATCCCGATTCCACAGACTTTTTTTCCGGGATCGTTCGATGATTTGGAAGATTCAAACATACCGTTTCCGGCTGTTGTCAAGCCGGCGGTCATGAGACCGTTTTTCCGGAAAACGGGAAAGAAAGTCTTTCCAGCGTATAGTCGCGATGAACTTCGAAGGGCCTATGCATCCGCGGCGGCAGTTATTCCATCGAGTGAAATCATTGTTCAAGAGTTGATACCGGATGTCGCGGCCAATCTGTTTTCTTTTTGTCCATTTTTCAAGAACACAAAAAGTGTGGCTGGTATCACGGCACAGAGGCTGCGCCAGCATCCCATGGATTTCGGTCAGGCCAGCACCTATGTCGAGATCGTCAACATTCCCCTTCTGAAGAAAATATCAGAAAAATTTTTAAGGTCCATTGACTATTATGGACTGGCCGAAGTGGAATTCATACGGGATCCGCGTGATGAGCAATTCAAAATGCTTGAGATCAACCCCAGAATCTGGGGTTGGCACAGTTTGGCTGTCGGAGCCGGCGTGAACCTTCCCTGGATGGTCTATCATGATCTGGTTATCGACTCTCGCCCGAATACAGGCCGTCAGGCATTGCATGTCAAAACTCGTTTCAGGCCGGCTGAAAAGTGGGTACGACTGACAACGGATGTTCCCACAGCAGCTCTGGAAATACTTCGGGGACGCATGCGGATTAATCAATACATACAGTCCATGAAGGGGAAAAAGGAGTTTGCTGTATGGTCGCTCCGGGATCCGCTTCCATTCTTCGGAGAATGGCTGCTTTTGGCCGCGTTATGGAAAAAGAGAGGTTTTTAAAATGTCGAATCCATGGATATGGAATCTGATAACAGGGATTGTAATCTGCACAGGACTGGCTCTTAAACTCAATTTGGGCTGGAAAATCGGAGCGTCAGGCGGTATGTTGATCGGTCTTCTCGGCGGAGGAACGGTTTATCTGTGCTCTCCGCTGATTTCAAATATAACTTTGACGGGGATAGTGGCACTGAGCGTCGTTTTACAGTGTTTTTGGATAGGCGCTGTGATCCTGTTTCGATTCTATAGGGATCCGAATCGAACCACACCGCGTGAACCCGATATCATTGTTTCTCCGGCGGATGGAATCGTTCGGTATGTGGTTCGCATCGGAAAGGGGCAAATCCCGATTGCAACCAAGAAAAAGGATAAACATATTCTGGAAGAACTCGTCCACACTCCTGTCAGCCAAAAGGATGGTTGGCTGATAGGCATTGAGATGAGAATATTGGATGTTCATGTCAACCGTGCGCCTCTTTCAGGGAGAGTGACCATGGTCAAATATATTCCAGGCGCGTTTCTGTCTCTGAGAAGAACGGAATCGGTCTTTCTTAACGAACGGGTCACAACAATTATTCAGCATAAAGAATGGCAGGTGGCTGTTGTTCAGATTGCTTCACGCCTGGTTCGCCGTATCCGATCATATGTCCGGGCCGGGGAATCGGTCGACAGAGGACAGCGTACCGGCAGGATTGTATTCGGATCACAGGTGGATATCGTCATTCCGGTTTTTCCGCATCTGACTTTAACAGTGGAAAAAGGTCAAAAGGTCCGGGCGGGAGAAACCATTCTGGCACAATTTTCACTGTCCGGAGATTCATGATGTCATCGATTTCTGAGGAATTCTCAACGGTTATATTGGCTTATCCGGATAATCCTGCCGGATGGATTGTCATGAAAACCTTTCTTGAAAGAAAGATACCTGTCAAGGCTGTGGTCTATGAAGCACAGAGCCGACGGAAGAAGTGGAATCGATTCAAGCGGAAAGTCGTGAAAGATGGTTTAATGTCCGCCTGCTGGCGTGTCCGGCAGACTCTGCGGCTGCGAAGATCATCCGAAACGATTCTTGATCTTGCTTCGCGGGCGGGCATCCCGTCGATTCCTGTGGGGCTGTTTAATTCAATGGAATGCATTCGTCTGCTGAATTCCTTGAAGCCCGATTTGCTGGTCATTGCGTCGGCGCCTATTCTCAAGCCGGAAATATTCCAGACAGCCCGATTGGGCTGCCTGAACGCGCATCCCGGATGGCTTCCGGAATATCGGGGCCTGGGTGCAAACGCCTATGCGCTGCTGAAAGGAGATTGTCCGGGCGTGAGTGTGCATTTCGTCGACGCGGGAATAGATACCGGCCCTGTTGTGATACGCGAGAAGCTGACTGTTCGACCCGGAGATACCGTGGATTCTATCAATGACCGGGCCGTTGTTCGTGGCGCTGAATTGCTGGCCGACGCTGTCTTGAAGGTCCGTGATCATCAAATTGTCACGATAAAGTCTCGGACAAAAGGGAAACATTATAAGACGATGCCGTTTCATGAGGTTCGAAAACTCAATAATCGGTTGAAAAAGGGAGGCGTGCCTGATGCGCTATAACCGGATTCTGTTAATCAGCCCTCCTTCTTCCAGCTATCTGGGAGCCGCCCGACCGCCGCAAAACCTGGGTTATCTGGCGGAATCCCTTTTGGCGAATAACATTCATTATGATGTACTGGATATGCGGTTCGGAGGAAGCCTCAAGAGGCTGATCAGAAAGATCGAATGGTTTCAGCCCGACCTGATCGGCATCAGCATGGTATCTCTGGAATACAGGAAGACCTATGAGATGATCCGGGTGATCAAGGATCATTACCCTCATGTTGGGATTGTGGCCGGAGGGCCACATGTGACGGTGTGCCGGGAACGGGTGCTCGAAGGATGCCCGTCGATTGATTTCGGTGTGGTTCACGAAGGAGAAGAAACGCTGGTGGAACTTTGCCGCGGAGAACATTTCAACCGGATCGGGGGTCTTATTCACCGGAAACCGGAAGGGATTGTGTTCAACGGAAACCGTGCACCCCAAACGGATCTTGATGCGATTCCGTTTCCCACCTATCAGGGATTCGAACTGGATCGCTATATCAAAGAAATACCCATCAATTCGAGCCGGGGGTGCCCTCTGCAATGTATATTTTGTCCAAACCGGATGATTACTCAAAAATTTCGCCCGCGCAGTCCCGCGCATGTCGCCGATGAGATCGAGTATTGGCACCGAAGATCCTATCGTGTTTTTAATTTTGACGACGACAACTTCACTTTATCGAGAGATCGCGTCCTGAAGTTGTGTGACGAAATTAAAAAAAGGGGACTGACCGATGCGGAATTCCGGTGTTCCAACGGACTGAGGGCGGACCGGGTGGATCGGAAGCTGCTTAAACGCATGAAAGATGTGGGATTTCACTATATCGCATTTGGTGTGGATGGGGGCAACGACCGTATGCTGCGTGCCAATAAAAAGGGAGAATCCATCGAACAGATCGAACGTGCGATCAGGACAGCCTGCGATCTTGGATACGATGTCAAACTGTTCTGTATTTTTGGTATGCCCTTCGAGACCTGGGATGACGTGATGGACAGTTTCCGGCTGGTTCAGAAGTATCCGGTTCGCCGCGTCATTTTGAATAACCCGATTCCCTATCCGGGTACCGAACTGTATGACATAATACAGGAGCGGGATGCGTTTATCAAGTCTCCGGAAATTTATCTGAACAGTGTCACGGAGAATGAGAACGAACCCGTATTCGAGACCCCGGAACTGAACAGAGAGCAAAGAAAGAGATTGCTCAAAATGGCCAGAAGAATTGAAAAGGATGTCACGAGAAGGGCTGTCCAGCTTATAATCGGGGAAACGGGATTCCTGAGCCGGTTGGCAGGCAGCCTGTTCGCCAGTTCATGGGGCCAGAGATTGTTTTTTCAGAATATGATCTTTCGTCGGTGCATGGAGTCTCTACGGCATCATCGAATGATGGATTCCCGCGTTGTTTACCGTGAAGGATGAAACATGCAGTCGTCTTTGCGCATAGCCATGATGGTCTATTCATTTTATGAATCGGACACCCGTGTCCGGCGGGATGCCGAAGCGCTGGTCCGTGCGGGACACAGAGTGGATGTCATTTGTCTGAAGCAGGATGGTCCTTTAGGCGATCAAAAACAGCTGAACGGAGTCCGCCTGGTCAAGATAATGGGACGCGCATACAATGAGATGAATCCATTCGATTATTTATGGCGGCTGTTTCGTTTCTTTTTCCATTCCATGGTGATTCTCAACCGTATTCACGTTCGAAACCGATATCACGTGGTTCATGTTCATTCCGTCCCCGATTTCCAAATATTCGCTGCCTGGCTGCCGCGAATGACCGGTTCGAAACTCATACTGGATATTCATGATCTGGTTCCGGAATTTTATGCGAGAAAATTCAATGTCACGATGGACCACATCATCGTCAGAGGCCTCCTGAAAGTGGAAAAAGCCTCCTGTTGTTTTGCACACCATGTCATTACTGTGACCGATATTTGGAAGAAAAAACTCGAAC
Source organism: bacterium (assembly GCA_011388275.1). Taxonomy (GTDB): domain Bacteria; phylum Zhuqueibacterota; class QNDG01; order QNDG01; family DSAB01; genus DSAB01. The sequence continues at coordinate 79,543 of DSAB01000119.1, read as the reverse complement.
GTTCCGTACCGGCCCATCGGTGTATGGTCATGATGAACGTGCCGGACACCACCCTTTTCAACCCGGAACGTTTCAAACCCATCAGGTCAGGAAGGTTTACGCTTGTTTATCCGGGAAATTTGGCTGAACATTTCGGAGTGGATATCGCCTTGGAAGCCGTGGCAATGCTCAAGGAAAAAATTCCTTCTATTTTGTTTCAGATTGTCGGCGATGGAAGCCAACTGTCGTATCTGCGCCAGAAAGCCGAAGAACTTGCCCTGAATTCACATGTTCGCTTTACCGGTCATTCCATACCGCTGGAGAGTGTCCCGCAGTGGATGAGAAACGCCGATGTCGGACTGGTTCCTAAAAAGGGAGGCATGTTTGCCGATGAGGCTCTTTCAACCAAACTTATGGAATTTGCGGCGATGGAGCTTCCTGTCGTGGTTTCAGAAACAACCGCATCGAAACGGTACTTCGATGATCAAATGGTTCGGTTCTTCCGGCCTGAAGACCCTGATGATATGGCCCGTGCGATCTACGAACTGTACCGGTCGCCTTCGCTTCGGCGGGCGCAGATCCGGAACGCAAAGCAGTTTTTCCGTTTTCATCGATGGGAAAGATACAAGTCGAATTATCTCCGTCTCATTGATACACTGGTCGGAAGGGGGAGGCAGGTCACCCGATGAGGAAAATGAACACGTATGGCATGGCCGGAATCAGCATCCTTTTCTGGCCGGCTTACGGACTTTTATGGAAACGAAAGGAACGGAGGCGATGCATCATTCTGGCCTATCATCATATTGCCGAGGATCCCTGCACGTCGTATGACGTAAGTCTTGATCGATTCAAATATCAGATGGAATACATACATAAACATTGTCAGGTTATCACTCTGGATGACTGGCTGGAAGGTTCCGGGCGTCTATCGGACCGTAAAAGAAATGTCGTCTTGACGTTCGACGACGGATACGAATCTTTCGAGCGTCATGTGGTTCCCGTGCTGATAAAATACGGTTTTCACGCCCACCTCTTTATTCCCGTTGATTTCGTCAAAAACAGAGGAGAGGAATCGGGATCACTAAAAAGAATGTGTTCGAAGCATCAAGCAAATCGAAAGGTTATGTCCTGGGAACAGATCGGCAATATCGATGAAACAGTCGTGACCGTAGGATCGCATACCATGACTCATCCGCGGCTGGGGCTGATTCCGGTTCAGGATTTGGAAAAAGAGATAGGCGGATCCAAAATAATCCTGGAGGAGAAACTCAAACGCGTCGTCCGTTACTTCGCCTATCCCTATTCCCTTCGCGGAGGACGAGTGGATAGCAAACGCGAATCCGTTATTCGCCGGCTTTTTATTCAATATCACTATCAAGCGGCCTGTACCACGGATATGGGTTTCAATAGACACAGGACATGCCCCTATCATTTGCGCAGAATACAGATTTTCAAGGATGACGGGAATTTTATGTTCAAGTCAAAGATTCGGGGCGCACTGAATTGGCTGGGTAAACTTCAGAAAATATTGCGCCGATTCGATTTGCTGAAAAACCATGAGAAGGGAGGCAGAAGGTGAATCTGCACGGGCAGAAAATGCTGGAACGCCATGCTGTTTTCGCTCTTATGGTTCTTATGGTTTTGATGATGTCTCTGATAAGTCTCAAAATGGGAGGCCTGAGCCAGCGATGGATCGTTGCCATGTTTGTTTTGATGACATGCCTGTTAATTTGGCCGGTCGTCGTTCAATTGACAGGCAGGCCATGGGATCTGTTATGGGCCATGCTTGTGCTGGCCGTACCCCTGGAGTTTAATATCCATTTGATATACCGTGAATATGTGGGGACGTTCAATGGTATCATGCTGACCATTACGGATGCCGCAGTCTTCATTCTGATATTTATCTGGATTTTTCATATGTCTTCGGGCAGGCAGCGTATGCAGTTCTATGCTTCGGTGTCAGTGCCTGCGTTATTGTTTCTGGCCGCCCATCTGCTTTCCATTTTAAACACTCCGGATATGAGTTTAAGTTTGTTTGCTGTTGTCCAAAACGGCAAAGTCTTTCTTCTGTATTTTCTGGTGGCCAATCACATCGCTTATGAAGGTCGATACAGGTTGTTTTGCAATCTGTTGATGGGCTGTCTGATTATTATGAGCGGCGTTTGCATCGTTCAGTTCATTGCGCAATCCAATTTTACCACAGCGGCACTGGAAGTCGTCGAGAATTATGGTGAAGTGTTATTCCGGTCCGCCGGCACCACGGGATCGCCCAATGTATCCGCCAGTTACATGGCCTCGCTGCTGCCGCTTCCGCTGACGCTTTTACTGATGAACCGTTCCGGCAAACGTTTGCTTCCGATTGTTTCTCTGACTATGGGAATTATTGGTTTGATTCTGACCCAAACGAGAGGAGCGTGGCTGACTTTCTCGATCGGCATGATGATCCTTTTTAGTATTCATTTTCGGAATCGGGGAATCTGGAAATTGATTGCCGCAGCAGGAATCGCGGCAGTCGCCGGATTACTGGTATTCGGGCATGTTTTGTGGTCACGCTTCGGCCAGGGAACAGAGACACTGGTGTACCGGCTCCAGCTTATACGGTCGGCCTGGGAAATATTTCGTTTTTATCCTGTTTTTGGTGCCGGAACCAATGTGTATGCGTTGATCATGTCCGATTATGTACCTTTTTTCCTGACACAGGAACGATGGATTGTGCATAACCGCTATCTGCTGGTAATGGCGGAACTTGGAATCACAGGCATTGTCACTTTTCTTGTATTTCTTGCCGCTGTTTTCAGAAGTTTGATATGCGCTTCCCGTTCGTTGAATAAAAACATTGCTTTATTGGCCAGAGCTCTGGCCATTGGATTGCTGGTATTTTGCCTGCAAATGTTTTTTGAGTCACTTGATGGACGCATTTCGGATTACCATCTTTGGCTTGTGGCCGGCATGGCGGCTGGATTGGGTGATAACAGGTTTCAGAAAGAGCATCCACCCGTTGAGGAGGATTCATGAGGCGGTCGGTCAGATTGATTCGAAATACCTACTTCCTTTCAGTGGCCCGGGTCACCAACCCCTTTCTGGCGATGGTGCTGGTATTGGTACTATCGCGGCAGACAGGCGCGCAGGGTCTGGGCGAATATACGACGGTTCTGACATTGTTTTCATTTTTTACCACATTTTCGGCTCTGGGACTGCATGGACCCATTGTTCGTGATGTTGCGGCCAGGCCCTCTTCGGTGGGGAGAATCTTGTCTGGCGGATATCTGCTGGGAGGAATTTCGGCTTTGATCTTTTCCATGATTATGGCGGGCACGGCCGTACTTCTGAAATATGAATCCGCCATTCTGTACGGCGTGATGATTCTGGCGCCGGCTTTGATCTGTTATACCATCAGTCTGATCACACAGGCTTTGCTTCAGGGTGTTGAACGCATGGAGTATACGGCTGTTATTCTTATTTCCGAAACTCTGATCAAGGTCATTCTGGGGATCACCGTTCTGGTGCTTCGTGGACCGATCATTGCCGTAATCGGAGCGGTGGCTGTGTCTCATTTGATATCCATGATTCTGGGATTAATTTTAGTGCACAGGGGGGCCGGGCCTATACGCTGGGAACTGAACCGAGAATCTTTTTTCGATCTGTTTCGTCAGATTCCCACTTTTTTCGCTCTGTCGATTGTGGTGATGGTCTATTGGAATACGGACATCCTTATGCTGTCAAAAATGCAGGGAACCGTTTCAGTGGGTCTGTATTCGGCTGCCTATCGTCTTCTGAGCATCGGAAAGGAACTGGCCAACAGTTACATCGTTGCTATATTCCCGGTTATTTCCCATTTTTATCTTCAGTCTCGGGAATCTTTTCAAATCAGCTGTATTCGGTCGATAAAATATCTGTTGATATTTTCTTTGCCCGTGGCCGTAGCTGTCACGCTGCGCGCACGGGAAATACTCCTTCTTCTTTACGGCCAGGCCGAATTTTCCGGCGGGGAATCCACCCTTCAGGTGCTGATCTGGACAATGGTTTTCTTTCCGATTGCCAACATTCTGGGTAACGGATTAATCGCCAGCCATCGTCAGCGCATCGATCTGTGGGTCAACACGATGGGTGCGGTTTTCAATGTTTGTTTGAATTTGGTGCTGATTCCCCGTTTTGGACCGTTTGGAGCCGGCGTGGCAACCCTGCTCTCTATTGTATTTTTTCTACTGGTTCAGAACTTTTATGTATCCCGTGTCCTTTTCAGAATTCCTTTTTGGGATGTATTTTTTCGTCCCGCATTATCGGCGGTAGTTATGGGTCTGGTGATCTGTTTGCCGGTCTCACTGTTTATTGTTGTGCCTTCGGGCTTGATCGTCTACGGTCTTTGTCTGTGGCTGCTCAGGTCTTTCAGCTCTGAAGAGATCGAGATGATTCGTATCTTATGGCGCCAAAGAAATCAAATATTTCAATGGAGGAATTCCTGAGGTCATGAAACCGGTTCGGGTTATGATGTTGAGAAAGAGTTCCGGATATTACGGTGCCGAACACGTGATTCTGTCTCTGACTCGACAATTGCATGCATTTGGGAATGAGATCATCATCGGCAATATCGATGATCGGCGATCCCCGTCTTCGGAATTCAGTGAGGCGGCTCGGGGAATCAATATTCCTTTCATCAATTTTCCCTGTTCAAGAAGATGGGATTCCCGAACCATTCAATCGCTGTCCCAAACCCTGGTTCATGAAAAGATTCAAATTCTGCATACGCATGGATTCAAAGCGGATCTGTACGGACTGGCCGTATCGAAAAAAACCGGCATACCGGTGGTGGCGACAAAACATGGGTGGACCCATGCCGGAATTCCGGTAATCATCTGGGAAGCACTGGATCTGCTTGCGTTGAGAAAATTGCACCATGTTATCGGGGTCTCTCGCCCTATTGTCCGTTCGTTGCAGCGCACTGGCATGCGGCCGGATCGACTGACCTGGATACCCAATGGCGTCAAGCCTCATGAAGAAACACCTCTAACTGCTGTTCAGAAGGAGATAAGAAAGTGGGGACGGGGGAGACTTGTCGGAACAGTAGGCAGACTCAGTCCGGAAAAAGGCCACGACATACTGATCGAAGCTTTTGGTTTCGTGCAAAGTGTGTTTCCGGATTCCCGCTGCGTGATTCTCGGAGACGGTCCGCTGCGTCAGAATCTGGAGAAGACTTGCAGAAAAAGAGGATTGGATCAGAGCGTTCGGTTCATGGGATATCAGCATGCGGTAAGCGGCTGGTATTCGATCTTTGATGTTTTCGTTCTTCCTTCACGAAGGGAGGGATGGCCTGTGACACTGCTCGAAGCCATGGCCGCCGGACTGCCCATCGCGGCCACACGTGTCGGCGATATTCCCTTTATGCTTCATCATGGTAGCTCCGGCCTCCTGACGGAACCCGAAGACAGTAAATCGCTGAGTCGAGCCATTATTGAAATCATGAACAACTTGACGCTGCGGCATCGATTGGGCCTGGAAGCTAAAAAAATCAGCAGGCTCTATTCGGAGCAACGTTGCGCCTCTCGAGTATTGGAAGTTTATAAATCTTTACTGGAGGCTTGAAAATGAAATCTCGTTATGGTCGTCCTGTTTACCTGGCATGGGCTCCATTTAACAGAAGGGCCGACAGTTTCGCGTCTCATTTCAATGCGGAACTTTGCCTGGTTCACTATTTTAAATACCGCAGCCCTGAATGGGCTCTGTTCAAATATCCGCTGATGGCCGCGAAGACACTGGCCGTGCTTCGAAAGAAAAGGCCGGGACTTGTCATGGCCATGTCGCCTCCGCTTTTCTGCGCCTGGATAGCCCATTTATTTTGCGCTTTATACGGTTGCAAGCTGGTTATAGACGCACATACCGGATCATTGATCTCTTTTCCCTGGACAATGTTCCGTTTTCTTCATAAATTCCTGTGTAAAAGGGCATTATTGACCATTGTAACCAATGACCACCTGGTTCGTTTGGTCGAATCATGGGGAGGAGAAACCATCATTATGAACCCTCCGATTGATTTTCCCGAAGCCGGCAAAAAAAGATTAAAATCAAATTCCATTCTGGTGGTGAATACGTTCGCTATGGATGAACCACTTGATGAAATCCTGCTTGCGGCCTCCAATCTCCCTGAAGTCCACTTTTATGTGACCGGACGAGTCGACGGGGCCCAGGGCAGAAGAGTCCGTAACGCACCGGACAATGTGTATTTTACAGATTTTATCCCGTATGAAGAATATGTCTCTATGTTGAAAAGTGTGGATGTGGTGCTGGCTTTGACCAACAGAGACTTTACTTTGCAGTCAGGAGGAATGGAAGCCATGTATATGGGGAAACCTTTGGTCACAAGCCGGTTTCCTTATCTGATGAGTCATTTTTATCAGGGGACCCTTTATGCGGTTCCTGAAGCGGAGGACATCGCGGAGAAATTACTGGAAGCCCTGAAACACAGGAAAAAATTAAGCCGGCAGATGGAGACCATGAGAGAAGCACATTCCCGTGATTGGGAGAAAAAAGTGCAGTCCGTCAACGAGAAATGGATGATGGCTGACATGAAACAGGGAGGATAAATGATCGCTCGATTTAAACGTGCGATTAAACGCAATACTTTATTTTTTTGGAGGACAAGGGAACGATTTCGGCATCGTTCCGCGCACAGGAAACAGCCTCGTCTTCATGAAGCTCTGAAACAGGCCATGTTGTGGCTGTGCAGAGCGCAGGCAATACATGGATCGGGTGTGTCGGAAGGATATGACCTGCGCAGCGGATGGAGGCCTCCCTTTCCTGAAACTACGGGATATATCGCGCCCACATTTTTTGATTATGCACATTTTGTATCCGATGAACAATATGCGAACCGGGCCATTCAGATGCTTGACTGGCTTTTGACCCGACAAGGTGACGAAGGTGCCATTTCCGGAATCATGGAAGGAGCTCGACATCCGGTTGTTTTTGATACGGGCCAGGTTATTTTCGGTTGGGTTCGGGGTTTTTCAGTCACAGGAGATCCACGATACAGAGACGCGGCCATTCGGTCCGGCGACTGGCTCGTCTCGATCCAGGATTCGGATGGTGCATGGACTCGATATACATTCAATAATCAGGCACATTCTTACCACACACGGGTCGCGTGGTCTCTGTTGGAGCTGCATACCATCCATCCAAAACCGGTTTACAGACGATGTGCGCGCAGAAATATCGAGTGGGCTCTGAACCGGCAGTCACCCGATGGATGGTTTCATCAAAACGCGTTCCAGGAAGGACGGTCGGTCTATACGCACACCATCGCTTACGCGGCACGGGGGGTATGGGAATCGGGCATGCATTTGAAAAACGAAAGAATGATGGAAGCCGCATTGAAAACCGCGGAAGCCCTGATGCTGATCCAGCGAAAAGACGGAGCTTTTCCGGGAAGCCTGGATTCGGCATGGAATACAACCGCAGAATCAACCTGTCTGACCGGAAACGCGCAAATTGGAATATTATGGCTGAAAATATTTGAACAAACCGGCGATTACCGGTATCTGAAAAGCATACGAAGACTGTACCGATTTCTTATTGAGGTTCAGGAAAAAAGTCGTCTCTTTCCGTTCATATCCGGGGCCATATCCGGCTCATTCCCGATTGACGGCAATTATCTTCCCTATGTGTATCCGAACTGGGCGGCCAAATTCTTTGCCGACTTTCTGATGCTGGCTGAACCATACATTATATTCGAGGGAGAGGACCTGTAATGACGAAAACTCTCTTGCCGGAACGGCCCCTGGCTGTTGTCGTGGGTACCCGTCCTGAAATCATCAAGATGGCACCGATTGTTCGCTTCTGTATGGAACACGAAGTACCATATAGTATTGTCCATACCGGACAGCATTATTCGTTTGAGATGGATCGAATTTTTTTCAGGGATCTGGAACTGCCTGATCCTGATGTCAAGCTGGATGTGGGTTCAGGCTACCACGGTGACCAGACCGGAAGATTACTCACAGGTATCGAATCTGTGTTGATACATAAAAAACCCGGAGCCGTCCTGGTAGAGGGCGATACAAACACAGTTCTTGCCGGGGGTCTGGCAGCCGTAAAGTTGATGATTCCGGTCGGGCATGTAGAGGCCGGATTACGAAGTTATGACCGAACCATGCCGGAAGAGATTAACCGGATTCTCGTGGATCATCTCAGTCACTGGCTTTTTACACCCACTGAGGAAGCTCAGATTATTTTGCGGAAAGAAGGTATTGACCCCTCCCGTATCCACATAACGGGAAATACCATCGTGGACTCGGTTTATCAGAACCTGCCTATCGCACGGAAAAGAGGCGATCTCAAGAAGATGAACCTGGAGTCGGGGCGATATATGATCCTGACATTGCATCGCCAGGAGAACGTCGATAACCCTCTCAGACTCAGGAACATACTGAATGGCGTTGATAAGGTATCTCAAGACAGGAAGATCGAAGTGATTTATCCTGTCCATCCGCGGACACGAAAACGCCTGAAAGCGTTTGATATCCACTGTCCGAAGGGTATTCGGCTGATTGAGCCTGTCGGGTATCTGGATTTTCTGTTTCTCATGAGTGAAAGCCGTCTGATTCTTACCGATTCAGGAGGAATTCAGGAAGAGGCTTGTATTCTGAAACGTCCTTGCGTCACCTTAAGAGACAACACGGAAAGGCCGGAGACCCTTCGGGTCGGCAGCAATGCCCTGGCCGGAGCGGAACCCGAACACATACTTGAACAGTCTTCGATCATGTGGGATCGCGACGGACAGTGGGAAAATCCGTTTGGCGACGGGAACAGCAGCGAGATCATCATACGAAAGGTTCTGTCCGATGAATTGTTCAATTAAGATTCTGTTTCTTTCAAGAAACGCTTCGGATGACAATTCCGCTTATACCCATCGGCTTAAATCTCTTGCCCGGGGGCTGACGGACCGGGGATTCCGTTGTGATTTTTTTTATATGTCGGATTTTACGGATACAAGCCATACCATGCTGCCTCTTTACAGATCCCGCTTGAGACAGCTGTTTAACCGATATCATATTATTCATGCGGGAGGTACGCCAGCCGCTTTCGCGGCAAATTTATGCAAGCCTTTTCAGGCCCGAGTCTTCTATGATATGCATGGCGACCGAATAGCAGAGATTCAGACTGAAAGCCGACTTGGAAAAGAGGTGGGGCCGTTGCCGGTACTCAAGGCATTCACACAGGAGTTGGGAGCCATGGGATTTTCGAATCATTTTTTAGCGGTTTCAGGCCCTCTAAAGCATATGACCATGAGCCGTGGAATCAAAGAAGAGCGGATATCAATAATCCGAAACGGAGTGAATCTTTCGGTATTCAATGCCGGGCCGGACAGATTTAATCGGGTTCGAAAAATCACGTATGCAGGACAATTCCAATCCTATCAAGCGGTTAATGATCTGGTAGCAGCAGCAAGAATGTGGAAGGGACCGTCCGTTGTTTTCACATTTATCGGGTTTTCTCAAGAAGAAACAGCCGCAAAAACATCAATCCGAAAAGATCTGGGAAACGGGGTGTGTTTGACGGACAGGATGAGTCAGGCTGATCTCGTGAAAAGACTCAAAGAATCGGATATTCTGGTAATCCCCCGAAGGTCTTCAAGAGTCACGCGGATCGCATTTCCCACCAAATTCGCGGAGTTTATCGCATTGGGAAAACCGGTGCTGGTATCCGATGTGGATGAGACAGCCGATTTTGTAACGCGATATCAATGCGGAATGGTTTATCACCAACCGTCTGCTCTGGGTGAGGTCCTGATGCGCATGGTGAAAATGAGTGATATGGAACTTCAGGCAATGGGAAGAAGAGGACGGCGACTCGCAGAAAAGGTTTTCAACTGGGATTCGATTACTCTCAATTACGAAAGACTCATCCTTCAGTCCTGCGGTCATCGGTTTGAAAACTAGAACGGAAAAGATTCGATGAACATGGATCAAAAAGGATATCTGAATAATCTCTCCGGCCGGGAAATCATAAGAAAATACAGGAAGCTGCTTCATATTCCGGATAATGTCCACATCGATCCCGATATGATCCAAAAACACTGGAATCTCGAGGTCGAACTGGCCCGCCGTCTGATAAAATCCTCTCCGGAAACACGCTGGGAAACGTCCCGATCCGTTTATACCCGATTTTATCGAGAACTTCCCTGGCTCAATGAGGCGACATCCTGTCCGCGTGACTCGAAAGAACGTGAGAATAAATTTATCGAACTTGTCGGGCCTTCTCCGATGAAAATCTATGAAATCGGATCGGGAACGGGTGATCTTCTTTTTCGATTGGCCGAGACAGGCCATGATTGCAGGGGATGTGATATAACGGCTGAAAGGGGGGAAAGCCAAAGCCGAAAACATCCGCGTTTAAATTACGGCACTTGTGACGGAGTTCATTTGCATCGATTTGAAAAAGAAAATCAATATGACGTGGTGATTTCCAGCAATGTACTGGAACATCTGCATCCGGACGACCTGATGCCCCATCTGCGATCTGTGACACGTATTTTGAAAAAGGGCGGCCGGTACATTTTGAAGACGCCTCATGCATTATTCGGACCGAATGGAATAGAGTCCCTCCTGGGTGTTCGCTGCCATGTGGGTCTCCATTTAAAGGAGTATTGCATCACCGATTTACGGAAAGCGGCCGGACCCGCCGGATTCGAACGTCTTGAAACCGTGTTTCTGCTGCCCAATCCGTTGAAAAGAATTATTCCCATAAAAATCAAAACGAGATCTTTCAGGATCTATACAAGTTATCTTTTACTTTTAGAATCGATTATACGATTCTGCCCCACAGATCTCCTGAAAAAAAGCCTGTCATTCCTTTTTCGTTTCATTCTGCTGCCACGTGTTGTATTTATTGTACTCTTTAAACCGGTCGACTCCTAAACAATTTACTGAAAACCGAAATGATTCGGGCAGTCCATTTCCCGTTCTCCATATCGCGGAACCAAAACGGCCGTAAAAGATACAAAAACAGTATGAAACAGCAAAATACCAGTTGATTTTTATTCTCCATTTTATTATGTTTTAAAGAGTTGAGACCGGAGAATCAAATGAAGCCGAAAAGCATATTGGTGCTGTTTTTTTTACTGGCCGGCGGCCTGAGAGGCGGAGAGTGGAAAACAGCCAAATACGCCGGAGAGTTTATGGGATCCGGAGTCGGTGCCCGAGGTCTGGCCATGGGAGGAGCCTTCTCCGTTTTGGTCAGAGACGCTTCAAGCGCATTCTGGAATCCGGCCGGTTTCGCCTTTCTCGACCATGTTCAGGTTCAGGGAATGCATGCGGAACGGTTTGCCGGAATCGTCAATCGTGATTTTGTCGGAATCGGAATACCCGTTATTTCCAATGGTTCGTCGTTGGGGATCAGTATCTATCGTCTTGGCGTAGACAATATACCGTATACACGATTGATCAACCCTGAATACAGTCTGGGAGAACTCTTTACTGATGAGGAGGGTAATTTGATACAAAACCTTCCCTATATCTATAAAACGGTCGGCAACGCCGAATGGGCTTTTATGATGACTTACGCAAAGCGTGTTCATGAAAGATTCCATTATGGATCTACGGTTCGAATTATCCATAAACATGTCGGCGATTACACAGCCTGGGGTCTCGGATTCGACGCCGGTATATGGTGGAATCCTGTTTCAAACCTGCAATGTGCCTTTGTATTATGGGATGCCACAACCACATGGATCGTCTGGAATCCGGGAAGAAAGGAAAAAATATTGCCGAACATGAAAATAGGTGCTGCCTATCCGTTTCAAATATCGGTATTCCAGTTCAGACCGGTGCTTGACATCGGTGCCAATTTTGAGAATATGGGAAGTGCCGCCCAGCTGTCGTGGGGTCGGGCCGGTTTTGATCTGCATGCCGGACTTGAACTGTTGGTGCATAATCGAATCGCACTCCGCGCGGGAATAGATCGGGGGCATTTTGCAACCGGTGCGGGATTGATTATATCCGCATTTGCCGTTGACTACTGCTTCGCCCGCCATATCGATTTGGGAAACTCCCATTATGTATCGCTGAGCATCAATTGGAATAAAAAGATGCTTTTAAGCTGGTGATTCTCTGAATTACACTCAGGATAAAGGGCAATAAAAACAGATAAAAAATCATTTTTCATATTGACAGTAGAAATTTATTTTCGTAAGTTATAACTTCACAATTTATTTAAACTTAAAAAGCTTTAAGAAAGGCATGAAATGGTATACAGCATGACCGGATTGGGTCTGGCAGAGGCCAAGAAAGATGGAGTCGGCGTCAATGTTGAAATACGTTCGGTCAATAATCGATTTCTTGATATTTCATGCCGTTTGCCTCAAAACCTGACACAGTACGAGCCTGAAGTGCGCCGGATTGTCAGACAGGAGATTACTCGAGGGAAAATTTACATTACAATATCCATTCATGATGAAAATCAGCCGCAGGTTCCCTATAAAGTGAATATTCCATTGACTAAACAGATCAGGTCTCTGCTCGAAACGCTGTTGAATGCGGCCAATTTGGATGAATCCCCAAGCCTCGACCATTTGTTACATTTTCCCGAATTGTTCGAATCTGCTGATGGGCCAGAATCGGCGGATAACCACTGGGCATTAATAAAAGAGGCATTGACACTGGCCTTGAAAGATTTAAAGGAGATGCGGCTTCGTGAAGGTCAGACGCTGGCGGAGGACATAATTAATCGAATCAATACGTTGGATGATCTGCTCCATCGAATCGAATCAATCGCTCGGGATCATGTTCAAGATGCTTATGCAAAATTGATTCAACGAATCAAGACTATGGCCCTGGATGCGAACCTGGATTCTGAACGGCTGAACACAGAGGCTGTTCTCATGGCCGATCGGCTTGATATCAGCGAAGAAATTGTTCGGCTCAGGAGCCATCATTCCCTTTTCAAAGATTTTCTGAAACAAAATGACCAGGCGGGGAAAAAACTCACTTTCTTATTACAGGAGATCAACCGGGAAGCAAATACCATTGCCTCAAAAGCCACCAATGCGGAAATCAGTCATTTGATTGTTGGGATGAAGGATCAAATTGAACAGATCAGAGAACAGGTTCAAAACCTGGAGTGACTTGTGCTGAAGCAATCTGGAAGATTGGTGGTTTTATCTTCGCCTTCCGGTGGAGGGAAAACCACGATTATACAATCCATCCTAAAGCGTTTCCCTGATTTCAAATACTCTGTTTCAGCGACCACCAGACCGCCGAGAACAGATGAGGTAAATGGCCGGGATTATTATTTTCTGAGCAGAAAGAATTTTCTGCAAAAATGCAAACAAAATGAATTTCTTGAATGGGCCAGAGTTCATGATCATTTTTACGGAACACCGAAGCAGCCGATTTTATCGTTTCTTCAAAACGGGCTGACCGTGCTGCTCGATATTGATGTTCAGGGAGGCATTCAAATAAAAAGATCCCATCCAGGCGCTTTGCTGATCTTTCTCGTGCCTCCCGGTCTCGATGTGCTCAGAGAGAGGCTGAAGAACAGAGGAACAGAAAACCAGGAGTCACTGAAAACGAGATTGCGCAATGCGCGTCATGAGATCGATTTGGCTGTTGATTATGACAAGAAAATCATTAATGATGATCTTGACCGGACCATTCAGGAAGTTATTGAGACAATTGTATCCAATCCATAGTTTCAGGAGGTACTGTTTATGAGTGAAATTCTACTGGATCGAATTTTACAGCATTCGAATAATATCTATGAGTCCGTTGTGGCCATATTTAAAAGAGCCAGACAGATTACCAACGAGCAGAAACAGGAGATCGAGAATGAAATCGGAGTCTCGGCTCCCGTCGATAACCGGGAAAGCGAAGATTTTGATGAAGTTGAAATAGACCGTGAAGCCTTGATGAGAGAATATAAAAAGTATCCCAAACCTTCTCAGGTAGCAATCATCGAGATGGCCAAAGGAGATCTTGAGTTTCGATATAAAGACACCGATTCTCAGGAAAATTCGGATTCAACGGAAGGCGAAAGGCCGTCCTGATGCAGGAAAAAATGTTTGAAAAGGGAATGATCCCCTCTTTGAAATCCCGTCACCTGGTTTTGGGAGTGACAGGCAGTATCGCAGCATACAAAGCCTGCGAGGTGCTGAGGCACTTTGTCAAGGCTGGTGCCGAAGTTCAGGTGGTTATGACTGAATCGGCAAGACACTTTGTCGGACCATTGACTTTAGAGACACTTTCCGGCAGGGAAGTGATCACCGAACTTTTTCCGGCTCACAAAACCGTTAAAACACGTCATGTACATCTGGCCGAGTGGGCGGACGGCCTACTCATATGTCCGGCTACGGCGAACATTATCGCGAAAGCGGCCCGGGGTATTGCGGATGATTTTTTAAGCACACTGCTGCTTGCGGCACGTTCCCCAATTTGGATAGCTCCGGCCATGGATTATCAAATGGCGGTCAATCCGGCTTATCTGGCTAACGTCGATATTCTAAAGAATCGAGGAGTTCAATTTATCGATTTTGAGCAGGGAGAACTTGCGAGTGGAGCTGTTGGACCTGGCCGGTTGGCGTCTCCTGAGAGCATCTTCTACCGGCTCACGTGCGGGCTTGTCTCCAGCAGTAGCCTGAGAGGACAACGGATTTTGGTCACAGCAGGGCCGACACGGGAAGCTCTTGATCCGGTCCGTTATCTGTCCAACCGTTCTACGGGAAAAATGGGAGCGGCGTGCGCCATAGCGGCCGAATGGCGGGGAGCGGAAGTGACTCTGATTGCGGGCCCGCTGGGAATCGATATTCCTCAAACCGGTTCGATGAAGCTGATTTCTGTTGAAAGTGCAGACGAAATGAAGAAAGCGGTTTTGGAAAATTGGCCTTCGCATAACATTCTTGTCATGGCGGCCGCGGTAGCGGATTACCGGCCGAGGCATATATCGAAGCAAAAGATCAAGAAGGACCAAAAACCTATGCTCCTGGAGCTGGAAAAAACCGATGACATATTATCGACTGTCAAGAAGCAGCGATCAAAGGGCATAGTCGTAGGGTTTGCGCTGGAAACAGAGGATGGAGAAAACAGGGCGCAAGAAAAATTGAAAGACAAGGGATTGGATTTTATCTGCCTCAACAATCCCATGGAACCAAGTTCCGGATTTGCAACAGATACCAACCGGATCGTATTTTTTGATTCACAGGGGAATAGAGAATCCCTGCCGGTTATGTCAAAATTTGAAGTTGCAGAATTTATCCTGAACAAAATAGAATCAAGACTCAGGGAAGGCACGATTCATGGATGATGATCGACATGATGTGATTGAATTGTCTCGACGGTATATCACGCAACAGGCTGAACTCGGAGGCAGTGAGTTTTTTTTCCAAAACGCGAATCGCTCACTGAAAGGATCTTTTTCATCTCAACAAGATGTTTGCTTTTGGGAAGAGAGTTTGATCTGCCGGCGATGCCGGTTAGCCCAGACACGAAAGCATATTGTCTGGGGAGAGGGCAATCGCAATGCGTCATTGATGCTTGTTGGAGAAGCGCCCGGAAGAGAAGAGGATTTACAGGGAAAGCCTTTTGTCGGTCAGGCCGGCCGACTGTTGAATAATATACTCAAAGCCATCGGTTTTGAGAGAAAGGAAGTATATATCACAAATATTCTGAAATGCCGGCCTCCGGAGAATCGGGATCCACTGCCGGATGAGATTAAAAGCTGTTTGCCGATTCTTGAGGATCAAATACTTCGCATAGGGCCGAAAGTTATTCTCACACTGGGGAGATACGCGGGTCAGACCTTATTGATGACCGCAGATCCGCTGAATCGCCTGAGAGGGAAATTCCATGACAGAGGCGGGATACCTTGCAGAGTCACGTACCATCCGGCCGCATTGTTGAGGAATCCACAATGGAAACGTCCTGTCTGGGAGGATGTACAGGCATTGCGCATACTTTATGATCAAATCGTGGGAGACAAGCCGCCATGGTCACCGCACGAAAAATAAATCCGGTTTCTTCTTCCGCCTCGGCCTTTGACCGGCTTCCTCCTCAGGCCATAGAGGCAGAGAAAGCGGTTCTGGGATCGATGATGATCGATAACGACAGTATCGGAAAGGTCATTGAATATTTGCATCCGGAATGTTTTTATCAAACGGCGCATCGTCGTATCTTCGAATCCGCACTGGCTTTATATGAAAAGAACACGCCTGTTGATTTGGTCACACTGTCTGAATTTATGAAGAATCAAAAAATATTGGATGATATCGGCGGTTCATTTTATTTAACCGAACTGGCAGAAAGCATCCCTTCTGCGGCCAATGTAGAATACCATTCCCGAATCGTTCTCGAAAAATATTTGACGAGAAAACTCATCGAAGAATCGGCCAATATCGCAAAAGATTGCTATGATTCGGGAGAAAGCGTTTATGACATTCTGGACCGTTCCGAGCAGAGAATATTCAATTTGTCAGAAAATAGGCTTCGAAGAAGCTTTACACACATTTCTCCAATCATGCATGAAGCCTTTGAAACCATAGACCGTTTTCATCAACGAAAAGGAACTGTTACCGGAGTCGCAACGGGTTTCACCAAACTGGACGAACTGACATCGGGATTTCAACAATCCGATCTGGTTATTATCGCCGGCAGACCGTCGATGGGTAAAACTGCATTCAGTCTGAATATAGCACGAAATATCGCCGTGGAATCCAAAGTCCCGGTCGGATTTTTCAGTCTTGAAATGTCCGAGAGGCAGTTGGCTCTTCGGTTACTTTGCGCGGAAGCCCGTGTTGATGCTCATGGTGTCCGTACCGGCCGTTTGGCGGAGAACGAATGGTCAAAGCTCAGTATCTGTGTGGGAAATCTTGTTAATGCGCCGATTTATATTGATGATTCACCCGGTGTGGGCATTCTCGAGGTTCGAGCCAAGGCACGCCGTTTGAAGAAAGAAAAACAGATCGGTATTCTTATAATCGATTACCTCCAGCTGATGCAAGGACCGCGAAATGCGGAAAGCCGTCAGCAGGAAATCTCTGTCATATCCCGCTCTTTAAAAGCGCTGGCCAAGGAACTGGATATTCCCGTTGTCGCTCTTTCACAGCTTTCACGGGCTGTGGAAGCGAGAGGGGGTGAGAGGCGTCCCCTTTTATCCGATCTACGGGAATCAGGCGCCATTGAGCAGGATGCCGATGTGGTCCTGTTCATATACAGGCAGGAAGTCTACGGAAAAAGAATCGATGAAAAAGGCAACTCTCTGGAGGGCCGATCGGAAGTCATTATCGGAAAACAGCGGAACGGACCGGTGGGAACCGTTCATCTGAATTTCATCAAACATTACGCCCGTTTTGAGAATCCGGCTTTTGAAGAGGATGTGACAGAACCTCCATATTAATGGACTGTATATTGACAATTCTGCAGCAATATTATGACTGACACAAAGACAACGAATAAAAAAAATAAAGATGTCCGTGACCAGGCAAGAGGCTTCGACTCTTCTTCGAGACGGCGTTACCGGTATCAATTCGACAAGATGATTCGTGTCATTACATCTTACACGCAAAATGTCGACATTCCGACTTTGAAGAAGGCCTATCAATTCGCTTATGAGGCACACAAGGACAAACTTCGCTTATCCGGAGTACCCTATATCGAGCATTGTCTGGAAACCGCAAAAATACTGGTTGATTTGCGGCTGGATCCCATAACCATTTCAGCAGGACTTCTCCACGATGTCGTTGAAGATACAGGAATTACCATTGATGAAGTAAGAGAACAGTTTGGTGAAGAGATTGCGCTTTTGGTTGATGGAGTTACCAAGATCAGCGAACTGCGATTTGAAAGCCAGGCAGAGAAACAAGCGGAAAATTTTCGCAAGATGATCTTCTCGATGGCCAGAGATTTAAGGGTCATTATGATTAAATTCGCTGATCGGCTGCACAACATGCGTACGATTAAATTTGTTCCGGAAAAGAAAGCTCACCGCATTGCGCTTGAGACTCGGGAAGTATACGCCACTTTAGCGCATCGATTCGGCATCGCGCGAGTGAAATGGGAGCTGGAAGACGCCGCCCTGAGCGTTCTTGAACCTGAAATTTATCTTGATTTGGTAAAAAAAGTGTTTGATCGCCGGGAGAAACGGGAAGAATATATTCGGAAAGTTACGGAACCCATTGACAGAGAACTTCAAAAACATGGAATTCAGGCCCAGGTTGCTGGACGCGCAAAAAACTTTTACTCAATCTATCAGAAGATGAAAAAGCGCAATGTTCCTTTTGAAGAGATATACGATCTTCTGGCCATCCGGATTATAGTCAATCGAATCGATGAATGTTATTTTGTGCTGGGTGTGGTGCATACCCTTTTTACGCCGGTCCATGACCGATTCAAGGATTATATAGCGACACCAAAACTGAACATGTATCAATCTTTGCATACAACGGTTGTCGGCCCCGAAGGGAAAATGGTCGAGATACAGGTTCGTACCGAAGAGATGCATCATGTGGCTGAAATTGGTATTGCGGCGCATTGGAAGTACAAAGAAGGAAGACATTCCGATGATGAACTGGACCGGTACAGCGGCTGGCTTCGCGAAATGGTGGATTGGCAGAAAGACATGCTGGACCCGGAAGAGTATTTGGATATTTTAAAAACGGATCTCTTTATCTCTGAGGTTTTTGTGTTCACCCCCAAAGGAGATCTGCTCAAGATGCCGATCGGATCCACTCCGGTTGATTTTGCTTTCGCGGTACATACGGATATTGGTTTCCAGTGTATCGGGGCCAAAGTCAACGGATCGATCGTTCCTTTGAATACCGAGCTGAAAAGTGGGGACTCGGTGGAAATTATCACCTCAGCCAATCAGAAACCCAACAGGGATTGGATTACATTTGTCAAAACCTCCAAGGCCAAAAGCAAGATCAGGCGATGGCTGAAAGAAGCCCAGTTTCAGGAAGCGGTCAAGCTTGGAGAAGAGATGCTAAACAAGGGATTGAAAAGGTATAATCTGAAGATTACCAAGAAGGAAATTGCCGATTATGCCAAAGCAACCGGCATAAAAATGGAAAGACTTCTGGCAGAGCTCGGAGCCGGAGATTTATCACTTCATAAGGTACTGAAATCACTCGCACCCGATGTTTTCAGCCAACCGATCGAAAAAGGCCGACAGAATATTTTCGAACGATTCGTTTTCAAGGCAAGAGGTGCCGCTCATGGAATCAGAGTTCAGGGGATGGATAATCTGCTTATCCGTTTCGCCCGCTGCTGCCATCCTGTACCAGGTGATTCCATTGTCGGATACCTTACACAGGGAAAAGGTATCGTGGTTCATAGGCGCGACTGTACCAATGTGAAGAAGTTGATGGAAGTACCAGAGCGCAATGTAGATGTAGAGTGGGCTGTGGACGGCGAAGAGGCTTTTATGGTTCAATTGCAAATCATGGCGGTCAGTCGGGGCGACTTTTTAAAGGACGTAGGAGAAACGCTTTCCAATACAGAAGCCAATATTTTAAAAGTCAACCTTAAAACCGAGAACGCGGTTATCACCGCTTATATGATCATCGAAGTCAAGGACTTGACTCACCTGACTCGGATTATCAGAAAAATCTATCGTCTGAAAGGCATTCTTTCCGTCGAAAGAGTCAATGACTTTACCAATTCAGATTTTCAGAATTAATTCATCCTACTGAATAATTTGGGAGGAGAAATCAATGAGCAAGATGGAGACGATCACGAAAAAAGACGTCGCGAAGCGAACGGCAAAATTAGTGAATGAACGGATCTACATCACGGAGAAGATTGTGGATGGAGTGTTTACTGCTCTTAGGGAATTCATGTCAGAGGCAAATCCGGAAGTGCGAATCGAAATCCGGGATTTTGGTGTCTTTGAAGTGAAAAAAACCAAACCAAAACCCAAAGCAAGAAATCCAAAAACCGGTGAAATTATTTATGTTCCGGCACGGAGAAAGACCCATTTCAAAGCAGGCAAGCTGCTGAAAGAAGTGTTAAAGAAACCCCTTGCCGAATAATCGAAAAGTGGGCCGATTTCTGGCATTGGATTACGGGCGACGCCGTATCGGTCTTGCAGTCAGTGACGCCCTGGGCTTAACCGCTCAGCCGCTCGAAACCCTGACATGGAAAACTTTGCCGGAACTTCTGAAATCTCTGGCCGATTTGGTGGATTCCTATCAAATCACTGAGGTTGTGCTGGGACTTCCACTGGCACTGAAAGGGAATCAAAGCCGCATGAGCCGTGAAGTCGAGCGATTCGCTCAAAAACTGCAGGCAGCACTGAACCGTCCGGTCATACTTTGGGATGAACGACTGACATCGATACAGGCAAAACGTTCGTTGAGAGAACTTCGTGTAAAGACAGGTCATTACAAGGAAAGGATAGATCAATTGGCAGCGGTATACTTGTTGCAAAGTTATCTGGATTGTCATTCCGGTCGCACCAATCAGGAGATGGAGCAAACTTGAAGCGGGATTGGATAACACTATTGATCAGCGGATTGGGCCTTGCTCTGATTCAACCTCCATTATCGTTTTGGTTTCTGGCTCCTTTTGTTTGGGTGCCATTTCTTATTTATATCCAATCGCGTAATCTTTATGATTCCCTGAAAGCCGGTTATGTATTGGGATTGATCTGGAATGGTGGAACTCTCTATTGGATCGGATGGGCGACATTGCCGGGTCTTTTGGGTGCATTGCTCTGGCTGCCGGTATTCACCGCACTTTTCAGCGGCATTTTTACCCTGGTGCGCAAGCGGTGGGGAAACATCGCCTTTCTTGCCGTACCGTTTTTATGGACGGGAATCGAGATCATAAACTCCATGGGGGCCATGGCTTTCCCCTGGAACAAACTGGCCTATTCTTTTTCCCGTATTCCGGCTATGATTCAATTCGCTTCATGGACAGGCGCTTATGGTGTCACTTTCTGGATCATGATTCTCAATGTTCTGATCTACTCTGCCGTGAGAAATCATGGAAAGGCCGGTAGAAGAAATATATCCATATTTATTGTACTGTGCATTCTTCCTCTGCTTCATGGATTGTTGACCATGAATGACCGGTTTGAAGAAGAACAATTGAGAATTTCTCTGGTTCAGGGTAATATTGATCCATATAAGAAATGGACTCCTGAATTTATTGACACAAGTTTTTCGGTATATCACAGACTGACGAATCAGGGTGCAACGCAAAATCCCGATTTCATCGTATGGCCAGAAACAGCGACACCCGCCTATATAAGGCATAAATACTCATATCTGCGACGGATCAAGACCCAGATAGACAGCATCAATATTCCCCTCATTACAGGAGCCCCGGATTATGACTGGGATGAGGAAGGCAATTTTCATACCTATAATGGGGCGTTGCTCATTCGTCCGAACAGCATGAAAATCGAAAGATACAATAAAATCAGGCTCGTCCCTTTCTCAGAGAAAGTTCCTTTTGTCGAACAATTGCCTTTTTTGTACAATATCCTGGATCGGATTCATCCAGATATAGGAGATTTTACATCCGGTGATTCCATTTGTGTATTCCATGCACATTCTGCCACCCTCAAAAGGGAGGTCGCTTTTTCAATTGCGATCTGTTTCGAGTCCATTTTCCCCGGCCTGATTCGACAGTCTATTGAACGGGGTGCGGAGTTTCTCCTGATTATTACCAATGACGGATGGTTTGGCAATACATCGGGACCCTATCAGCATCATGAGATTGCGGTGCTCAGGGCTATTGAAAATCGAAGAAGTATCGCCCGCTGTGCCAATACAGGAATATCGTCCATTATAGATCCATGGGGCAGGGTCACCATGCGGTCGAAACTTAATGAAGAGATTGTTTTAACCGGTTTCGTTCCGGTCAACAATGAGAGATCATTCTATACTCGTTACGGTATCTGGATCGAGAGATTCTTTTTAAGCATAAATGGATTGATTATTACGATGCTTTGCATTCAGTCTTTTGGTTTAAAAAAAAGAAAAACAAGGTCGATGAAAGCTGATAACGGAAATGAAAAGCGATGATGTTACGCAGGCATGTATTCAAATCGGTTTTTCTTTTATGTATGGCATGTATGTCACTATCCATTTCTGCCCAAAACCGGATGACAATTGCCACGGTTAAAACCCGGTCTCTGGCAATGGGCGGGGCGTTTACATCCATTCAGGATGAACTCGCTGCATTGGATTTTAATCCGGCGTGTTTTTACCTGGGGGAATCGAGTGGAATTCAAGGGATTGTCTATATCAATGGATTGACGCCGGTATTGGCAATACAGAATTGGAGCCGAATAACCGGACTCGATGGAATGACGGCCTGGATGATACGAGGCGCGGCATTCAAGATTGGTAGATTGCATATGGGTCTGTTGTGGGGTGAAGAGAGTACAGGCGATGAATCTAGATTATCAAGAAAGAAGCTATTTGACAGTTCCGGGCTATCAACAATGCGCAATGCCAGTATGGGATTCGCGATTCATCTGGCCCCCAATGTCTCACTTGGAATCACCGGTGACTGGTATATGCGTGAAATAGACGGGAATCCCGATTATCATCTGGGTTATCGATACGGGCTTTATTTGGCGACCCGACACAATATCCATGTAGGCCTGTTTTTTGTCGATTTTCCAAAACCCTGGAAAAACGACCGTGATCCACTCGAGAGACTCTTTGATGAGACATTGAATGTGGGTATTTCCTATTCTATCAGTGGGCGTATGACAGTGGCATTTGATATTCGGAATGTCAGTGATGAGGGTAAGGGGCCGTTTCTGGAACCGCATCTTGGATTGGAATTCTTTCCGTGGAAACACATTGCTTTCAGGTCGGGCTATTCACGTGAAAACCAGGGAGGATATTCAACACTGTCTGTTGGAATGGGATTTTGGAACTGGAAGGCAGGTGAGACGGGTTATAAAATACGGCCGTTTTCCCTGGAAACCGCCTATATCCTGGAAAAGACCGCTGAAACCAAACACTGGTTTTCTCTCGGTCTGATCGTCAGATGGCAATCCGGGTAAAATTTTACAATTAAAATCAAACTCAGGAAAAAATGGTTATATTGGCATATTAATCAGAAATCAAATGATGAGACACGGGGAGATTCCATGAACAAGAGATTTTCGATAATTTATTGCTTGCTGATAACAGTCCTGTTGATTTCTTGCACAAAGTCTGCGGTGGATTTTTATGATGCCTCGCTGGATGAGCAATATAAAATCGCCATGAACGCATTTAACAGGAAGAACTACGAGAAGGCCAAACAATACTTTGGATTGATCGCTGTACGTCATGCCGGAGACAGAATGGCTGAAGCGAGTCAATTCTATTTGGCGGAATCCAACTATTTATCCAAAGAGTACATTCTGGCGATTGAAGAATATTCAAAGCTGATACAGAGCATGCCTCAAAGTGAATATGTTGAGGAGGCGATGTTTAAGATCGGAATGTGCTATTATCAATTGTCGCCCGGTTATGCCCTGGATCAGCAGTATACTTATGAAGCATTGTCCAATTTTCAGCATTTTCTAGAGGAGTATCCCCAATCGGATTCAAGACCATTGGTCCAGGAGAAAATGCAGGAATTGCGTGACAAACTGGGTAAGAAAGAGTTTAAACAGGGTGAACTGTATCGAAAGATGGGGTATTTTGAGTCAGCCATCATCTCCTTCGACAGCGTACTTGAACATTTTTACGATACATCCTGGGCGGATGACGCCCTTTTCTGGAAGGGCGAATGCTACTATTCAATGCGAAAATGGGAAGAGGCTGAGATGGCGTTTAATCAGTTTCTAGGTACTTATAAAGACAGCGAATATTTCAGTCGCGTCAGAGACAGGCTTAAAAATCTAAAAATCAAAACGGACGATGGATTTCAGACAGGGAGTTTTGAATAATTCATGCGCCATGGTTTTTTCGGAGGGACATTCGATCCGATTCATTTCGGTCATCTGATTGCGGCCGAAACGGTACTCAGTGAATGCCGGCTCGATCGGGTCTATTTTATTCCAACGGCCAATCCGCCGCATAAAACGTCAAAAGAGCTCTCACCGACGCACGTTCGTATGAATATGGTTCGTCTCGCCATTAAAACCAACCCATATTTTATTGTTCTGGATATTGAGATATCTGAGCAGACCGCTTATAGCATTGATACGGTCGAGACAATTCTTGATGATACGAAACTTGCGGGAGTGGATCCGGTATGGATTGTCGGGATGGACAGTCTGGCTGAAATGACTTCCTGGAAAACACCGGAAAAGCTGCTTTCAAAAATTCAAGTTGTCGTGGTTCAAAGACCCGGCATTGCCATGCAGGGTATTCCAGAAAAATATACTTCAAAGGTGCAATGGGTGGAAAGCCCTTCGATCGGGCTGTCATCCTCTGAAATCAGAAAAAGAGTGAAATGCGGCAAGTCGATCCGTTATCAGGTGCCGGATGCTGTTCGTGAATACATTCAGAAGAAGAGGCTGTATCTTTGAAAAGGGCAATTATAATAAGTGCAGTTGGCCGCAGGACGCTGCATTTCCTGATGGAAATAGGACGTCTGGCGATTCTTTTATATCGCATTATACTCTATACACCCCGACTGATCAAGGATCGTGGTTTAATTGTCGAACAGATGCTGAAAATGGGTGTCAATTCATTGCCTTTGGTTTCGGTCGTCAGCATATTCACGGGTGCCGTATCTTCCTGGCAAGCGGCTTACCAGCTTCAGGGTCTGATATCATTCGATTTTCTAGGAGCATCGGTCAGCGCGGCGATTTTTATCGAACTCGCACCGGTTTTAACGGCAATCGTGATTGCCGGAAGGGTGAGTGCTTCGATTGCGGCTGAGTTGGGCACCATGATGGTGACCGAACAGATCGACGCTCTGGAAACTCTCGCGATCTCTCCGGTACGCTATCTGGCTTTTCCCCGTTTTACAGCCGGATGGGTTATGATGCCGATATTGGTTATTTATTCGTATCTGGTCGCCCATCTGGGTGCTTTCTTTGTGGCCAATTTGCTACTGAATATTGATGCCAATATATTTTTCAGGTCGGTCAGGAATTATTTCAGTGTCTATAACGCTGTCGCAGGCCTGATCAAGGCGCTGGTATTCGGCGCGGGAACGTCTTTGATCGGTTGTTCAATCGGATTCAGGACACGGGGAGGTGCCGAAGGTGTGGGAAAAGCGACTATTCAAGCTTTTGTATACTCTTCGGCATTCATTCTGATTTCGGATTATGTACTGGCCATGATTCTCTTTTAAAACAATGTCTGATATGATACGACTGGAAAAACTGTGTAAATCCTTTAACGGGCATGAAGTGCTGAAAGATGTGAGCCTTCATGTACGCGCCGGTGAAACGCTTGTTATAATTGGCGCCAGCGGTTGCGGAAAAACCGTGCTTCTCAAGACCGTGATCGGGTTGATTCGCCCCGATTCCGGACGAGTCATTATCGATGGACACGATTTGACCAAAATGAATGAGAAGAGCCTGTTTGCGTTCAGAAAATATTTTGGAATGCTGTTTCAGGGAGCCGCCTTGTTTGATTCCATGAGCTGTTCCGAGAATATCGCTTTAGCACTGAAAGAACATACCAGCCTTCCCGGAGAAGAGATCGATAAAAGGGTCCATGCAATGCTGGAAAGAGTAGGCCTCCCGGGTGTCGGATCAAAACGGCCTTCGGAGATCTCGGGGGGAATGAAAAAGCGCGTGGGCTTGGCCAGGGCAATGATTATGAGACCCAGAATTCTGTTGTATGATGAGCCGACAACCGGTCTGGATCCTCTTATGGCCGATGTCATTACGAACCTCATCAACAGAACCAGCCATGAAGTCAGTATCACGAGTCTGGTGGTAACGCATGATTTGTATCATGCGTTCAGGATAGCGGATCGTATCGCGATGATGTACGAAGGGACATTTATTGCCAAGGGAACACCGGAAGAACTGTTTCACAGTACACATCCTCATGTTCGGGAATTTCTCTCGAAACAGCCGATTCAAAAAAAATCCGCTGGTAAAAGAAAAGAATTAAAATGAAAAAGTCTAAATCAAAATATGTTTGTCAGGCTTGCGGGCATGAATCTCCACGGTGGATGGGCCGGTGTCCCGAGTGTGAAGCGTGGAATCAGTTTGTAGAAGAGATCAGTCAGCCTGTCCGAACCACAACCCGGTCTCCTTCCGTCGATCCGGTTCCTTTGGATCGAATCGACGCATTCGAACAGACGCGAATGATCACCGGTATTGGTGAATTTGACCGGATATTAGGAGGAGGAATTGTTCCCGGTTCGGTTTTGCTGGTTGCGGGGGCTCCCGGAATGGGAAAGTCCACTTTATTAATCCAGGTTTGCCACCGGCTGGCTGATCACGGAAAATCCGTTTTGTACATTTCCGGGGAAGAATCGCTGCATCAGATCAAACTGCGCGCACAACGGCTGGGTATTGATTCATCTGCAATACATGTACTTACGGAGACGTCTCTGGAGACCGTCCTGGGCACAATAGAGAAAATACAGCCTTCCGCTGCAGTTGTCGATTCTGTTCAAACACTCCAATCCTCTCTTTTGGAAAGCATGCCCGGAAATGTCGGACAGGTTCGCTATTGTGCCGGTGCGTTGACCCAGATGGCGAAAAAAATGTCCATTCCGGTGTTGATGGTGGGTCATGTAACAAAGGATGGACACATTGCGGGACCCCGCGTTCTGGAACATCTGGTTGACGGCATGTTCTTTCTGGAAGGGGATCAGCAGCATCTTTTCCGTTTGTTCCGATCCGTCAAGAATCGATTCGGTCCGACAAATGAAGTCGGCATTTTCGAGATGGCGGAAAAAGGCATGATTCAGGTGCAAAATCCCTCCGAGTATCTTATCGCTCAGAGGAGAGAGGATGCTTCCGGATCCGTTGTAACGGTCAGCATGGAGGGGTCCCGTCCTCTCTTGGTCGAGATTCAGGCTTTGGTGACGCCGACGAGTTACGGCATTCCACAGCGAACAGCCACCGGCTTTGATCAGAGGCGATTGGCCATGCTTCTTGCGGTTCTGGAAAAGCGGATGGGACAGCGCTTTTCAACAATGGACGTATTCGTCAACGCGGCGGGAGGATTGCGATTAACCGAACCGGGTGTGGATTTGGCCGTGGCCGTGGCACTGATTTCCAGTATTCGGGATAAAGCGGTAAGCGGGAAGACAGCGGTTTTGGGAGAAGTGGGTCTGTCGGGTGAAGTCAGGGCGGTCCCTCATCTGGATCTTCGAGTCCAGGAAGCAAGAAGACTGGGATTTAATGCCTTGATCGTACCGGCTTTCAACAGGAAAACCCGGTCCTATCAGGGGGTTCGGCTTATGCCGGTTGAAACTTTACGTGATATTCGAAAATTGTGGCCCGGCAAGGAACATTGAAGGATGGTTTTCACACTCGAAACCCGGGATGCCAAAACCATGGGCCGATGCGGACGGCTTTCCGGCCCTCATGGAACGGTTCCCACACCGGTCTTCATGCCGGTCGGGACTCAGGGTACGGTCAAAACCCTGACTTCTCAGGAACTTGTGGACCTTGGAGCCCGTATCATTCTGAGTAATGCCTATCATCTGTATTTAAGGCCAGGAGATCAACTGGTAGCGGAAGCAGGCGGTCTTCACCGGTTTGCTTCCTGGCCTTTATCAATTCTTACTGACAGCGGAGGCTATCAGGTTTTCAGTCTTCAAGGTTTGAGCAAAGTAACGGACGAAGGAGTCCGGTTTCAGTCTCATCTCGATGGATCTTATCACTTTTTCACACCGGAAAAAGTGGTGGATATTCAGAGAAATCTGGGATCAGACATCTGTATGGTTTTGGATGAGTGCGCACCGTATCCCTGTGATTATCAAAATGCCCGGACAGCACATGAAAGATCCGTGAAATGGGCTCTGCGTTCTCTGGAACATTTCCGTGGAAATCGGCCGGTCCATTCAAAGGAACAGGCGCTATATGCCATTGTGCAGGGAAGTATCTACCATGATCTGAGAACAGAAAATCTCCAGACTCTTGTGGAAAAGAAATTTGACGGTTATGCCATAGGAGGGCTGGCTGTGGGAGAACCGGCTGATATCATGGCGGAGATTACCGAGTTGTGCACCAGACAATTGCCTGAAGAGCTTCCCCGCTATCTGATGGGAGTAGGAAGACCGGAAGATCTGGTAACCGCCATCAGCCTGGGTGTCGATATGTTCGATTGCGTTATTCCCACCAGAAACGGAAGAAACGGGACGGTCTATACGTCAGAAGGAAAAATGGTTTTAAAGAATCGGAGATATGAAAGTGATTTCGATCCGATCGACAGGAACTGTTCCTGCCCGGCCTGCCGGCACTACTCACGCTCCTATTTGCGTCATTTGTTTCAGGCAGGAGAGATTCTGGCAATGCGGTTGGCGACATTGCATAATCTTTATTTTTATATGGATTTGGTCGGTCGTGCCCGACAGGCCATTCAGCGTAAAAAATACGATGCATTCATGCGGCAATTTTTTACGGATTATCAAACGAACAACAAATCAGCCAATGAATAGGAAGGAGGTTCTCGTGAATCATATCGTCATGCTTATGGGGGGTGCCCCTGCTGGAGGAGGAACCGCTGGAAATCCGATTTTAGGTTTTCTTCCCCTGATCGCCATCATATTGATTATGTATTTACTGATGATTCGCCCCCAGGCGAAGAAACAGAAAGAACACAAGGCGATGCTCGCGGCTTTAAAAAAGGGTGATCGGGTTGTTACCGCAGGAGGCATCTTCGGTACCATCGCGGGTATCAAGGAAAATGAGAACATTGTGATCGTCAAAATCGCCGAGAATGTCAAGGTTGAACTGTCGCGGGGATCTATCGGACAGGTCATTCAAAAATCATAAATTCTCAGGTGTGTTCATGCGAATTGTCTTTATGGGGACTCCCGGTTTTGCCGTTCCTTCATTAAGACGGCTGATGGAGAGCAGCCATAAAATTGCAGGCGTGGTGACACAGCCGGACCGGCCCAGAGGCAGGGGGCTCCGGCTTTCACCCTCGCCTGTCAAAGAAGAAGCGCAACGGAATGATTTGCCTCTTCTGCAGCCGGACGATGTCAGTGATTCTGAATTCATTCGAAGCCTGAGATCTTGGAAGGCGGATCTCTTCGTGGTCGTCGGGTACCGTATTCTGCCTCCGGATGTTTTTGAGATTCCGGAAAAAGGAACGGTCAACCTTCATGCTTCACTCCTGCCCAAATACCGGGGAGCCGCACCGGTTCAATGGGCCCTGATTCGTGGAGAGAAGAATACCGGATTAACCACATTTTTTATTGACCGCAAAGTGGATACCGGAAACTGGATTATGCAAAAAAAGGTATCCATTCTGCCGATGGAAACCGCCGGTGAATTGCATGATCGATTATCCATTATAGGTGCCGATCTCCTTGTCAATACAATCGATTCGATCGCTGAGGGAACGGCTCAAAGCAAACCCCAGAAAGGAGAGATCTCATCTGCACCCAAGATAAGACCTGCGCATTGCCGTATAGACTGGACGCAGAGCGCGCGGAATATCACCAATCTGATACGGGGGCTCTCTCCGAATCCGGGTGCATTTTGCCGATGGGGTGACCGGACTCTTAAATTATACAAAGCACGGGTACTGACGGATACGGACGCTGAATCAAGACCGGGAACGGTTTACTGGACAGGAAAGGAGGGTATTGACATCGTAACCGGCCGGGGGATTTTACGAGTCGGTGAATGTCAGCTGGAAGGCAAGCGCCGGCTTTCCGCGATGGCGTTTTTATGCGGATGTTCGATGGAACCCGGCCTGAAACTGGAATGAATTCTCCATTGAAAACCCAAAGCCGCTTTGATGCCAGGGAGAAAGCCGTCTCTATTTTGATCCGTGTGGATGAAAGTGACGCATGGGCGGATGTTTTGCTGGACAATTGTTTTAGAAAAGAACCCTGGCCTCCCCAGGACAGAGCGCTGACTACGGAACTGGTTTATGGCGTTCTGAGATGGAGGGCGCGTTTGCAGCACGCGATTCGAACCCTGTATCATGGTCGATGGGGGAATATTCCCCAGGGAGTTCGAATCGCCCTGGAAGCGGGTCTTTACCAGATATTTTATCTCGATCGCATACCTGCTTATGCCGCGGTCAACGAAACAGTGAAATGGGTAACCCGTCATCATGGAAGTCGCTGGGGAGGAAGAGTCAATGCCATGATGCGGGCCGCTGTTAGGCGCGGACTGCCGGAATTGCAAACCATCAAGTGCCCTGTTCAAAGGCTTGCCCTGAAAGAGTCTCATCCGGAATGGCTGGTACGACGATGGTCGGATCAATACGGAATACAAAGAGCCGAATCCATATGCCGGGCAAATAATCAGAGACCGCCGCTGTTCATCAGGATCAATTCGAGAATCTGGAAAGATTCCGCCGTGGATCTGATAGTGCGGATGGGTATTGAGGGTACTGTTTCAGGGTATTTGCAGGAATTCATCAGGGCTGACAGCGGTCCGTGGTTCCATACGGACGAGTTTAAACAGGGGATTTTTTCATTTCAGGATGTGAGCGCGGGTTTGGTGGCTCACCTGATGGATGTTCGTCCAGGGGATAGCGTGTGGGATATGACGGCCGCTCCAGGAGGAAAGGCCGCGCATATGGCTGAGTTGTGTCCGGATGCGTTGATCGCCGCGTCGGATAGATCACGAAGCCGATTTGAAAAAATTGTTGAGAATCAAAATCGATTGAGATTGACAAATTTAGTTCCTATATTGGCCGATGGGCGTCAAGCGCCTTTTAAATCGGTTGACAAGGTTCTTATTGACGCGCCCTGTTCGGGGAGTGGTGTTCTGAGGAGGAGAGGAGAACTTCGGTGGAGGAAGAGACCCGAACATCTATTGGAACTTGCGGCAATCCAGCATGAGCTGTTGAATGCCGCGGATCAGGCATTGAGAAAAGGCGGTATATTGATATACAGTACCTGTTCTGTGTTGCCTGAAGAAAACGGAAATGTGATCGATGATTTCCTAAAAAGCCATCCAAGCTACATTCAGGAAGACGCCGCACGGTTTGTGGATCCATCACTGGTGAACAGTGGAAGAATCGAAACCTGGCCGGATTTGCATGATTGTGACGGATCGTTCGCCGTGCGAATGAGAAAAATTTCATGAGGATTTCATGCATTACTTGAAAGAGTGGATTGTCACACATCAGAACATGTTTAAGGGGCTTTTCGCCACAATTGCCATACTCATGGGTTTGATGGTTCTGGCGGACTGGCTTATAATGCCGCTTTATACACAGCATGGAAGGGAGAGAGAACTGCCTGATGTCACGGAGATGTCGATGGCTGAAGCCAGAAGTCTCCTGATTGATAATGGATTCGATATTGTGGTGGAAAAATCGGTTTATGATGCCACTTATCCGGAAAGCACTGTGGTTCAGCAGAATCCGGCAGCTTACTCCAGGGTCAAGAATGGAAGAAGAGTGTATGTCACACTCAGTGCCGGTGAAAAACTGGTTCAGATTCCCCATGTGATCGGAAAGTCGGAGAGAGATGCTGAATTTACACTCAAACAATCCGGCTTGTTGCTGGGGGATGTGTATTACGAATACCATGATTATCATCTCAGGGGTGTGGTTTCCGATCAATCGATTCATGCATCTCTCGAAGTGACGGAAAATACATCGATCGACATAACGGTCAGCCTGGGCCGTGAACCGCATCGATTTCTGGTTCCGGACGTAGTCGGAAAAAGTTTTGAAGATGCTCGAAAGATTATCCTGAAATCCGGATTGGAAATCGGATCGATATCTTTCGTCGTGAAGCGCGAATATGTTCCTGATACCGTCATCGAACAGTCGTTAAAATCGGGTTCGGAGGTCAATCAGGGAAGTGCCATCGATCTGGTCGTAAGCCGGCTGGAGTCCATGCTATGGCAATAATTCAAATTTATCCATCGATACTGGCCGCGGATTTCTCATGCCTGTGTACTGAAATCCGCAGGGTTGAAAAGGCCGGTGTCGATGGAATACATCTGGATGTCATGGATGCCCATTTTGTGCCGAATCTGACATTCGGACCGGTTGTTGTACGGCATATTCGAAAATGTACAGACCTTCCTTTTTGGGCGCATCTTATGATGGATGATCCCGGACCGTATCTGGAACCCTTTCAGAAAAGCGGTGTTCAGGGAATTTTTGTACATCTTGAAATCAATTCAGAACCGAGGGCAATGTGCAGGCAAATTCATAGTCTGGGTTTGAAGGCCGGATTGGCGATCAATCCGGAAACACCTTTGGGGGATTTTCCTTTATGGATCGACTCTTTTGAGCGGGTTCTTGTCATGACCGTTCATCCCGGATTCGGCGGTCAGGCATTTATGACTGAGCCCCTGGAAAAAATCAGGAGATTGAAATCGGCTGTTGACACAACCGGGGCTGAATTGCAAATTGAAGTCGACGGGGGAATCGATGAACATACAGCGCCTTCGGTGGTGGAAGCGGGAGCGGAAATCCTGGTGGCTGGATCAGCCATATTCGGAGCCGAGGATCTGTTTTCGGCTGTTCAGAATATTCGAAAGGCCGGACAGAATGTTTTGGTGAAAAGCAAAGGATAAGATATTAAAAACGAGTCTATTCGGAAGTTTATTCACCTGTCCATGCTGCTTATTCCACTGGGCTACTGGATTTTGCCCAAACCATGGATAGTGGCTGTGCTTTGCGCAGGATTGATAACGGCTCTGATCGTAGAATGGGCCCGATTCCATACGGTTCGATTTGCCAGGTGGTTTTATAAAATGACGGGACCCCTGATCAGGCCCCATGAAATGAATCGGCTGACCGGTGCGACCTGCATGCTCATCGGTTCCTTAGTTGCCGTTCTTTTCTTTCAGCAGTGGGTTGCCATGACCGCTCTGCTGCTCGTCATTGTTTCCGACGCCCTGGCAGGCTTGGTTGGAAGAAAATGGGGAAAGATTCATTTGATCGGAAATCTGACCCTTGTCGGATCATTGACTTTTTTCATTTCCGGAATAATTATTATTTTAATTATCCCGGGAAGTAACTTCATAGCGGGGATTATGGGGATTATATTTATACTGGTGTTGGATGGTCTGAGAAGAAATATTGATGATAACCTTATCATTCCTGTTGTTTCCGGCATTGTGATGGAAGCTTTTGTTTGGTTTTTTCCATGAACCCTCTCACATGAACCAACTTGAAAAGGACAGCAAACATGTCGTTTGAATTCAAGAAAGAAGATTTGAAAAAGATCGAAGACGTTCTTCAGTCCTCTTTCCAAAAGGAAGATCAATGCTATCGAATGATTCTTGATAATAAAACGGAAAAACGGAGACTTTCGCTTGAAATCTATTCTGGAATACGAATCGGTGAGAAGCGTGGTAATTTGATCTCGGTCTATACACCGGCAACACACTTGCAGCTCCATTTCTGTTCGGGATACGTGGTCAGCAGTATGCTGGGGGAAGTCACTTTTGTCGGCGAAAACAAGGGTAGAATGTCCGGTTTGATCATCGAACGGGGAGCCGCTTGTTCATTGTATGCCAATCTGGATTCATCCCTTCTTTCGGGAGATTTTACAAAACTCGGCCCCGAGGTGATGCTGTCAGGTATCGCTTTGTCACTGGCCGAACACATCGTGTCCGAATGAGTGATGAATCCGTGCTGTTTTTCTGCCGTCCAATTATTTTATCCAAAGACCGGATCCGATCGATGATGCGCCAATCTGTTCAAAAGCCCTTCATGGATTTCAAGGGCTTTTTCGTTGGTGTTTTCTAAAGGATCCGTTCGAAACGGAATTGGAGAAAAAACCCGATGCCCGATATTTCAGACTTCAAAAAGTGGATTTTAGGAGATCTGCAAACCAATACCTATCTCTTATGGGCTTCAGACGGGTCAGCCATGTGTATTGACCCGGCTGAAAGTGAACCCATTGATGCATTTATTCAGAAAAACCATTTCAATCTTGTGTTCGTCGGTTTGACCCACGGTCACTTTGATCATATCGGCGGCGTGCAGAAACTGATCGACCGGTGGAATGCTTCGCTGCTGATTCATCCGGGTGACACTGCGATGCTCAGGGACCCATCAAAAAATTTTTCAGCTTATACGAATCAGCCCATGGCTGTTTCTGCAAAACCGCGTTCAGTCAGTCACAATGAAGAGATCCGTCTTGGAAACGCGGTAATCAAAATACTGGAAATACCCGGACATTCTCCGGGAAGCATCGGATTTCTTACACACAATCGTGTGTGGGTTGGAGACGCTCTCTTTTACGACAGTGTCGGAAGAACCGATCTTCCCGGAGGTTCCATGACGCAATTGCTGGAAAGTATTCATCAGCGGCTGATGATTCTTGATCCTGATACTCGTGTCTTTCCCGGCCATGGACCCGATACCACGATTCAAAGGGAAAAAGAGGAGAATCCGTTTCTTGAAGGAATTAGATAGCACATTCCAGGCGTTGTTGGATCGATTTTTAAATTATCTGATGCTGGATAAAGGACTGTCCGGAAACACGGTTTCCGCTTATGGGAATGATCTGAAACGTTACCTTCAATACCTTCAGGAACAAAATATTCGTTCTTTGGAGGCAATACACACTTCTCATATTCGTGAGCTGATCGATCTCCTGGTCCGGACGGGGATGGCTTCAAGCAGTGTAGCCAGAAATATTACATCACTGCGTATGTTTCACCGATATTTGACTGGCGAGGGGCTGACAGATACAAATCCCGCCCGATCGATCGATCATCCCAAGAAAGGAAGGTCCCTGCCGTCCGTATTATCGATCAGAGAGATAGAGGATCTGCTGAATGCCGTAGATATCAGCCGTCCCCTGGGAATCAGGGACCGGGCCATACTGGAAACACTGTACGCGACGGGTGCGCGGGTTTCAGAGCTGGTTTCTCTGACTCAATCCTCTTTCGAAGAACATAGATTCGTCCGAATTATCGGCAAGGGAGAAAAAGAACGGTTTGTTCCTCTCGGTGAAGAAGCCGCGGAGTGGATAAGGCGATATCAGCGTGAAGTGCGTACCCGGCTCTCGCGCAAGGGACACAGCGGTGACAGGCTGTTTCTCAACAACAGGGGAGGTTTTATCAGCCGTGTATCCGTATGGAAACTATTGAAAGACACCGCGGAGCGGGCCGGTATTAAGAAGACGATCAGTCCCCATACCATTCGCCATTCTTTCGCGACGCATCTTCTGGAAGGAGGGGCCGATCTGCGCGCGGTACAGGAGATGCTGGGACACGCGGATATTACCACGACCCAGATCTATACCCATCTGGATCGGGACTATCTGAGAGAGATCATTCAATCTTTTCATCCGCGGGAGATGCGATGAAGCCGATAACCTGGTTCCTTGTTGGACTTCTGACGGCTGCTTCAGTGTTGCGCGGCAATTCGGATCCTGGCGGATTTTCTCTGCATGGGGATATTGTTCTGGATCCTGTTCTGCGCGAATGGCTGGCGAGAACCGAAAAGGGTATTCAGCGGGAATTCGCAGAAACATCGAAGGAAGTTTTTATACGATTCAGAAACCGAAGCGGGTTTGAATTATCCGGTGTGAAACTCCGTTCAATAGCGGGCAATGTGGCCACAGCGAGGGTGAACAGAACGCAAATGATCGAATTGCTGCGGAACCCGAATCTGTTCAACCTGGAAGGATCTCGGGGATGCGGTCCCTTGCTCGATGTCAGCAGACCCGCGGTGGGTGTGCATCACGTCCATTCCGGAGCACTGGATATACCCAGAAAAGGAAAGAATGTTATCATCGGTTTCGTCGATTACGGTCTCGATTTTCGCCATGGAGACTTCATCGATTCTACGGGACAGACGCGTGTTTTATGGTGCTGGGATCAGACCGATCCTTCCGGATCACCTCCCGGACCCTGGGGATACGGAAGTGAATATTCGAGTGCGGATATTCAGGGATGGCTGGAATCCGGAACCCAGAAAGCGGGAATCGATCTCTGGGGACACGGAACCCATGTAGCTGGAATCGCGGCAGGGAACGGACTGGCTGCCGGAAACAATCAATCAGCCGGTGTTTACATCGGCATGGCGCCTGAAGCTTTTCTGATTGTGGTCAAGGGTGCTGATCGCGGCTTGATCCCGGATACGTGGGTGATCGATGGAATACAGTATATTTTCAGCAAAGCCGCCGCTGAGGGTCTGCCCGCGATTATAAATTTAAGCCTGGGAAAACAACAGGGCCCACGCGATGGAAGCAGCGCTTTCGAATCGGCTTTGGATGCCTCACTGGAACAGGATGGAACAGCCGTTCCGGGTCGGGCAATTGTGACGGCAGCCGGAAACGACGGTCAAAAACCGATACACGCCATGGGCATTTTTAATTCACAGGATCCCGTTCATATCAAAGAACTCAATATGAATGTGGACTCCAATCCTTCATCTGCGCTGGATCGCATAAGCCTGGAAGGGTGGATACACGATTCCCTGCCCGTAATGATCACAGTGACAAGTCCTTCAGGCTTCACTCTTGGGCCGGTTATGCGCGGTACCTATGAATTCTGGAGCATGAACGACAGGGCCTATCTGTATGTGGATAATGGATCGGAAAACAGGCACGTCAACGGCGACTGGAGGCTCTATATCCACCTAAGTGACAGGACGGCATCCGCACAGGCCTCGATCGAGACCGGCACATGGACCGTTCAACTGCAGCGGTATACCGGTGGTGAAGGCCGTTTTGACATCTGGATGACCGAAACAACAATACCGGCCCGATTTACATCACTGGTGGATACCACGACGCTAATCACGGAACCGGCCAACGCCCGGCGTGCCGTGACTGTCGGGGCTTTTATCACCCGCAATACCTGGTCCTCTCTGGGTCTCGATTCCGTTCATATCTCAGGCCTGGAAGTCGGATCCCGGTTGAAAACATCGAGTCCTGGACCGACAAGACCGAGCAGCCATGATCCGGTACCCCGATGGAAACCGGAACTCAGCGCTCCGGGAGCCTATATACTTTCGGCGATGTCGAGGGACATGGATCCTCCCGCCGAATGGACTTCCATCGCACGGGACAGCATGCATTGGGCCTGGAAAGGGACCAGCATGGCCGCGCCCCACGTATCCGGAGTGATCGCTCTGATGCTTGAAGCAGAACCGCAAATAACGACTCCGGAGATCAAATGGCGTCTTACTACATCCGTGAAGCAGGATACCTGGACAGGCAGCGGATGGAATCCTGCGTGGGGTTACGGAAAGCTTGACGGTTTTGCGGTTATGCGTCAACTCACGGACGTCAAAAGCGTTGAATCCGAAAACAAATCTTTTAAGCGGCTTCAAAATGCGCCCAATCCTTTCAACCAGCAAACAACAATCAGAGCCCGATTTGATCAAATGCCTTCTCCCGGCCGTGTACAGATCCGTTTTTTCGATGTACGGGGACGGCTCGTACGAAAGATCAAAACCCGGGTGGAGCCCGGAGAAAATGTCTGGATATGGGACGGAAAGAACGGAATAGGCGAAAATCTTCCTTCAGGAGTGTACTTCGCGGAAATACAGGCGGGTCAATGGGTGGGGAAATGCAAGATGCTCCTGATACGCTGAAAAGACTTCCGCCGGGGTGCGGCATGATGGAAAAACGGATGATCCCAAATGGCGTTTTTTGCTGATCTGCATATCCATTCACATTATTCGATTGC
Source organism: bacterium (assembly GCA_011388275.1). GTDB lineage: Bacteria > Zhuqueibacterota > QNDG01 > QNDG01 > DSAB01 > DSAB01. Next base: position 41,902 of record DSAB01000119.1, on the reverse strand, counting down.
CACCAGCAGGCAGCTTTACCCTGAATATTTGGATGCATGGGCACGACTCAAGGGAATCACGGTTGTCGGAACCGGAGATTTTACGCATCCGGGCTGGCTATCCGAATTGACTGAGAAACTCGAACCTGCGGGAGGCGGACTTTACAAATTGAGGCAGAATTTTCAAAACCGAACCGGTCTGCCTCAGGGGCTGCATCAAACCGTGCGATTCATCCTTTCCTCCGAGATCAGCACGATCTACAAGCGTGACGGAAAAGTCCGAAAAGTTCACCACGTGATTCTTGTCCCGGATTTTGAATGCGTCCGGCGGCTTTCAGCCGTGCTTGACCGTATCGGAAATCTGAAATCCGATGGACGGCCGATTCTCGGCCTGGATTCCAGGAGGCTCCTGGAAATATGCCTCGATATTTCAGAACACATCTGTTTCATTCCGGCCCATATCTGGACGCCCTGGTTCTCGGTTCTGGGAAGTCAATCCGGATTTGACTCCATCGAAGACTGTTATGGAGACATGTCGACCCATATATTCGCCGTGGAAACGGGCCTTTCCACGGATCCTCCCATGCACTGGATGTGCCGATTCCTGGACAGATTCACACTGGTTTCCAATTCCGATGCCCATTCACCCGACAGGATGGGACGAAACGGCAACATTTTTGGTTCTGAATGCTCTTTTGAGGGAATGATGGACGCCCTGAAACATCCGGAAAAGGGCAAGTTTCTGGGAACGGTGGATCTTTTCCCTCAGGAGGGTAAGTATCATTATGACGGGCATCGTAAATGTGAAGTTTGCTGGAATCCGCTCGAAACACTGAGACAGGACGGGATATGCTTACAATGCGGCAAACAAGTCACCGTGGGTGTTTTGCACCGGGTGGCCGAACTCTCAGATCGCGACGATATTTCAACCCGGCCGCGCAGACTGCCCTATCGATCCATTATTCCCCTCAAAGAGCTGTTATCTGAAACCATCGGTACCGGTCCGAACAGCAAGCGTGTTGCGAATGAATACATTCGGCTGACCACAAGCATCGCTCCTGAAATGGATCTGCTGCTTAATGTGGATGAAAAAACGATTCAACGCGATGCGAGTCCGTTACTGGCTGAAGCCGTGAGACGTATGCGAGAACGAAGGGTTCATATTCAGGAAGGATACGACGGATCGTATGGACAAATAACGGTATTTCAAAAAGAGGAAAAGTTTGGTGATTTGTCCCTCTTCGCAAGTCCATCGATCTCTGTTCCTTCCGGAAGCATCGGAATGACCCGTTTCAGTATGCGAGAGTATCGAAAGCTGCGAAAAGCCAAACAGGTCTCCACAGATAGCGATGGAAGTTTTATACAGGCGGGCAAGAATCGAATCGAATTAACGGAGAGGTGAACGATGCTGCAGCATATCAGGCGTCTGACACATCATTCGCTGGTCTATGGAATCGGCCATATCATGAGCCGATTTTTGGGCTTTCTGCTGCTTCCCATCCATACCCATGTTCTGCCTCCGGATGTCTACAGGACTCCGGCATTGCTTTTTTCCTCGCTGGCCATTCTGAACGTTCTTTTTTCCTACGGCATGGATGTCGCTTTTCTTAGGTATTTTATTTTGGAGAAAAACCTCGAAGCTAAAAAGCGGATATTCAGCACCGCTTTCTGGATGATAGGCATCACAGGCCTTGTTTTCTCGGGATTGATATTTCTCTTTCCAAAGCCCATGTCGATTTTGATATTCGAGGATCCTGCGTGGACAGGTTTGATCCGCCTGGCAGCCGGTATTCTCCTCGCCGATGCCCTTTGTTTGCTGCCGTTTCTGGTCTTAAGGGCCGAAGAAAAATCCTTGTATTTTGTCATCATCAAAACCGTGAACATCATTATGAATCTGGCTTTGAATGCCCTTTTTGTCGTGAACCTGAGAAGGGGAGTGGAGGGAATCTTTGAGGCCAATCTGGTTGCTTCGGTGCTGACTCTGATCCTGCTTCTACCCCTGCTATTCCGCTGGCTGAGAATCCATTTTCGTGTGAACCTGCTCAGAGAATTGCTTCACTTCGGCCTGCCCTATGTGCCTTCGGGACTGGCCATCATCATCATGGATCAGATCGGACGGTTTTTTCTCGACAGGATTCAGGGAAAAGCGGAAGCGGGACTTTTCAGTGCCAATTATAAACTGGGCATGTTCATGGCCCTTCTGGTTGCGGCCTTTCGGTTCGCCTGGCATCCGTTTTTTCTCTCGATCGCGGAGAAGCAGGAGGCACCCCGAGTGTATGCGAGAGTGCTGACATATTTCCTGCTCATTGCCGGATGGATATTGCTGGGAGTCTCCCTTTTTATTGAGGAGATCATTTCCATCCATGTAGGCCCCTATTATCTGATGGGGAAGGGATTCGGCCAGGGAACAGTCATCGTTCCTCTTATTCTCGCCGCCTATGCGGCCTATGGTGTGTACGTTAATCTCATCGTCGGTGTCTATATACGTAAAAAGACTCTCTGGCTTCCCCTGGTGACAGGCGCCGGAGCTCTGGTGGCCGTGGTTTCCAATCTGCTTCTGGTTCCCATGTTTTCCATTCAGGGTGCGGCCTGGGCCACACTGCTGGCCTATGCAACCATGGCCGGCTGTCTGTTTATCGTAAATCAACGGCTTTTTCACGTTCCATACGAAGGATGGCGGTTTGTTCATGTCGTGGTGATCACAGGGATTCTTTTCTGGACCGGGTGGACCCTCGATTTTCCGGTCTGGGGCCGGGCAATCCTTGTAGCGGGTTACTGGCCTCTGTTCATGGTCACCGGATTTCTCAATCATGAAGAGCGGGAATGGATAAAAGACAGATTTCTCGGGGGTGTGAGGAGGAAAACGTGAAGAGGGTCCTGATTATAGCTTATTATTTTCCGCCTCTTGGAATGGGAGGCGTGCAGCGTACACTCAAGTTCGTACGTTATCTTCCCGAAAATGGGTGGGATCCGATTGTTCTGACCACGGGAAATATACTCTATCACGCGTATGACGAATCTCTTGTGCGCGAAATCGAGGACGTCCGTGTGATTCGATTTGAAGGAGGAGATCCGCTTCATTTGATGCAAATAATAAAACAGAAAACAGGAATTATGGAAAACAAACGGCTTAACCTGCTTCGGGACAGGGTCAACCGCTGGGCGGCGAAATGGATTTTTGTACCCGATTCCAAAATTATATGGACCCGCCGGGTACGACAAACCGCCTTGAATCTCTGTGAAAGGTTCGATCCGCATCTGATTTTCAGCACATCGCCTCCTCATTCATCCCATCTTTTGGGATTGTTTTTAAAAAAAGAAACACGGATACCATGGATGGCCGATTTTCGTGATAATTGGCTGGCCGAAAAGTATGAAAAGGCACCGACCGCTTTGCATCAGGCTGTTCGACTTTCCATGTTGAAACGCGTGATGGATCAGGCCGATTCGGTCGTTACGGTATCGGCTCCCATTGCTCGTTCTTTGGAGAATTTTCAGGCGGGATCAAAGCCCGAAGTGGCCATCATACCCAATGGTTTTAATCCGGCGGATTTTCAGAATTTGCGGAACGAATCTCCGGAATGTTTCACCATCACCTATTCGGGAACCCTGTATGCCAACAGGAAACCCGATGTGTTTTTTCATGCTGTTTCGCTGTCGCTGAAACAATGCCCGATATTGCGGAAATATCTTCGAATACAACTCCTTGGCAAAATCATGGATATGGATATCGAACGGAAGATTCAACGCGCCGGTTTGGAAAATCAGATCAGCGTCATGGGTTATCGGCCTTACAGGGAGACCATGGCCTACCTGAAGAATTCGCATTTGCTGCTTCTGATGATTTCTCCTGAATCCAGCGAGGGTATCGTTACGGGAAAACTGTTTGAATATCTGGCCTCAGGAATCCGTATTTTGGCTGCAGTACCCGAGGGCGAAGCCGCTGAAATTCTCAGGAAAACAAAAAGGGGTTTTGTTGTCCATCCAATGGATACTCAGGCCCAGGCCGATGTCATTTGCCGCTGTTTTCAATCCTGGAGAGCGCATCGACTCAAACCCATAGCCAATCCCATGTCCGGTCTGGAAAATTTCAATCGAAGAACTCAGACCGCCCAACTGGCGGGACTTATGAACCGTGTTGTTCAGTGAGGAGGGATGTACTGATGGTAAACAACAAAAAATCGACAAACAAAGAAAAACCCGTAAAGTCGATAAGCAGAAGCGATTTTCTCAAAACAGCCGCCGGACTGACAGCCGGATTTCTGACAGCGGCACGGGGATGGTCCGGATCAGGCGAAAACGCCATCCGAGGCAAAAGATCTCTCGGCGGAACCGGATTGCGTGCAATGCCTCTGGGATACGGTGCCACAAGAACCCTGGAACCCGCTCTGGCCGCGGCTGCTCTGGACAATGGGCTGGATTTTATTGATACCGGACGCCGATATTTCAATGGAAAGAACGAGGAGATGCTGGGACGTGTTCTGGAAGGACACAGAAATGAAGTCATCATTCAGTCCAAGATTTCATTGAGACTCCGCGAGACCGGAGACGCTTTAAAAGACGCGGGAGTTGCCGAAAACATATATAAGCAGATGCAAATTTCGCTTGACGAAAGTCTCAAGGCTCTTCGGACCGACTGGATCGATATCCTTCTTCTCCATAATGTGTCGGATGTGTCTCTTCTGTCCCATGAAACGGTTGTCGAATTCTTCCGTGAGGCCAAAAAAGCGGGACGGATCAGGGCATTCGGTTTTTCTTCACACCGGGATTTCATTCCCCTTATTGAATGGAATCTGGTTCATCGATGTTATGATACCATGATGATTCCCTATAATCATCGGGGAGGATATATCCACTCTCAGAGTCACTATGCCTATGATTGGGATCAGCCATTGCTGGAGAGTCTGCTGGCAAACGCGCATCAAATAGGAATCGGTATCGTGGCCATGAAAACCTGTTCCGGAGGACCTTTTTCGGAATCAGGAAATGCACCTTCCTATGCGGCTGCGCTGAGGCGGGTGATTGATCGTCCGTTTATTCATACAACGGCCGTGGCCATGGCCAATGAGAATGAGATGCAGCATAATTTGCATGCATTGGCGTGGCTGGAAGGAGAATCATAGTACCGGATGATGAGTGAAAGCATTAAAAATTTCTTGGAATTGTCCCGGTTTTTTTGTAAAGTAAAGTCCGATAGAACATGGAAACCGAGTGTGACGCATTCATGGTCTTTTTAGGGAGGGATTATGTACTGGTATCTTTATCTGATTCTGGCTTATATTCTCATACTGATGGGATTCAATATCTACCGGTCTCTGAAAGTCAAGAAACACGAAGATTTCATGGTGGCCGGAAGATCCCTTTCGGTTCGGGTCATGGTTTTTACCCTGATCTGTACCTGGATCGGTTCCGGCACCTTTATTTCAGGTGCCGAATATGCGTACAGGGCCGGTTTCAGCTCCCTGTGGATGCCGGCCGGAGCCTGGGCCGGTATCATCTTCATTTATTTTCTGGCCGGCCGAATCCGTAATTTCGGCCAGTATACGATCGGTGATATTCTGGAAGTCCGGTACGGAAAATTCGCCCGGCTGTTCGGTGCTTTCGCTCTGATTATCGCCTTCGTCACCATCGTATCCTACCAGTTTCGAGCCGGAGGGTATATATTAAATGTGGTGACCGACGGATCGATTTCGGTTGAACTGGGTCAGATGCTGGCCGCCTTTTTTGTAATCACATTCACTGCTCTTGCCGGAATGATGGCTGTGGCCTATACGGATCTTCCCAACGGCATCATCATTCTTCTGGCCTGCGTGATCGCCACTCCGTTTGTGGTGATAACTGCGGGCGGACTGCCTTCGGCTCAAGCTGTTCTTCCCGAAGGACATTTCAAAGTCGTCAACCAAAGCTTCGGTGCCTATCCCTGGCTGAAAGCGGGCGGATATTTTCTGGCTACGATGTTTTTACTGATGGGCGTTCAGTCCATGTATCAGAAATTTTACAGCGCCAAGACTCCCAGAAACGCAAGACAAGCCGTGGTTCTCTGGACAATAGGGACGATTGTCGTGGAAACCGTGGTCATCATTATCGCTGTATTTGCTGCGGCAAAGTTCTGGAATCAGGGGTATGATCCGGCTTCCATGGTGCTTTTGGCCGCCCGTTACATGGTTCCCCCTCCGGTAGGCGTTCTTCTTCTCGCGGCAGCCTGCGCGGTGGTTATCTCAACAGGTATGAATTATCTGTTTTCATCCAGCACAAACATAATTCGTGATATCTATCAGCGTTTTATTCGCGAGAAAGCGGGCGACAGAGAATTGATGGCGGTTCAGAAGATATTCATCTGTCTTCTGGGGCTTGGAGCGTTTTTGATGATTTTCATACCAACAATCCTGAATAAACCCATTTCCGTGCTGCAGTATGCCTATTTTGCCTACACGATGTACGGAGTGTCTATCACGCCGTCTCTGATCGCGGCTCTGGCCTGGAAGCGGGCCACCAAAGCCGGCGGATTGACCTCCATTCTGTCCGGAGCCTTTTCGGCCCTGTTTCTTCAGTTCATTCTGCCTGCGATTTCGCCGGAGGTCATGATCGATGGAGACCCGTGGGGCATTCCCACCATCTATCCATCACTGGCAATCTCGATTCTTACCTTGATTGTGGTCAGTCTGGCGACTCCCAGACCGGAGAAGGAGGCACTGGAAAAACTGTTCGGAAAGAAGTGAGCAAATAACATTCTCTGGATGTTCAAAGAAGGAAAAAGTCCACTCGCAACAAAGAGTGGACTTTTTCCTTTTGACGGTTTCAACGTTTCTTAATGAATGGCGTACTCAAGCGCCTTGTCCGCGTGAATGACGGCTGTATCAAACAACGGGACTCCGCAATCCGATTCACCGATGAGAAGCGGTATTTCCGTGCAGCCCAGGATGACTCCCCGGGCGCCGGCATCTCTTAACCTGTGCACGATGCTGACATACAGATAACGGGACTCATCCGTAAAAATGCCAGAGCCCAGCTCTTCAAAGATAATGCGGTGGATCGTTTCCCGGTCCTTATTGTTTGGGATCAAGGTTTTAATTCCATAATGTTTGAGCCTTTCTACGTAAAAAGGCTTCTCCATGGTAAATCGTGTACCCAACAGTCCGACGGTATCCATGCCGCGTGATTGAACGGCTTCAGCCGTGGCGTCTATAATGGACAGAATAGGTATTGGAGCCGATTTCAGCAGTTCAGGAAGCACGTTATGCATGGTATTGGTGGCAAGGACCGCGAAATCGGCACCGGCGCGGTGCAGAGCCAGCAGGCCTTCGGAAAGGCCGCAGGCGATGGATTCCCATTGGCCGGATGTCATCCAGTCCTCATACTGCTGGAAGGAGACTGAATAGATCACGACTGGGGGAAAGCGGTAATCACCGAAACGTCTTACATAGGTGCGGGTGATGTGCTGATAATAGATTGTGGTGGATTCCGGGGTCATACCCCCGAGTATACCGATTGTTTTATGCATGAGCAATCTCCGGGCTGGTTATGAAGAATACATTAATAATAATCACTTTGATTTAAAAGATCAAGCCTTCTTTACCAATGATTCATTCGATTCGTAAAATCTCAAACCCTGTTCATTTAAATTCAGAATCAATTATTGATATTCTTTGATTTGGTGTCACTAACCAGAACCTCCTTTTCGTGTCAGAAAGCATTTGATAAACGATTTTATCAGTTCAGGACAGAATCAAAATGGAGTTAAAACAATATAAAACATCGAAGTATCATGCTTCAGGCGGCGATCATTCAATTACTGCTTGACATTCGATAAAATAATTGCTAAAATATACATCGAAAATAAAGGCGTCCGTAGCTCAATTGGATAGAGCGCTGGCCTCCGGAGCCAGAGGTTGTGGGTTCGAGCCCCTCCGGGCGTACAAAATCGGCCTGGCATTACTGTGATGCCGGGCATTTTTACAGGGAGGTGCTCATGCCCATCAGAAAGACCATTCTTCTTTTACTGATTTGCATGCCTTTTACGGTATTTTGTCAAACAGATTTCAATCCGCCGTATCCGCGCACGTATTATTTTTCTTTCGGAAACCCGCCTGCGGCTTTTCTCAGCAAATTCGATATGGTAAACTGCAAGACTCCCGTAAATGATATCAAAGCGGTCGCACCTCACATTATTGTCACAACGTCACGGGATTGGAATGTGTGGGAATTGGTTCATGAAAAGGCGCCTGAAGAGTGGTATGTACGTGACAGTCAAGGTAAAATCGTTCAATCCGGTTATGGTAAACTCATGAATATCAGTGAGTACTGTGAGCCAAGCATCGCATACGGCGGAATGAAATACAATGAGTATCTCATTCAAGCCACTATTGAACAAACTCTTTCAAATCCACTGTATGACGGGTTCTTCTGCCAGGGGGTTTGGGATCATCCATATGGAACAAGCGATGTAGACCTAGACCGTAACGGGGTTAATGACTGGCAGGAGCATGGAATAGATTGGCTGATGCGGGAATGGTTAAAAGGAGTAAATAAAGTCGTTGGTGCTGTTTATAACCGCTTTAAGACGGAGAACAAAATACTGCAACTAAATTCAGGACGTTTTCACGCCTTTGAATGGTATCGTTCCAATGGCTTGAATCTGGAACATATTGGTCCGTATACCAACTGGGGTTACGGTCTGGGTATGTTAATGAGATGGATGCAAAAGGCCCCTGAACCCCATGCATTGACAATCATGGCCAAAAGCACATCGAAAAATAACTTTTCGGATATGCGATACCTTCTGGGTTACTCCTTGATGGGTGATGCGTTTTATGAATTTACCGATCAGGGGTCTGGTGAGCATCTTTACAAACACTATTATGACGAGTTCGACCTGAATCTGGGTTATCCTCATGAAAAGGCGAGAAAACTGCGAAACGGGTTATGGGTTCGATTTTTCGATGAAGGAGCCGTAATCGTTAATCCAATGGGTTCTCCTCAAACAGTGACGAGAAACCAGCTGGAGACGCTCAAGGGTTATGATGGACCGTATTATCGATTCCAGGGCGGTCAGGATCCTGAGTTCAACGACGGTTCTCTTTTCCTGGAAGTCAGGCTTCGCGGTCAGTCTGGCGGACAAAAAGGTACAAGGGGTGACGCTATCATTCTATTAAAGAAACCTTCGACTGTTATCGCCGATATAATTGTTGATGATCACAAAATCAATACTTCACCGGCCAGTTTGCCGGCGTCTTTTGAGGGCCGCTGGGAACCCATAAAAATAGGCGGTAAAAACTTCCGTATGATCCATGACCCCCATTTGGGAATGCATGACGCTTTTTTTGCGCAGCCGGCAAGAAACAGTCGGGCGGTGTACACTCCTTCCATCGGTGTGACAGGTTATTATGAAGTGTTCGAGTGGCATGGTTACATTGGAAGGAATGAAGAACAGGTTACAGAACCGAATCGGGTTCGTGTCATTCTTCATCATGCCGAAGGAGAGGAACACTTGTTCATCGATCAATCGGTTCGACCCGGCCGGTGGAATTCACTGGGTATTTATAAATTCATTTCGGGGAATTCGGGACAGCTTATCCTGCACAGTGACGCTCAAACCGGAATGGTACAGGCCGATGCATTCATGTGGTCGTGGAGGGGTAATTAATCCGGTTGCCTTCTTTTCTGGATATTGCCTGCGATGGAATAGATTCGTTCATCGGCCGTTTCGGCGGATATGACGATTCGGTAGATCCCGTCTTCCAGTAGCGTATCGGTTTCCGGATCAGTAAAATCGTATGTCCAATCATAGGCTCCATAATCAACCATTTGTCGGTTGATTTGACTACCACTGTCCTTAAGGTTTCTAAAGAGTGTAAACGTGACAATGGAAAGATCGCGAACGGAAAAACGGAACCGAATCGTTCCTTCCGATGGATTGGGATAGGGAGGAGCGATGGACAGGTGAAACAGACCCGTACCCGCCCGAGGCACCCATTCTACAGGAATATCCTGAATGATGTTACCGGCGGCATCGGTCACGACAATACCGTGAAAATCCATCAGACCTTCCAGCCGGATCGGATTTCGATTGCATCCGCTTATATGCGTCAAGAGCAGAACGGGTAGCACTATATAGGATATTCTGAATTTCATAGAAAGAATATACAACAAAAAAATCCATCTGCCAACAGTTTTTTCAATTTTAAAGTAAATTACAGGCTTTCACAATCAGGGTTTTCCCTTGCAATTCAGCCGTAAAAGATTATCTTGTATACCGAATAAGCACGACTTATGAAGGATTCGAATATTCTCGTTGAAATAAACCCGGTCTCGATCATGGCTGGAAAAGACCTTAAGCTGGAGATCGCCACAGAAGGGCTATCAATCGGATTGAATCCAGGATGTTCCGGGATCCGGAAAAAACCGAATGACAGACAGACATTTTCACGTGAGATTTTATAAATCGGGTCATCCAGTATAGTAAAAACAGTCAATTGAAAACAGCCCGGTCGAAACACACCAGGTGTAGTATCAAGGAGAAAATACCATGGCTGAACAATCAAAATCGGATCTGATCGTCATCGGAGCCGGACCCGGAGGCTATCCAGCGGCCTTCTTGGCGGCGGATATGGGTATGCAAGTTACACTCATTGATCCCGAACCAAACCCGGGAGGCGTTTGTCTGTTCAGGGGATGCATACCGACGAAGACACTGCTTCATTTTTCCAATTTGATTCATGAAACCCGTGAATCTGCTGATCGTGGACTGTCTTTCGGATCACCAGAAATAGATCTGGAGAAGATGCGCGACTGGAAAAACCGTGTTATCGGTCAGCTCACCGAAGGAATGGGCAGGCTGTGCAAACAGCGCGGCATCGAATACATCAGAGGCACGGCCCGTTTCCGTGACTCAGAACATCTTGTTATTCAAAGGGAGGCCGGAGAAAATGAAATAAGAAGCTTCCGGAAAGCCGTTATTGCAACAGGATCCAGACCCGCCTCGATTCCTTCGTTGCCGGATTCTCCTCGAATCATGAATTCGGCCAGGGCTCTGGAACTGGAGCATATTCCGGAATCACTGCTGGTTGTGGGCGGAGGATATATCGGTTTGGAGATGGGAAGTATTTATGCCGCTCTTGGATCCAAAGTGACGGTCGTGGAAATGATGCCCTCCATTCTGCCCGGCGCGGACAGTGATCTGGTCCGTTTGCTTTCCATGAGTCTGAGAAAAAGCTTTGAATCGATTCGCGTCAACACACGGGTCGAAGCAGCCAAAGAGCTTCAGGGTGGAATCGAGGTCATACTGAGCAGCGGCAGTCAGACGGACAATATGGAATTCGAACAGGTCCTGGTTACGGTGGGGAGAATTCCCAACAGCGAAGGGCTGGGTCTGGAAAACACGAAAATTGCGGCCGACGAACGGGGATTCATTCTAGTGGATCCAATGAGAAAAACGGCCGAACCTCATATTTACGCAATCGGTGACGTGGTCGGAGGCGCCATGCTGGCTCACAAGGCCACGGCCGAGGGCAGACGGGCCGCTGAAAACATCATGGGAAAAGGAGAACCCTTCGAACCCGCGGCCGTGCCGGCTGTTCTGTTTACGGATCCGGAAGTGACCTGGACCGGAATGACCGAAAATGAGGCACGGCAAAAGGGAATTTCCGTTCAAGTCGGGAAATTCATGTGGGCCGCGTCCGGCCGTGCCGCCTCACTGGGAAGATCGGACGGGTTGACCAAGATCATCGGAGACGCTAAAACCGAGACGGTGCTGGGAGTGGGTATCGTGGGCCCTGGTGCCGGAGAGCTTATTGGTGAAGCTTCTTTGGCCGTGGAACATCGGATGAAAGTCAGTGATATTGCGAATACCATCCATCCACATCCCACGTTGTCTGAGACGATTATGGAGGCGGCGGAAGCCTTCTATGGCTTGTGTACGCATCAGATGCGTCCAAGGAAATAGGGAAATGCAATTCATACAGCTTTGTTTGATAGAGAGGGTGCCGGGTCTTGACGAAACTCGAATCCGAATGAACGCAAACGCACCCGCTCTCCCAGAAAGATCTGCAGGGCGAATTCCAGTTCAGACAGTTCGATGACCGTGTCCTTGCACGGTCCTTGAGGCCGGCTGTTGGGAATACCGATCACCGGGATGCGCTGGATGACATCCTGAATTGCGCTTAAAAGATCCCGTTCGCAAGCCACGCCGATAATGGCCCGTGGACGCAGTTTTTGAATGAGTTCACGGGCTTTGGTACCTCCGGCTACCGTGTACACGGGAATGGAACGGGATTTGGAAAAAGTGATAATGGTCTCAATGAGATTTTTTTTCAGGCAGCGTGGCAGCAGAATGAGCAGCTGTTCCGGCTGAACCACGGGCGCGCGGAAACGGATGAGGCTGTTGCTGACCTTGACAAACGAATTGCCGAGCCGGTCTTTGGGAACACCCAGGCGGATTCCCAGTTTCAGCACCAGAGGAACCAGAAAAGTGATGGAAAAACGACGGTGTCCCAGATGCAGTATGACATCTTTTTCAATCATCAGGGAAAGGGAGATCAAAAAGAACCATCCGGCCGCCAATGTCCAGAGGCTTAATCCCATAATGGCCGTGACCACGGGAAGGCGGGGATGAAGCTGAGCCAGTCGCGGAGAGATCATATACCATGTCAGAAAACCAACGAGACCCAGCATGATGATGACGAGAAGCAGAATACCCATGAACACGCGTTTGCCTGTGCTGGCGTTGGCCTCACAGGCGGACAGATCGCCGCCCCAGGAAGTCCATTCGTCGCCCAGTTTGCGATCCTGAATGGTGATGAAAGTACGGCGTTTTCTTTTCTTCATTGGATTATTCCCGAATTCAATCTCTGTTAATCATACGAAACCGCGGCGAAAATGTTCTGGAAACCATGAATAAATGGGAAATCGAAAGATCTCCCATTTATCATCAGTTGCAAAACAACCGTTTTCATCCACAGTGGCTGTACCCGCAGATTCTGCACACGCTGCATCCGCCTTCGGTTTCCATGGAACTGCCGCATTCCGGGCATTCCGGTCCGGTTTGCGCACATTGGGACGCAGAAGGCGGATGGTCCGAAGCGGTATGCGGTGACGCGGATACACTGTCACCGAATTGATTGAGCAAAATCTGACCGATGCCATCGGGTACGGATTTGACCAGAATCCCTTCGTTCCACACCGGCCTGGAACCGGTAATTCCGATCAGAGTATGGCTGAGCTCCTCGACATTGACCCTTTTTTTCAAAGCGATTGAAATCAGGCGGCCGATGGCTTCGGCAAGGGCAGCCGTGTCACCTCCGCTTTTTCCGATATTGGCAAAGACTTCAACCGGCGAATTGGATTCATCGATATTGATGGTTACGTAGAGAGAACCCTGACCGGTATTGAGTTTGGTGGTGCATCCATTCAGTATTCGGGGACGATTCACAATCGAAGTGCCATCTCCGCTTGCCGAGCGGGTTTTATTTCCCCTGTTGAGAACCTGTTTTGTCCGGCTTCCGTCGCGATAGATGGTGACTCCCTTGCAGCCCAAATCATGCGCCAGGCAGTAGACACTGGCGACGTCATCACGGGTCGCGCTATTGGCGAAATTGACCGTCTTGGATACCGCGTTTTCCGTATGCTTCTGAAAGGCTGCCTGCATGCGAATATGCCATTCCGGAGCGATATCATGAGCCGTGGGAAACAATTGACGAATGGCTTCCGGAATTTCCTTGATATGCCGGACCGATCCGTCTGAGGCCACGCGTCGCATCAAATCATCACTATACAGACCTTCGGCCTTGATACGGTCCACAAACTCGGGGTGGATTTCCGGGAGCTTGTCATCATCCAGAACATGACGCGTGAAAGAGAGGGCAAACAAAGGTTCGATTCCGGAAGAACAGCCTGCAATAATGGAGATCGTGCCTGTGGGCGCGATGGTGGTACGCGTCGCGTTTCGGATTTTCGGTTCACCGCGTTTCGCGTAAACACTCTCATTGAAAGCGGGAAAGGCCCCCCGTTTAATCGCAAGCTCTTCCGATTTCTTTCTGGCTTCCACATTGATGAACCGCATCAGGTTCCCGGCGATTTCAATAGCCTCATCCGAATCATAAGGAATGCCGAGTTTGATCAGCATGTCGGCAAAGCCCATCACACCCAGACCGATTTTGCGCGTTGCCTTGGATTGTTTCTCGATGCATTCAAGGGGATACCGGTTGACATCGATGACATTATCCAGAAAGTGAACGGCCGTCCTCACGGTTCGGACCAGTTCTGTATAGTCGATTTTCGGTTCATCACCGCCCTTGACCATTGTCGCCAGATTGATGGACCCCAGGTTGCATGACTCATAGGGAAGCAGGGGCTGTTCTCCGCATGGATTCGTGGATTCAATGGGACCGAATTGGGGAGTGACGTTGTCTTTGTTGATCCGGTCAATGAATATGACTCCGGGATCTCCGTTCTCCCAGGCGTGATTGACAATCGATTCAAAAACATCCTTCGCATTGAGTGAACCTGCGGTTTCACCGGTGTGGGGATTGATCAGATCATACTCCGTTTCATTGTTCAGCGCTTCCCAGAAAGTTTCGGTGATGGCAACCGAAATATTAAAATTGTTCAGATTGTCATGGTTTTCCTTGCAGTGTATAAAATCCATGATGTCGGGATGGTCGACTCTGAGAATAGCCATATTGGCTCCGCGCCGGGTTCCTCCCTGCTTTACGGTTTCTGTGGCCGCGTCAAACACATGAAGAAAAGAGATGGGGCCGGATGCGATACCTCTCGTGGATTGCACTATATCGTTTTTCGGTCGTATTCTGGAAAATGAAAAACCCGTTCCTCCTCCGGATTTATGGATCAATGCCGTGTTCTTGACCGCATTAAAGATGGATTCCATGGAATCTTCGATGGGAAGCACGAAACAGGCGGATAACTGACCCAGTTCGCGTCCGGCATTCATCAGAGTGGGTGAGTTGGGAAGAAATTTCAGTTCCGAAATAATCGAGAAAAAAGATGCCTCGGTATGTTCCACCCTGGCATTCGAATCATAGAGAAGATCCGCTTCGGCAATGCAGCGTGCAACCCGTCTGAACAGTTGAACGGGCGTTTCAATCACTTCTCCGTTCTCGTCCCTTTTCATGTAGCGGCGTTCCAGAACAGTGAGGGCGTTTTGGGAGAGCGGGAGTTCCAGAGCGGCATCCTCTTTGGAAAGAGGAATGGGGTCGGGAAGATCCGACACACTGTCCTGTGATTCGTCTGTCATTTCAGAGACGAGTGTTTTATGACCGTTGTCATCGGAATCGAACAGATTTCCGAAGCGGCGGTTTGGGGATTCGGGCATAATTATCTCTTTTACCTTTGATTGAATGTTTGTGAGAAAACGGAAGGAACACGAACATCTCTAACATAAAGACGCAGTTGGAAAAAGTCAAGTAAAAAATGAATAAAACGTCAACATATTGTATATTTCTTATGCGAGATACAATAAGTGGCCATGATTACGGAACAATAAGGAAATATAATAGCTTGACATATTGAAGGATATTTATTATATTTAAAAATCCTTCGGGGCGAGGTGAAATCCCTCACCGGTGGTGAGAGCCCACGACTCTTCGAATGAAAGTCTGAAGATTGAACCAGTGAAATTCTGGTGCCGACGGTTACAGTCCGGATGGAAGAAGGAGAAAAAAAACAGTTGCGTTTGTATGTTGTGCCTGAAGCCCCGACGGAATCAAACCGGGGCTATTATTATGTCTGATGAACGTTGGATGAAAAGGGCACTGGCACTCGCTCGAAAGGGAAGGGGCAGAGTTCATCCCAACCCGCTGGTCGGTGCACTGGTTCTGAGGCAGGAAAGGATCGTCGGCAGCGGTTTTCATCATGCATTCGGCGAAGCCCACGCAGAAGTCAATGCCATTCATGAAGCTGGTTCACTTGCACAAGGCGCTACTCTGGTCGTCAATCTGGAGCCCTGCTGTTTTCACGGCAAAACACCGGCCTGTACGGATTTGATTTTGAAATCCGGTATCAAGCGTGTTGTGATCGGCATGCAGGATCCGCATATGCGGGTTCACGGCCGGAGTATTCAGATCCTGAAAAACGCCGGTTTGGATCTGAAAGTTGGCGTGCTTGAACCTCTTTGCCGGGAACTTAACGCCCCGTTTATCAAATACGTCGAAAAAGGAGAATCCCATGTGACTCTTAAAATGGCACAGACTCTGGACGGCCGAATCGCATCCGCTGACGGTTCTTCCCGATGGATTACGGGTATGCCGTCGCGAACAACTGTTCACAAAATGCGATCTGAACATGACGCGATACTGGTTGGAGTCAATACGGTCATACGGGACAATCCAAGTCTGACCGTGCGGCATGTTCGGCCGCATACTGTAAATCGGATCATTCTCGATGGAGAAGGAAAAACGACTTCAGATTGCAGAGTGCTGTATCAGCCAGGTGATACAGTGATTGCGGTTTCAGAAAACGCGGATGCTGACCGTTGCAGGAATCTGGAAAAGAAGGGTGCAACGGTTTGGCGTTTTCCTGCGGAAAAGAACAGAATCGACATTCATGAAATACTGAAAAAATGCGCTGAGCGCGGCTGGCTATCGTTAATGGTAGAAGGCGGAACCGATGTATTCACGCAGTTTATAAAGGCCGGCGCCTCAGACAAGGTCGTTGTTTTCATCGCGCCCCGATGGATGGGACAAGGACTGCCTGTCATCGATATGCCCGGGATTGAAAATCCGAATGAAGCATTGGCGTTCCGCATTCATCAATGGCGCCGCCGGGGAGACGATATCATGCTGACCGGATGGATGTGAGATGTTCACGGGTCTGATCGAAGAAATAGGTGTTGCAGAATCCGTTAATACCCTTTCGGGAGCCAGAAAATTTCGCATCGGCGCGAAACGAATCATGGAGGACCTGAAAGAGGATGATTCCGTGGCTGTCAACGGCGTTTGTCTGACGGTCTTCGGAGTGAAGAATGGATCCTTCGAAGCCACGGCTGTGGAAGAAACACTCCGAAGAACCACGCTGACGGATCTGCGCCCGGGAAACCGTCTGAATCTCGAAAGGGCGCTGAAAGTCGGAAGCAGATTGGGTGGACACTGGGTGCAGGGACACGTGGACGGGATCGGACGTCTCGTTTCACGAAAAAACCAGGGAACCGGTCTGCTTCTAACCGTGGAAATTCCCGAAAAATTGGCCCCGTTTGTCGTTGAAAAAGGTTCCATTGCCATTCACGGCGTCAGCTTGACTGTTGCCGAAATCCGGAAAACGCGTGTTTCCGTGGCCGTTATTCCGCATACTCTGGAAAAAACCGTTCTGAGCGACCTGCCTCCCGGATCGGCCGTGAATATTGAAACCGATCTGCTGGCAAAGTATCTTTACAAGTGGAAGGCCCGACCGGATAATTCTCATCTCGTATTTCCTGAATAGAATGATGGAGAAATTTTACACATGACTCTAAGTTCGATTTCCGAAGCCGTCGATGAGTTCAAAGCGGGAAAGATCCTGATTGTGGTCGATGACGAAGATCGTGAAAATGAAGGTGATTTTGTCGCTTCCGCGGATCATATCAACGCGGAAAAAATCAATTTTATGGCCAAACACGGCCGCGGGCTGATTTGTGCACCAATGACAGCCCAACGGCTTATGGAATTGAATATCGGAAACATGGTGGATACCAATACGTCCATACTGGGCACATCTTTCATGGTTTCCGTGGATGCAACCCACCTGACCACGACCGGAATATCGGCCCACGACAGGGCTCAGACTATTCGGGTTCTCATCGATCCGAATGCAAAGCCTGAAGACCTTGCGCGTCCCGGACATATTTTCCCTCTTCGCGCCGAAGAAGGCGGCGTACTGAGCCGCGCAGGACACACCGAAGCCGTCGTGGATCTGGCCCGGCTAGCAGGGCTGACTCCGGCAGGAGTCTTGTGCGAGATCATGGATGAAGACGGATCCATGGCAAGAATGCCCCGCCTGAAAGAGATCGCAGAAAAATTTGGTCTCAAGATCATATCGGTTCGCGATTTGATCGCCTACCGAAGCATGAACGATAAACTGGTCCATCGAGTTGTCCGTACCCTTTTTCCGACACGGTATGGCGAGTTTATTATGCATCTTTATGAGAGTGACATCGATGAACACCATCATATGGCGCTGGTAAAGGGGGATATTGCGGGAATTCAGGATGAACCCGTTCTGGTTCGTGTTCATTCTGAATGCCTGACCGGGGATGTGTTCGGATCACTTCGGTGCGACTGCGGCGATCAGCTGCATCACGCGCTCGCCGCGATCGAAAATGAGGGAAAAGGGGTTTTCCTGTATATGCGGCAGGAGGGAAGGGGAATCGGATTCTCAAATAAAATCCGGGCCTACGAGCTTCAGGACAAAGGAAAGGATACGGTGGAAGCCAATGAAGCCCTGGGTTTTCAGGCGGATATGCGGGATTACGGCGTGGGAGCCCAGATCCTGTCTGATCTGGGGATTCGAAAGATTCGTCTTCTAACGAACAATCCGCGGAAAATTGTCGGGTTAAAGGGATATGGGCTGGAAATTGTGGAAAGGGTACCGATTGAAATCGCTCCCAACCAATGCAACGCACGGTATTTGCAAACCAAACGAGATAAACTGGGCCATTTGATTTTGAAAGATTGGATTCTGGATTCGGATGACAATTGTTCAGTACATGAGGAGGGTTCATGATGGCAAAAGTGTATCAGGGACAGCTGTCCGCTTCCGGCAGGAAATTCGGTATTATTATCAGCCGGTTCAATGAATTTATCACGACCCGCTTGCTGGAAGGAGCTCTGGACTGTATCCTTCGTCACGGCGGATCCGAGGAAAACATCGAAGTGGTCTGGGTTCCGGGGTCCTTTGAGATTCCTGTAACCGCTCAGAATCTGGCACAAAGCGGCCGATTTGACGCATTGATCTGCCTGGCGGCAGTCATTCGGGGGGGCACTGTCCATTTCGAGTACGTCGCCGCGGAAGTGACCAAGGGAATTGCCCAGGTCGGACTGCAAACCGGAATCCCGACCCTCTATGGGGTACTGACCTGTGACACCCTGGAGGAGGCCATTGAAAGGGCCGGTACCAAACAGGGAAACAAGGGCTGGCAGACGGCCTTGAATGCCGTTGAAATGGCGGATTTGTGGCGGGGATTGAAGAAGTGAGAATTTCCAAGTTCTTTATTCCTCTTCTTCTCTTTGCCTCTGCATTGCACGGGGATGTATGGAAATGGGACACTCTGGTTTCCACCCGTGAAGTGACCGTTCTCGCTCCATCCGATTCCGTTTTGTGGATCGGAAGCACCGGCGGTCTGATGGCATTCTCACCGACTGCACAATCTTTTCAAATATTCACACAAACAGACGGACTGGCTGCAGGGCCGGTTCAGGGGCTTTTGTTTGATTCCTGTCAACGCTTGTGGGTCGGATACGAATCGGGTATGCTTCTACTCAGGGAAGCGGAAGATGAACACTGGATTCCTTTTGAAGTGTACATGCCTTACGCGGTTCGCGGTTTTGCCCAGAAGGGAGATTCCTTGTTCGTGGCGCTGAATCTTGGTATCAGTCTGTTTATTCCATCCCGTATGGAAGTAAAAGAAACCTATCGCAGACTGGGTGCCTTTCAGGCAAACACACCGGTCACGTCCGTTCTCCTATTTCAGGATACTCTCTGGGCGGCCACGGAATTTGGCATCGCACGGGCGCCTCTGTCCGCGACGAATCTCATGGATCCGGCTCAATGGGAGAACATAACCCTGGAAGACGGACTGCCCGCCAATTCAGTCTCCGCTCTGGCTGTTCTGGATGATGTCCTGTACGCTGCGACTCCAGCTGGGCTGGCCGCGTGGAACGGAGCCTGGTCTGTATTGACCACGCGTTATTGTTATGACGTGATCGAGCATGAAGGAATTTTAACGGTATCGACCGTAAATGGAATGTTCGAGTTGAAGGACGGCTGGCTGCAAAAACTTCCTGACGCGCCTCGGCCTGTTCAACGGATGGCTTCTTTCAATTCCCTTCTTTGGGGAGGGACGGAAGATGGCATTGTCGGCATCGATGACCAGGAAAACTGGCATGAGTTCATACCCAACTGCCTTGGAAGCAACCTGGTTTCAGACATCGCAGTCGATCATCAGGGTAATTTGTGGGTTTGTTCACGGGACAGGGGTTTTTTCAAATATGACGGCGACCGATGGTTTCTGTACAACAGGGATAATACGTCGAATATCCGTTACAACGATTTTGTAAGCTGCCATGTTGACAACAACAATTATGTATGGATCGGCAGCTATGGTGACGGAGCCTTTCGAATCTCTCCGGAAGGAGAAGTGTCGGCCTATAACGCATTTAACGGATATTTTGCAGGAATACAGGTCGACAATAAATTTGCGGTCTGTCTGGATATTGCCGTTGACAATCTGAATACGGTTTGGTTTCTCAACCGGGAATCCGCGGATGCCCAGCCGCTCATCGCTTATTCCTCCGATGGCCAATGGACTCGATACGGTTTTCAGCAGCAATTAAACAGCATTTTCGTCAGCGCTCTGTCTGTTGACGAATACGGAAGAAAATGGATCGGAACCGGTGCGCTCGATTCCAGAGGAATCTATATTCTCGATGACAATCAAACTCCATCCAATGTCATGGATGATCCTCCCATCGGACGAATTACCACGGCCAACGGCCTGTCGACCAACGAAATCAATAATTTAGCGGCCGGCCGGGATGGACTGATGTGGATTGGAACGCCCAACGGCCTTTATTACGCCCTGGGTACGCAGGTTTCGCGACAAAGCGGTGTCCCATCAGAAAATATTCAGGCGGTCACGGTAGACGGCATGAACAATGTCTGGATAGGAACCGGCGCGGGTTTGAGTCTGTTCAATCAATCCACATTTCAGTGGACACATTTTACCAGTGACAACAGTCCTCTTGTCAGTCATGATATCAGCACACTATTCCTTGATCCGGTCAACGGATTTCTGTATATTGGTACCAACCGGGGGATTTCCATCCTGAGCACACCCTATTCCAAGCCCCTGGAATCTTTGGAAGAACTGAAGGTCTACCCGAATCCTTTCAGACCCGATCAACACGGTCTGCTGACGATCGACCGTCTGGCTAAAGACGTGACGGTTCATATCTTTTCGACATCGGGATATCTTGTACGCGGTTTCAAACAAAACGAGATATATGGAAGACGCGTACAGTGGAATGGAAAAGATAATAATGGTCATGCCGTTTCATCAGGAATCTATCTCGTTGTTGCGGCAAAGACCGGCGGAAAAACCGTGACCGGCAAGATAGCCCTGATCCGTTGAAGAATTTTCTGATGACTGAAAGGCCATTATAAATCATTAAAAACGCGTATGCTGAAAAAACTGACGATTCGTGATTATGCACTCATTGAATTCATCGAAGTGGAATTCAACAGAGGACTTCATATTCTGACCGGTGAAACGGGTGCCGGAAAATCGATTATCGTCGGCGCTCTGGGTATTCTGCTGGGCGATAGGGCCAGTACAGAGATGATCCGCAGCGGAACCGATAAATCCATCGTCGAAGGTATATTTCATCTTTCCAGTCCGATCTCCCTTCCGAATACGGTCTTTGAGGAAGACGGGATATTCCATGAATTGATTCTAAGAAGAGAAATCAATCGGCAAGGGCGAACGCGCTGTTTCATAAACGATACTCCGGTATCATTGAATGAACTTTCCATTGTCGGTGATCAGCTCGTTGATCTGCATGGACAGCATGATCATCAGGTTCTTTTAAAGACCGATCATCATCTCGATTATCTCGATAATTTCGGGATACCCGAAGAAACCTTGAGAAACATGGAATCGGGTTACCGAAAGCACAGGCAAATTCTGGAATCTCTCCAATCTCTGATCGAGAGGGAAAAGGAGATGCGTCAGCGACAGGAATTGCTCGAATTTCAGGTAAAGGAACTGAATGCAGCTTCTCTGCGCGTAGGCGAAGAAGAGGCATTGCAACAGGAAGAGCGCATACTCAACCATATAGAAAAATTGATTGAAACCGCACAGCAGATACGTATCGAAATGTATGAAGGAGAAGACTGTGTTTCCGACCGGATCGCGCAGGCACAGACGCGGCTGGAAGATCTTGTTTCCGTTGATCCGGTCTTTCACAATTGGGCACAGCAATGTGAAACCGCACGTCTTGCCGTGGAAGATGTGGTCAACGGACTGGAATCCTATACAGGCGGTGTGGAATTCGATCCGGAACGTCTCCAGGAAATCAGGGATCGGCTGGGATTGATTACGCGTCTGAAGAAGAAATACGGCCCCACGGAAGAGGAGGTCATTCAGTATCAGTCAAAGGCACAAGAAGAGTTGGATCGAATCAGCCATCTGGATGAAAACATCGAAAAGATGACTCGCGAATTGGAAGATTCCACACACCTTTTGACCGAACAGACGCTTTCCCTGTCAACGTTGAGAACAGAGATTGCCCGTGAGCTGGAATGTCGTGTCATGGAGGTGCTGGATCAGCTGGGCCTGAAGAACGGGATTTTCAAGATCAAACTGACGCGCAAGGAATCTGTGGATGGCCTGCCTGTGGACGATCGAAAGATCGCCGTGAATTCGAGAGGCATTGATCACGCTGAATTTATGATCTCTTTGAATCCGGGAGAAGAACCCAAATCGTTGGCCAAAGTCGCTTCCGGAGGAGAGATTTCCCGGATCATGCTGGCACTGAAAACCGTTCTGGCCAGGGCGGACCGAATACCGGTGATGATTTTCGACGAAATTGATTCGGGCATATCCGGTAGAATCGCTCATGTCGTGGGCAAACGTCTTAAGGAAGCCGCTTTCGAACGACAGGTCATTTGCATCACCCATCTCCCGCAAATCGCATCCATGGGTGATCATCACTATTCCGTGATTAAAGAGGTCAAAGATCGGCGGTCCATTACCACATTGACAATACTTGACGGAGAACAGAGAGTGCATGAGATCGCCAAACTTATGGGAGGCGATACGATAACGGATTCCACGTTGAAAAGCGCTCGAGAATTGTTGGAGAATTGAATAAGCCATGATTCAAATGGATAAAATTATTATTCGCGGGGGCAGAAAACTCAAGGGTACAGTGTCTGTCAGCGGATCTAAAAATGCCGTACTCCCAATAATGTGTGCTGCGCTCCTGGCGGATGGTCAATATACACTGACCCGGGTGCCGTCACTCAAAGACGTCGATACCATGAAGCGGCTTTTGGCATGTCTTGGAGTCAGCGTTGAAACGGATGAACATACTATGGTCATCAAACATCAGGGCGTATCCGAATATGAAGCGCCTTATAACCTGGTAAAAACCATGCGGGCATCCATCTATGCTCTTGGACCGCTTCTGACACGATATGGATACGCAAAAGTATCCATGCCGGGAGGATGCGCATGGGGACCCCGCCCGATCAATTTGCATATTGAAAACCTTAAAAAAATGGGGGCGAAAATTGATCTGGAAAAGGGGTATATTGTTGCCAGGACAAAACGTTTAAAAGGGACGCGAATCGTCTTCGATGTTTCCAGTGTGGGGG
Organism: bacterium; assembly: GCA_011388275.1. GTDB lineage: Bacteria > Zhuqueibacterota > QNDG01 > QNDG01 > DSAB01 > DSAB01. The sequence continues at coordinate 18,346 of DSAB01000119.1, read as the reverse complement.
CAACGGGAAATTGCCTTATGGCAGCGGTCCTGGCTAAAGGTAGTTCGATCATTGAAAATGCAGCCAGAGAACCCGAGATCATCGCACTGGCGACGTTTCTGAATACAATGGGGGCCCGGATTCAGGGTGCGGGAACGGATAAACTGGAGATCCAGGGCGTGGATTCGCTTCAACCGGCGGATGCCCATATTATTCCCGATAGGATTGAAGCAGGAACCTTTTTAATTGCGGGCATGATCACCGCAGGCGAGGTACGCCTTCAGGATGTGGAATCTGGAAATCTGACGGCGGTTTTGGAAAAACTGCAGGAAGCCGGAGCCCATATCCAAACGGGGGATGACTATATACACCTGCGATCTTGTGGCCGTATCCGTCCTGTTGACGTGACTACCGCGGTTTATCCGGGTTTTCCGACAGATATGCAGGCTCAGTGGATGGCGCTTATGAGTCTGGCAGGTGGATCTTCCGTCATAACGGATACCATTTATCTAGACCGGTTCACGCATGTCGCCGAACTGCGCCGGCTGGGAGCGGATATCATACTGGATCATAATACCGCTCTGGTCAGGGGCGTGGATCACCTGTCGGGCGCACCGGTGATGTCAACGGATTTGAGGGCCAGCGCTTCGCTGATACTGGCCGGACTGGCCGCAAAAGGACAGACCGACATATCGCGCGTCTATCACATAGACCGGGGTTACGAATCCATTGAGAAAAAATTGAGAATGCTCGGCGCCGACATACAGCGGGATACAGAGAAGCTGGCCGTCTGATTTTCTTTCATTCATCTGCTTTGACGATTCGATTTGGGAATAGATTGATGACCCGTTTTGTTCATCTGCACAACCACACCCATTACAGCCTTCTTGACGGAGCATGCCGAATCAGCGATCTGGTCCGAACAGCCAAACGGTTTAAAATGCCGGCATTGGCCATTACGGATCACGGCAACATGTTCGGCGTTATCTCTTTTTATCAGCAGGTCATGGAAGCGGGCATAAAGCCCATCATCGGAATGGAAGCCTATGTAGCGCCGGAATCACACAAAAAACGCGGCGGTGGACAGAAGGGAGGGGGAGGAGCGTTCCATTTAATCCTGCTTGCCCGGAATATGGATGGTTACCGGAATTTGATGCGTCTCAGCTCTCTGGGATATCTGGAAGGGTTCTATTACAAACCGCGTATTGACAGGGATCTTTTGCAGACATACTCGGAAGGTCTCATTGCTCTCAGCGCCTGTATTAAGGGTGAAGTCCCCTATCACATTATCCACGATGATATGGAAGGAGCCAAAAAAGCCGCCCGGTTTTACAAAAAGCTTTTTAAGGAAAATTATTATCTTGAGATTCAAAATCACGGTCTTGACGACGAACATAAGGCCATCAAAGGTTTGATTGAACTTTCAGTCGAACTGAATATTCCTCTGGTTGCCACCAACGATACCCATTATTTGAAACAAAGTCATTCGGAAGCCCAGGATATTCTCCTGTGTCTTCAGACCAACAAAGACCGTGACGATCCGCAGCGCATGCGTTTTTCGACGGATCAGCTTTATTTAAAATCCTCTGAAGAGATGAACCAGCTGTTCAAAGAGATACCGGATTCATTAACGAATACGCTGGAAATTGCCGATAAATGCAACCTGGTTCTGGATTTTGAACAGCATCATCTGCCGAGTTTCAAAATCCCCCCGGAAGAAGGTATTTACACACTCAATGAGTTCCTTGAGAAAAAAGCCCGTGATGGTTTGATGAAAAAAGGACCGGTGACTCCGGAACTGGAAAAACGTCTCGAATATGAATTGTCGGTTATCGAGAAAATGGGATTCTCCAGCTATTTTCTAATCGTCGCTGACTTTATCCAATACGCCCGGAAACATGACATACCGGTGGGCCCTGGCAGAGGATCGGCAGCGGGAAGCCTGGTCGCCTATGCGCTTGGGATTACCAATGTGGATCCCATTAAATACAATCTCCTGTTTGAGAGGTTTCTCAATCCAGAGCGCGTCTCCATGCCTGATATCGATATCGATTTCTGCTATGAAAATAGGGATCGTATAATCGGTTATGTAAAAAAACAGTACGGCGGAGACACGAACGTTTCCCAGATCATTACATTTGGAAGCATGAAAACAAGAGGAGTTATTCGGGATGTCGGCCGTGTTTTAAAGATTCCGTACGCGGAAGTGGATCGAATCGCCAAGCTGGTTCCTGCTCTTCCGGGCATCACACTGGATCAGGCTCTGGCCAAAGTGCCTGAATTGAAAGAACTTTCGGGGCGAAAACCCTATGATGAACTTATCGCGTATTCTAAAGTGCTTGAAGGTATGGCCAGGCATGCGTCCACCCATGCCGCTGGCGTGGTTATCGCCCCGGGTGATCTGATGAATTTCGTCCCGCTTTACAAATCGGGAAAAGAGGATATCACCACCCAGTATGACATGAATTCCCTGGAAAGCATCGGTTTGCTGAAGATGGACTTTCTGGGGCTGAGAACTCTAACGGTGATCGATCAAACTTTGAAAGCATTGAAAAACAAAGGAAACCAGGTTGATATTCAAAACATCCCGCTCGATGATGAGGAAACTTACAATCTTTTCGCAAAAGGCCTGACTGTCGGCATTTTTCAGTTTGAAAGCGCCGGGATGAGGGATTATCTCAAAAAACTGCGTCCAGGATGCATTGAAGATCTTGTGGCCATGAACGCACTGTACAGACCCGGTCCCATGGAATGGCTCGATAATTTCATTGAACGCAAACACGGAAAAATACCGGTTGATTACATCCATCCCGATCTGGAGCCGATTCTGAAGGAAACCTATGGAATCATCGTTTACCAGGAACAGGTGATGCAGATCGCGAATTCCATAGCCGGTTTCACCTTGAACAAGGCCGACGAACTTCGAAAGGCAATGGGAAAGAAAAAACATGCTCTGATGCAAAAATACCGAAATGATTTTATCACCGGAGCGATTCAGCACAAAGGACTGGAGAGGGAAGAGGCGGAAAAGATATACGACAAGATTGAAAAATTCGCAGGATACGGATTCAATAAATCCCACGCCGTCTGTTATGCGATTGTGGCGTATCAGACGGCCTATTTAAAGGCCCATTATCCTCTCGAGTTTATGGCGGCCAACCTGACTTCTGAAATGAACACCAGCGAACGGATCATTACGCTCATCGATGAGTGTCGCCGAATGGGAATTTCCATACTTCCTCCGGATATCAATGAAAGTGAAGCCCGGTTTACGGTTTCCGAAAAAGGGATACGTTTCGGCCTGGGAGCGGTTAAAAATGTCGGAATCGGAGCCATTCAATCGATTACAGAGGCTCGGGAGCGGCAAGGTAAGTTTCGAACACTCTTTGATTTGTGCAAATCGATCGATTTGTGTCGAGTCAATAAAAAGGTTTTGGAAAGTCTCGTTCAATGCGGCGCAACCGACTCCCTGGAGGGCACACGCGCACAGAAGATGGATGCACTGTCCAGCGCGGTCGCACTCGCCCAGTCGCATCAGCAAAGTGAGAAGCGGGGACAGACCTCGATTTTCGGTGAAAAAGAAGGTTCATCGGCCATTGATCCGCCCCTTCCGAATGTGGATCCATGGCCGCAGAGCCAGAAACTGCTCTTTGAGAGAGAACTTCTCGGTTTTTACATATCCGGCCATCCTCTGGAAAAATACCGGGATGAAGTGAGGGCTTTCACCTCTCCTCATCCGGATAATTACAGCGGGATTCCTTCGGGTCACTCTGTCCGATTCTGTGGAATGATTTCCGATATTCGCCAGTCGTACGACCGTTTCAACAAGCCTTACGCGTTTTTCATGCTGGAAGGGTTTTCTCATCAGGTACGAATAGCCGTATTTTCAGAAGTCTATGAAAAAAACCGGAGACTGATCGAAAAGGATAAAATGGTGGTTGTCGAAGGTCGCCTCGAACGACGAAACGGCGGTGATGAAATCTCCATTACCGCGCTGAATATGTGGCCTCTGGAATCGGCACGGCAGCAGCTCACCAAAAGGTTGATTCTTCAGATTTATACTGAGAAAATTGACGAAGACCTGATCCGCCGTATTCAGGAGCAGTTGAAAAGGTATCCCGGAACCTGCCGGACTCTGATCAATGTGCATGTGAAAGGTAAAGAGATTCTTATGCGATCCAAAACGATCCGCGTCAGGCCGAAAAAAAGTCTGATCAACGAGCTTCGTGGAATTCTGGGCGCTGAAAATGTCTGGATAGAAGGCTGATTCGTGTGGGTTTTTCGATAAATGGACGGCCTATTCTTGATTGGTTGTCATCAAAATCTGCCGATAATCGGCCGCAAATTGGACATGCAGATTATTTGTAACCCAAGAAGGAGTACACATGGAAAACATGATCTACCTGGATAATGCAGCAACGAGTTACCCGAAACCCAAAGAAGTCTATGATTTCATGGATGAATTTTATAGGAAACACGGAGTCAATCCAGGACGATCGGGTTATGACGCGACCCTGGAAACCGAAGAAGTAGTCCACAACACGCGAAAAATGCTGACCGATTTTTTCAACGGAACGGATCCCAACCGTTTGACGTTCAGCTACAATGCCTCGGATTCTTTAAACATGATTATACAGGGAATGGTGGAAAAGGGCGATCATGTTGTCTCAACCAATCTCGAACACAATTCGGTCCTGCGTCCCTTGAACGTGCTTGAGCGTGACGGGGTCTGTGAAGTGACCTATGTCCCGTTTGACCGAAACGGTTATATGGATCCTGAAGAGATCAGGAAAGCCGTCAAGCCGAACACCAAGATGGTCGTCGTCAATCACGGATCGAATGTCATCGGCACGGTACAGGATCTGTCCGCAATCGGGGCCATTTGCCGGGATCGTGGTGTTTTTTTCGCCGTGGACGCGAGTCAAACCGCGGGCGCTGTCAAGATTGATATTCAGGAAATGAATATAGATCTTTTGGCTTTTACCGGTCACAAGTGTCTGATGGGTCCAACCGGAATCGGAGGATCCTACATTGCCGAAAATGTGGACATACGCATTACCCGCCACGGCGGTACAGGTGTTCGATCGGCTTATCCATACCATCTGGAGGAATTCCCCTACCGTATGGAATGCGGAACCCTGAACCTTATCGGTGTCGCGGGATTGCATGCCGGTCAGAAATGGCTCGCCAAAGAGGAAATGGAAACCATTCATCAGCGGGAAATGGCCCTGTGGGATCGGCTGAAAAGCGGATTGGAACGGATCGATGGTGTTATTACCTACTGCGCCGGTTCCAGTGAGAACCGGAATGCCGTTTTAAGCATCAATATAGAGGGGTGGGAGGCCGGTGATGTGGGCACAATGCTTGATGTGGACTATCACATCGCCTGCAGGACCGGGCTTCAATGCGCGCCCCGGGTGCATTTTCAACTTGGTACGGACAAGATACATGGAACGGTTCGTTTCAGTCTGGGGCCTTTCAATACGGAGTCCCATATCGACCGGGCCGTGGAGGCGGTAGAAGAGATCGCACAAATCAAAAGGAAATAATCAATGTTTTTTTGATGGCTGATCAGAGAATCAACGCATCGGCGACCAGTTCGCCCACGGTTTTTATTTCGACTCCCAGGCTGTATTCTTTGTTCAATTCCATCAATTGATCGATACAATTGTGACAGGGAGTGGCGACGATCGCGGCGCCTGTTTTCTTGATCTGATCGGCCTTTATTTTACCCGCGGCAACCCGCCTTTCCCTGTATTCACCCATTGAAAGCTGACCGCCTCCGCCTCCGCAGCAGTAGTTGTTTTCACGGTTGGGTGTCATTTCACGAAAATCGCTGACGACCTTTTTAAGAACGTAACGCTGCTCTTCAATGACACCTCCGGCTCGGACCAGGTTACACGGGTCATGAAGAGTCACGGGAGTTGTATTCTTCGATGGATCGACCGCGATTCGGCCTGAGTGTATATAGCCTGCAATCAGTTCGATCACCGAGATCACCGGGAATGGAAATTTCTTTTTAAGCCATCGGGGTCCTTCCCAGCGAATAGCGCGCGAACCATGGCCGCATTCGGCGAGAACCAGTTCCTGAGCGTTCAGCTTGATCATTTCATCGAAAAGCCTTTGCGTCAGCTCTTCGGCCGTATGATCATCTCCGGAATAATAGGCGTAATTCGTCACATCGTAGCAGTGTGTCGAAAGGGTCCAGCTCTCATCCGCGGCATAAAAGATCTTGGCCATGGCACTGATAGAGAGTGGAAAAAATTTCGGCTCGCGAGGATTCAGTGTGTATAGCAGGCGGCAATGTGGAACATCCATGGGTATGGACGCCTTTTCATCATTGACCTCCATACGAAGATCTTCTTCCAGCCACTGAAGGGTGTCCACCAGTTCTTCACGGGGAATGGCCATGTTGTTGCCGGTTTGAACCGCGGCGTCCACGGTGGATTGAAGGCCCGGGGAGACCCGACCCAGTTCCACCAGCATACTTCTGGCCGTCCTGACAAGAAAGGGGATGTCTACGCCGATCGAGCAGTGCAGGGAGCACCGTCCGCACATCGTACATCCGCCGAACAGTACGTCCACCATTTCCTGAATACTCTGATCGTTGAAGTCCGAGGCGCCGATCCATCGAGGAAATATTTTTCCCGCTACGGTATGATAACGTCTGTAAATACGGGCCAGCTGATCAACCTTTCGGGCCGGCATATACTTTTCTTCACCGGTGCTTAGATAATAATGGCAGGATTCGGCACAGAGACCACAATGGACGCAACTGTTCAGGTGGGCGAGAAGACGACCGTCCATGGACATTGCGAAACCTTTGAGAGCCTTTTCCCGGTCGCGTGTCAATGATTGTTTTTTTTCCATAATATCCGCCTTTTTGGAGGCCATACACCTCTTCGTCCATAGAACCAGCTTAGAAAGAAACGGGCGATCAGAAAAAAGATCACATGCCGGAGTTTTCCAACCGGGATATACATTAACAAAAGTCCACCAATGGATAAAACCAGAAAGACCGGAATAATACCCAAAAGAGCCATTGAAGAAATTGCCTGAAATAGAGTGACAAGAGCGTTGCTGAAATAATCATCCGGCGATGAAAGGTGCCGAAGCGAGGACACGCTGATCCGTTTAATTAAAATTATCAAACCCGAAAAAACCGATGGAATCAAAACGGCGGCGCAGACAATCATGATTGAATCAGGAATACGCCATTCGAAAAAGTGAACAGGCAGCCAGGCAAGAGCAACAAATGAACCGAGATGATATGCAATGCCCATCCAATAAGTGGGTAGGTGAAGAAATGCCGTCTCTTTTTTATGCGGCATCATGGCGCCTGTCAGGGCGTACGCGAACGCGGGCAGTACCGTCCCTTTAGGCTGTGTAAAGTCTTCGGTATTGGCGTTGATGAATACGCGGATCCATTGATAAACAGCAGACAACAAAAAAACGCCCAGACCGGAAAGAAAGACAATGCGGGCCGCATTCATGGATTCTGCCATCAGACGCATCCGTCCGGTTTGGGCAATCCGGCGATTTTGCAGGCTCCGCGGGCCGGTCCCATGGGGAAGAGTTCATAGATCTGCCGCAATCGCAGCCCGGTGTGCTGGCAGATCTTACGAACCATGGGTGCCATGTCGTTGTTTTCCCAATGCTCACGAATAAATCGAATAACTTTCCAGTGATCTTCGGACAGTTCTCCGGTCCCATCTTCGCCGGCGAAAAGGCGGGCTACCTCATCGTTCCAAATTTCCGGATTCTGCAGAAAACCGTCACCGTCTACTTCAAAAATACGTCCTTCGATCTCTTTTTCAGGCATTTATAGACCCCTTCAGTTAAAATTGTATTCGTCTGTCAGGCGAAGATACGTGCGTATCCTGATCGGCTTGAATACGGAAAAGCATCTCCGTTTGTCTCGAACGAAACAAGAAAAAATGTAAAAAAGTTCCTTTACAAAAGAAAGTATTTTTTGCTATCTCGTACAGAATCTTTCCGTGTGTGTCAACAATCAGCCCGCACACGAGACGGAGCAGAAAAAGAACTTGACAATAGGAACGATAATTCAGATATTAAATGATTAAATTAGAAACGGGAAAATGCGTATCACCATCTGACTGTTATTGCATGGAGGCGATTATGCCTGAACCTCTTCTTTTTGAAATAAGCTCCCCGGGCCGGCAGGGATATTCATTGCCCGTATGTGACGTGCCGGAAATGCCGCTTCAGAAAATAATTCCGCCGAACTTTCAACGGCAGGACGAACCCGATCTTCCGGAACTGAGCGAACTCGATGTGATGCGACATTTTATCCATCTTTCCATTCTCAATCATCATGTAGACAAGGGGTTCTATCCTCTGGGCTCCTGCACCATGAAGTATAATCCCAAAATCAATGAAAATCTTGCCCGTCTGGAAGGTTTTACCTGCATTCATCCTTTTCAGGAAGAGGAGGAGGTCGAGGGTGCTCTTCAGCTCATGGGTGAACTGTGTGAATATATCAGTGAGCTCACGGGAATGGATAGTGTCACGCTTCAGCCTGCGGCAGGCGCTCATGGCGAAATGACCGGCATCAAAATCATGCGTGCTTATCATGAATCCAAAGGAAACCCCAGAAAAAAAATCATTCTGCCGGATTCCGCGCACGGCACCAATCCGGCCAGCGCCACCATTTCCGGTTATGATACCGTACAGATCAAATCCACTGAAGAAGGATTGGTTGATCTTAAAGATCTAAAGGCGCATCTGGATGAGGAGGTTGCCGGATTCATGCTTACGAATCCCAATACACTCGGTTTGTTCGAATCACAGATTCTGGAGATCGCCGATGCGGTGCATAAAGCCGGAGCTCTGCTCTATATGGATGGAGCCAATATGAACGCCCTGTTCGGTGTCGTTCGTCCCGGTGATATCGGTTTTGATATTGTACACCTCAATCTGCATAAAACCTTTTCGACTCCTCACGGCGGAGGCGGACCGGGAAGCGGACCGGTTGCTGTAACGGGCGATCTGAAGGATTTTCTGCCAATACCCCACATCATTCAAAAGAACGGACAATATCATTTCGATTGGGACCGACCTAAATCCATTGGCAAGATTCAGGGTTTTTACGGTAATTTCCTTGTCATGCTGAAGGCGTATGTCTATATTCGAATGCTGGGTTCCCAGGGATTGAAACGTGTGACCGAGAATGCCATTCTCAATGCCAATTATCTGATGCGTAGTCTTGAAAAGCACTATTTGCTTCCGCATAAACAGCATCATATGCATGAATTCGTTCTTTCCGGTGACCGGCAGAAAGAGAAGGGTGTCAAAACACTCGATATTGCCAAAAGACTTCTGGATTATGGCTTTCACGCGCCTACTGTATATTTTCCACTCATTGTTCATGAAGCCTTGATGGTGGAACCCACGGAGACCGAATCCAAGGAAACGCTGGATGCTTTTGCAGAAGCCATGATCGCCATCGCCCTGGAAGTCAACACCCAAAAAGAAACCATTCTCAACGCACCCGTAACGACACCGGTTAGAAGGCTGGATGAGGGAAGGGCGGCCCGCGATCTGAATATCAAATATTCCAGGGAAACCGGGTAAAGAGACGTGACAGCCGATCTGGCCAGAACCATCAAAGAATCAGAAACAAAAAGAGATGTCATTCTCATAGTCGATGATGATCCCAGCAATCGGCTTCTCTTAAAGGAGATATTGACATCCAACGGATATGAAGTCAAAATGGCACGAAAAGGAGGAGAAGCCTTGAACATGGTCCAGGAAGATCCTCCCAGTGCCGTGATTCTGGATGTTCTTCTTCCGGACATGAATGGATTGCAGATTTGCCGAAAAATGAAATCTTCAAAACAGACTCGTTTTATTCCCATTGTTCTTCTGACTGCATTAAGAGGGAATCAGGAACGCATACAGGGAATTGAAGCCGGAGCGGATGATTTTATCAGCAAACCCGTACACCGTGTCGAACTTATCACCCGTATTAAATCTCTGGTTCGCATCAAGCGCCTGAATGAAATTCTGGAGCAGAAAGTTGAAGAGCTGGAAGCCGTTAAAGAGAAGCTGAAAACCCTGGCTGTAACTGACGGACTAACCGCCGTATACAATTACCGTGCTTTTCGACGGCAGTTAAAGCACGAAATATCGAGGTCTAAAAGATTTCGAATGCCGGTTTCGCTGCTTATAATAGACATCGATCATTTTAAGGAATACAATGATCAATTCGGTCACCTGAACGGGGATCGCGCTTTGCAGCAATTTGCCTCACTGTTGAAAAAAAATATTCGGGAGATTGACTGTCTCGCGCGTTATGGAGGCGAAGAATTCACCGTCATTCTTCCGGGTACAGACAAACGGTCGTCCGCTTTTGTCGCCGAAAAATTACGGGGACTCATCGAAAAGGCCAATTTTGCGTTGATGGACCGTACTGAATCGAGCCGAATCACAGTGAGTATCGGAGCAGCGACATATCCTGACGATGCCGAGGATGAAGAAACTCTGATTCATTTGACGGATCAGGCATTGTATCAAGCGAAAAGAAACGGACGCAACCGATTTGTCCTGGTGTAAAAGAGCCTGGGGGTATGAATTTGACAAGCCGTGCTCATCGTTCGGCGGTTACGGCTTTTACTTTTTGGAGAGTCTGGACCGCTTTGTTAATATTGTTCTTATTGACCTTTTGTTTATTTCTCAATCAATTTTCAGGTCAAATTTCTGCCGTTGACACCAATATAGACTATGCTGAACGACAGAACACGATTGTCGACCGCCTGGAAAATGAATTGGTGCAATCTGTTCGAACGCTTTGGCTTCAAGAGCTGACATCGATCAATTCAGAAAATGCCGCTGTTCGTCTGTCCCGTTTCATGGAATCCAATTCTTTTCTGATTTGTGTAACGGTTTGGCCGAAAAACCAGACATGGCCGCTCAGAAACGTCAACAAGGATTTCTGGACATTACCGGGTGTGGCGAATTTATCCGATCAAAAACGGGCGAAACTGTTTAATTCACTTTTCCCCAATCGATTTCATGAATCTCCTGCAAACGGCATTCGTATTCTAAATCTCCCTGAACTGGGCGGACGGATCCTCGTGCAGTCTTTTTCGATGCCACATCCGATATTCAGGGGCAGTGAAATACATTATCCGCTTGATATTCCATCGGCACTTCAAAAAGTAATCGAAAATCAGGAAAAAGCAGCCATACTGGATGAACAGGGTCAAATCCTGGGTGTTCTCCCGGAAGAGTGGAATCCCCGTATTTCCGAATCCGATCGTCATTTGGCCGAAACCGATTTTCGAATGCTCCCCTGGAAGCTTGTTTTTTCCGGATCCGATCCAACCGTTTCTGTCATTTCCGGACCATTTCCTTATCCGTACTGGGTGTTGGGTTTTGTCTTCACGTGGATACTGGCCTTCATAACTTCAATATTTATTGACAAACCGACGAGACGTCTGTCCATGGAAGCGACAAAGATTGCCAGAGGCGAGTTTCAGGGGATCATTATGCCTCTTAAGCATCATTATTTGAATCGGCTGATACACCTTTTTAATTACATGGCTGAAGAGATGAGCAGAATGCAGAAACTGGATGTTTATGAAATCATCACAGAGAAAAACAAGACCGAAACCATTTTGCGGAACATCGCCGACGGAGTTCTGGTCACGGACGCCCAGAATCGTGTGGTCGTTATAAACAACGTGTTTATGAAATGGTTTGATCTTACCCAGACGCAAGTTATCAACCGGCCCGTGGCTGATTGCATTAAAAGTCAACCGCTAATCTCATTAATCCAGGAAATTCGTGACGGCAGGCCGGAGGCAAAACTGGATTTTCCCCTTTCCGGACCTCATGGTGAAAAACGTATGTTTCAGGCCCATTCCGCCAGACTGCATGATCAGGACGAAACGCTTCTGGGAGCGGTAACGGTTTTTCGGGATATTACCAAAGAAAAAGAAATTGATCAAATGAAAACCGAATTGATTTCAATGGTCGCGCATGAATTGAAATCTCCTTTGACATCTATCTTCGGTTTCTCCGAACTGCTTTTGGAATCCAACCTGCAGGATCCCAAAGCCAATGAATACGCTCGAATTATACTAAACGAATCAACACGTCTGACGGATCTGGTCAATAAATTTCTGGATCTATCCAGACTCGAATCCGGTCGTACAGAAATTCATATGAATCCCTTTAATCTGAAGGATTTGATTCATAAAATTATCGAAAATTACAAAGCGCAGGCTGAAAAAAAGGGAATCAAAGTTTTGGCCGAGATTCCTTCCGATCTTCCAGCAGCCCTCGGCGAACAGGATATGATCGAACAGGTTATTCTGAACCTGTACTCCAATGCTATAAAATACAGCCCCCGATATTCGAAAATCGGCCTTGAAGTCAAGGAAGAGGGCGATCATATTGTTGTGAGTGTGATCGACAACGGTTATGGCATTCCGGAGGATTCTCTTCCGCACATCTTTGAAAAATTTTACAGGGTGACCCATGAAGACGGAATGGAAGAGCAGGAAGGTTCAGGCCTGGGATTGGCTCTGGCCCGCGAGATTATTGATCAGCATGGAGGAACCATCAAGGTCAACAGCAAGCTGGGCGTTGGCTCGGTTTTCTCTTTCACACTGCCAAAAGGAACCATTGAATAGGGAGTTCAAAAGGAATCTCCATTCCGAATAATAAGATGCCGACAAGCGTTCAAAATCCCATTCTCCTCATTGAACCGGATGACGAAACCTATAGAAAGATGGTAGATGCCCTGGAACAGAGCGGATACCGTATTGTCCGGATTGTGTCCGGAGAAGAGGGGTTGATGCAAATTCCTGCCATCAAACCCATTCTGATTGTCTGCGAATTCCATACAATCGACCTGGATGCAAAGACAATTTTTAATCGTTTTATGGAAAACAGATCCACACGCGTTTATCGGCACATCCCGTTTGTCATTTTTTCTGAACATAAAGAAAGAACCACTTATGGACCGGAATTATTTCAGAAGGGGCTTTGGGGATGGTTTACAAAACCTTTCGGTGACCATGAATTGCGTGAAGTGCTCGAGAATCTTTTGATGGTCCATGGCATCATGGAGAGGAATCGTGAACTCAGCCGGGAAGTTAAAAGGAGTGAATTCCGTTATCGGGATTTACTTGAAAACGCCAATGACTTTGTTTTTACACTGGACCAGGATGGGCGTTTTATCTATCTCAACAACCGATTTACTCCTCTTACCGGCTGGTCGAAAGATGAGTGGCTGGGTAAAATGTTTCAATCCTTGATCGATCCGGACGACCGTGACATGGCAGTCAAGCACTATGATATGGCCCATCAGGGGAAAGCCCGTATTTTTGAAGCACGCATTCTTGGACGCACGGAGAAAAATACCATACTTTCATTCAATATCACCCCGTTTGTCGACCGAAGAGGCACGATAATCGGTTCTATCGGCATCGCCAGAGACGTCACAGAATCGAAACAGATGGAGGAGGAAATACTTGAACTGAAAAATTTCAACGAAAGTATTATTCAGAGCATGGAAGCCGGTCTTCTGACAACCGACCTGAATGGGTGCGTGACCTCTCTCAATGCCGGAGGAGAAAAGATATTGGGCTGGAAGGCTCGAGAGATTACGGGGAAACCCCTGAAAAGTTTTTTGGGTGAAGAAAAAGCGGACAACCTTCTTTCTGATCCGAGGCGTGAATCTCTTCCGTTCAGGCGTGAAATGGAATTGACGAGCAATGAAGGGAAACGCATTGCCATCGGTTTCACCTCCACTGCCAGGCTGGATAATCAAAATAAAAAGGCGGGAACCATTATTTCATTTCGGGATATTTCGATGATTAAGCAAATGCAGACTGAAGTGATCCGCATGGATCGCCTGGCTTCTTTGGGTGTGGTTGCTTCAGGAATCGCTCATGAGATCAAGAACCCTCTGGCTGGTATAAAAACCATGGCCCAGGCGTGTAAGGATGAATTCGATCCCTCTGATCCCCGAATCGAATATTTGACCCGCATTGTGCGACAGGTCAACCGGCTCGATGATTTGCTTAAGACATTTTTTGCCTACGCCAGACCCAGGCCGCCGGATCGGAAACCTCACAAGCTCATTGAAATTCTGCGTGAAGTGACCAACCTTGTCGGAAAGAAGATAGACAGCAGCCATGTTGATTATGTGGAGAAAATCAGCAAGACACTGATGATCAACGCCGATTTCCAGCAAATGCAGCAAGTCTTCTTGAATCTGATTTTAAACGCCCTTGATGCCATGCCGCATGGCGGCACCTTATCCATTAAGGCCCAAAAAGATTCGAGCCCGTACCCCGAATATTCGAATTCGAATAAAACGTTAAAAGAGTTCCATTCGGAAAATACATACGCAAAAATTGAAGTAATTGATTCCGGGGTGGGAATCGACCCGAGCCGGATCGAAACCATATTCGATCCATTTGTAACGACCAAGACAAATGGGGTTGGACTGGGTTTATCCATTGTTTACCGAATCATCAAGGAACACGATGGCGACATTTTTGTCCAAAGCCGGCTTGATCAGGGAACCCGTTTTATCATCGTTTTGCCCGTGGGAGATAAGAATGGAAAAAGCAAAGCTGTTAATCATTGAAGATAATGAAGATTTGGTTTTTACACTGAACAATGTACTGAAGAAAGAAGGACACAAGGTTATTTCCGTATCCAGCGCCGAAGCGGGTATCGATATCTTTCAGAAAGAGATTATTGATCTGGTTTTGCTGGACCTGAAACTGCCTAAAATGGATGGTATTCAGGCATTGAACAAAATAAAGGAATTTGATCCTGATGCACTGGTGATCATGATGACGGCACTTACGGATCCTAAACCGGCCATTGAGGCGATGAAAAAGGGGGCATATGACTATTTAATGAAACCGTTTGAACTGGACGAGATGAAGCTGGTCGTTCGAAAAGCCCTGGAAACCCATCAACTGAAACGGGAAGTATTCCGTCTCAAACGGGCTCATCAGGAAAAGAATCCGGTCGATGTTCTATACGGAGAAAGTGCTGAAATCATTCATGTACGTGATTTGGTGAAAGTCGTGGCCGAGACGCCGAAAACATCGGTTCTCATTGAGGGAGAGAGCGGTACCGGAAAGGAGCTGGTTGCCAATGCCATTCACTATTCAAGTCAGAGAGCGGATCAGCCTTTCATCAAGATCAATTGCAGCGCCATTCCGGATCACCTTCTGGAGAGTGAATTGTTCGGCCATGAAAAAGGCGCGTTCACCGATGCAAAGGCGATCAAAAAAGGCCTCTTTGAATTTGCCAACGGCGGAACGATATTCCTCGATGAGATTTCGAGCATGAAACTTGCTCTTCAGCCGAAAATCCTGCGGGTCATTGAATCGCAGACCGTTCGGCGTATAGGCGGTCTGATCGATATTAAAATCGATGTTCGCGTAGTTGCCGCAACGAATACCGAACTGGCAAAATTGGTTAAAAACAAAGAATTCCGGGATGATCTGTATTATCGGTTGAAAGTGCTTGAAATAAAGATACCTCCGCTGCGGGAGCGGAAAGAAGATATATTGCTCCTGACTAAACTCTTTCTGCAGGAGTTTAACAAGGAATTCAACAGGCATATTCAAAAGCTGGATAAAAAGACAGAAGAACTGCTGACTGCATATTCCTGGCCGGGGAATGTACGCGAATTGAAGAATGTGATTGAACGGGCGGTTATACTCTGCAGGGATGATATCTTGATGCCGGAAAATCTGCCTTTGGAAATCAAGACGGGAAGCGATATTCCTCACAGCCGAGTGGGTTCACCCGGAAAGATTTCTCTTCAGGAGATGGAAAAAATTCACATTGCGGAGATTCTCAAAACGGTCGGCGGCAATAAATCCCAGGCGGCTCGTATCCTTGATATTTCCAGGTCCACGTTGCGGGAAAAACTGAAAAGTTACAGGATCGAGTGATCTGAATCCGTCCACTTCACATAAAAAATTCAATGACCATCATTGAGCCGGTATTCATGTCGAATATACCGGCTCTTTTAATTTAAGTAATTACAATAAACTAAACGGCAAAACCAATATCGTCTGGAAGGAGATGTTTTTGGTATGGATTTTGCCTGAAAGGATACGGAAGCCAGACGGGCAAAGGAAAATGATATGACCGAATCGAAAAAGAAAATATTGATTGTGGATGATGAAGAAGATCTGACCTGGAGCATTTCCCGCAAACTGCAAAAAGATAACCGGCGTTTGGATATTATTTGCGCGAACTCGGGAAATCAGGCGCTCAAGATGCTTTCGCAAAACAAGGTGGATCTCATGGTTACCGATTTACGAATGCCCGGTGTCAACGGATGGCAGCTGCTGGACACAATCAAATCAAGTTATCCACAAACACAGGTCATTGTCATGACCGCTTTCGGTTCTCTTGAAATTAAACAGGCTTTGTCTGAATGGGGAAGAACAGGGTATATTGAGAAACCTTTTGAGATCGATGAATTAAAACGAATGATATTTCATTTTCTGGGAGAATATGCCTCGAAGAAAAAACAGCTTTCAATATGATATGAGCAATTAATAATCAAAACAATATATAAGTCGATTCCCGATTTATAAACAATGAAACATACACTATAAAACGGGTGTTAACCGGTAAACCGAAAAATCGTGCGGGAGTTGTCGATGGTCACCAAAGAACAGATCATGCAATCTGTTCAGGCGGCGAAAGAGTCCGTCATACAGCCATATCATACAATTATCAGGGTTCTGGGAACCGGGGGTGCAGGCAACAATACCATTCGGCACCTTTTCGGTTTGAATGCGGAAGGAATTCAAACCATTGCGGTCAACACGGATGCCCAGGATCTGCTGGAATCTAAAGCCGAAAGAAAAATCCTGATCGGAAAGAACATCACCGGAGGATTGGGCGCGGGCGGAGATCCGGAGATTGGAGAACGGGCGGCTGAAGAGAGTCGAGATCTGATTAAAACGGAACTCGACGGAACAGACCTTCTTTTTATGACCTGCGGCATGGGCGGAGGCACCGGCACCGGATCGGCACCGGTTATCTGCGGAATTGCCAAGGAGATGGGCATCCTGACAATCGCCGTAGTGACCTTGCCATTCTCTGAAGAGGGTATAGTCAGGTGGGAAAACGCACAGGTCGGACTGGAAAAACTCCGTAAAAAGGTTCACAGCCTCATTGTGCTCAATAATGACCGGCTTCTTGATCTGTACCCCGATCAGCCGGTAGGTCATGCTTTTCATAAAGGGGATGAATTTCTGGTCAATGCAGTGATGAGTATTTCCGACATGGTCTTGAAAAAAGGCCTGGTCAATCTTGATTTTGCCGATGTCAGTGCAGTTATGAAAGACGGACCTCATGCATTTATCGGTCTGGGAGAAAGCAATTCTGAAAATCGCTTGGAAGAGGCCGTCAACCGGGCCATCAATCATCCCATGATGAAGGTCGATATACGCAGCGCGCAAAGTATACTGGTTCATATCAGCGGCGGCGCCAACCTGACATTGAAAGAAACAAGAAATTTGATTAAATATCTGTCAGACAGCGTGGATCCCAATGCCCGGATCATATGGGGCGTAACGGTCGATAAAAAACTGCGCGAAACATTGCGCGTTATGCTGGTAGTCAGCGGGCTGCCTCAACCGGACATCCCTGAAAAACGAGCCATTCAGGATTCTTATCTCTCCGCGGATGATGAGTCGCATGATGACATGCAGATCAATGAATCCATACTTGAAAACGGGCAGACGATATTTGATATCAAGGAATCGATTCTCTCCTCGGGTTCTGAAACCGCGACTCGAACCGGTTCAAAAAGGCCTTTGACTCAGACCACTTTGCTTTTTTATCAAATCTTTGAAGAGGAAGCCGCCGGTGATTTGAAAAAATTCGACAGGGCCGTTCATGACTTGAGAGAGAATCCGGAGAATCGGCGCGCTCTGCTCGATGCCATTCAGTCCTGTAAATTGCTTCACGCGTCGAGTCAGATGTTCGGATTCGATGAAATCGGTCACCTGCTGAGCTCAATCATCGAATTGCTGGAGAGTTGCCTGAACCGGGAAATGAAAGTTTCAAAGAAAGTCATTGATTCCATAACCCTTGCCATGGAAATGGTTGTCGATCTGATTCAGAATCAAAGCGACGGGAAGGGCGAGACCGGGTACGTGGTCGATCGACTTCTGGAAATCAAAGAAGAAAGCCGGCATTCGATTTAATCATCCATCTACGGGAAAAATAGTCATTTCCGCGGTGAGCTATCTTCAAAATTATCTTGACTTTTTCTTAATTTCGCCTTACCTTGTACACGTTAAAACAGGCGGCCTTCAAACAGAAAGAATATAATAGCTTG
>DSAB01000121.1 GCA_011388275.1 bacterium | reverse complement strand
GACCCTTCCGGGAAAGATACATCGTGATGGCCGCCGTCAGAGTCGTCTTCCCATGGTCCACGTGACCAATCGTCCCTATGTTGACATGCGGCTTCTTGCGCTCAAACTTCGCTTTCGCCATGAATTTTACCCTCCTAAAACGCGTTAAATAGATGTATCGCATTCAAAAAGGCAGAGCCCACGACCAGGATTGAACTGGTGACCTCATCCTTACCAAGGATGTGCTCTACCAACTGAGCTACGTGGGCAATGCAGAGCTAAAAATTATAACCATTTAAGCCGTATTCAAAAGGGCTAAAAGCTTTACATATTAAACAAAAAAAAGGAAAAAGGCAAGTGAAAAATGAACATTTTACACATTTTTCTCTCCCCCGCCAAAAAAAAAGAGCGGGAAACGGGATTCGAACCCGCGACATTCAGCTTGGAAGGCTGACGCTCTAGCCAGCTGAGCTATTCCCGCTTGCTGCTCCGAAAACGTGGAGGGGGGAGGATTCGAACCTCCGAAGGCTTCGCCGACAGATTTACAGTCTGTTCCCTTTGGCCGCTCGGGAACCCCTCCAGAACGAAACAAGAGCTCTGCAAAGAACAATGCTCGGAAAACCCACCCCTGCTGGAAATGACGATGAGCTGGCGATAGGAATTGAACCTACAACCTGCTGATTACAAATCAGCTGCTCTACCAATTGAGCTACGCCAGCAAGCGTGAATCATCCTCGATCTGTTGTGGCCGCCCATCAAATGTCCAAGATTTTAATAATAAACAAAAAATATCTGCTTGTCAATAGAAAAATAACTATGATTGTTTTTTTCTCCAGCGGCTGACCGTTTGGCCATCCTCAACAACCACTCCGATCTTCTCCAGCCGGTTTCGAATCTGATCGGCCAGCTCCCACTGCTTTCTTTCCCGAAACATCCGGCGCATTTCGACAAGATAATCCAGAAGACAAGACACATCATCCCCCTGGCTGCCCGCAGTTTTTTCAAAGGACAGACCCAGGATCGATTCCGCAAGTTCTTCAAAGACCGCGCAGGCAAATGCCCCGGCCGACGCATTGTTTGAGCTGAAAACATGTTCCTGAACATCCCGAATCATGTCGAAAAGGACAGACAGAGCGGCCGCTGTATTGAAATCATCTTCCATCGCCCGGTAAAAACGCTCTTTATGCTCCTTGAATGGGGAACGCGCCACCGCCTCGTCAGCATTCCGGAATGACAACAATTCCTCCCTGAATCTGGCCAGTCTGTCCAGGCCACGTCCGGCGGCCTGAAGCGCTTCATCGGAAAACTCCTGGGGAGACCGGTAATGGCCTTGCAGAATAAAGAACCGGACCGTCATCGGGTCATATTGCCTGAAAAGCTGATCCAGAGTCACAAAATTACCCAACGACTTGCTCATTTTCTTTTCATCCATGACAACCATATTGTTGTGCATCCAGTACTTGACAAAAGGTTTTCCTGTAGCTGATTCGCTTTGGGCTATTTCACATTCATGATGTGGAAACTGATTGTCAATGCCTCCCCCATGTATATCGATCGACTCGCCAAGGTATTTCATGGCCATGGAGGAACACTCCAGGTGCCAACCCGGGAATCCCGCTCCCCAGGGAGAAGGCCATTTCATGATATGACGTTCATCCGCCCTCTTCCACAAGGCAAAATCAGCAGGGTGTCGCTTGTCCTCGGCGACTTCGACCCGGGATCCTTTTCTAAGTTCCTCAACTTTGCGACGCGAAAGTTTTCCGTAGTCCGGAAACGTGGAAATGTCAAAATACACATTCCCATTGACTTCATAGGCGTGACCGCGTTTCAGGAGCTCGGAAACCAGTTCCATCATTTCAATGAGGTGCCCAGAGGCTCTGCATGATATGTCCGGTCGCAGGCAATTCAGACGGTCCATGTCCCTGAAAAACCGCACTTCATACTTCTGGGCGATCTCTACAGGTTCGAGCTTTTCCAACCGTGCTTTTTTGATGACACGGTCTTCTCCGTCTTCATCGAGCAGATGCCCGACATCCGTAATGTTCTGGACGTAACGGACCTTATACCCCTTTGCCCTCAGAAAGCGGACCACCACATCGAAAGACACATAGCTCTTGCCATGCCCCAGATGAGGGTCGTCATAAACCGTTGGACCGCATACATAGATCCCAACGAACGGGGGATGAAGGGGGACAAACTCTTCCTTCCGTTTGCTGAGCGTGTTAAAAACCTGCATATTCCATTCCTTTCACTGACAGTCTGAAAAAGTCTGTCTATAAAAATCTTGCTTCAGAAGCATCAAATATGTAATTTACATTATCCATGACAAAAATGCAACGAACATCTTTCACGCTGAGCGCTGCAGGGCTGGGATTTCTTTCCATTTCCGCCCAAATCATCATGATGCGTGAACTGATAACGGTATTTTTCGGCCATGAGCTGGTTTTTGGGTTCGCTTTGGGCCTATGGCTGCTTCTGACGGCCCTGGGAAGCCGGGCCGGTCAGTGGCATCAAAACAGCTCGCCCCGATATATCGGTTCAGGCTTCCTCCTCTACTCGCTTTTGCTTCCCGCTTGTTTTTTCGCTGTCCTGTCAACCCGGCACATATGGTCTTTCACCACAGGCGAAATGGGGGGCATGCTCCCCATGACAGTGACCGCTTTTGTTGTGCTTGCCCCTCTTTGTCTGGCATCCGGATACCTGTACACGGCCATATGCCGGCACAGAGCGACTTTCGAAAAAGGACATGGAGCCATCACAAAAACCTACTTTTTTGAAACCGTGGGTGCCGGAGCGGGCGGATTCATGGTCAGCCTTCTCTTTATCCGCTATTTTTCGCACGCGGCCATCCTGCTCATCCTTATGGCCCTTTCTGCCGGCCTGTCTCACAGCCACTTCTCCACCCCGCCCGAATCGCGCTTGTTCCGCCGAATATCCTGCTTGCTTATTACGGCCGTTCTGATTGCCGCGTTCTTTTCGAACCATTTGCAGCGGCTTGCCGATAAATGGCTGTGGAAAGGGCATCACCTGATCCTGTCTGAAAACTCCCCCTACGGAGCCATCGCCGTCACCCGGTTTCATTCACAGGACAACCTGTATCAAAACGGCATTCACCTTTTCAGTCTTCCCGATGCTGTCACAGCCGAAGCAGCGGTTCATTACGCGATGCTTCAGCACGAAAACCCCTCCGCTTTGCTCATGGTGGGCGGCGGACTCGGCGGGGGGCTGGAGGAAGCCTTGAAGTATAAAACCGTCAGAGAAATCCATTATGTGGACATCGACCCGAAGCTCATTTCCACGGCAATCCGTCTTTCTTCCGGAATACAAACAACGGATGAACGCATTCACTATCATTACATGGACGGGCGCCTGTTTATCAAACAATCCAACAGGCTATTCGATGTGATCATTCTCAATCTTCCCAACCCGTATACCGCACAAATCAACCGCTTCTATACCGTTGAATTCTTTCACGAAGTCAAGCGTATCCTCAAAGCGAATGGTGTTTTTTCATTAACCACCGAAGCATCGGAGAACGTCATCAGCCCGGAACTCGGCGATTTTCTCAGCACTATCAATGCGACACTGAAAAAAGTATTCCCCCGCGTCATCGCTCTTCCCGGCGAAACCATTCGATGGATGGCTTCCGAAAAGGTCCGCCTGACAGGCGATCCGGAAATTTTAATGCGGCGCCTGGCTAAACAAAACATTCAAACCCGATACGTTCGCGAGTATTATGTAACCCATGACCTGTCATCGGATCGATTTCAGTATCTGGCCGGTCATTTGAACCGAAGACCTCCACGAGGGTTGAACCGCGACTTTGAGCCTGTCGCATACTATTTTAATACCATTCTCTGGTCGGCACATCATTCCAGAAGTTTTCTCGTTGCCTATCGCCTTTTTTCACGCCTCACGCCAATGGTTTTAACAGTCGCAATATTCTTCGCCACTGCCGCATTGATGATGCTTCATCATCACAAACAAAACTCGCAAATCCCCCGGTTCGCTTCCATTTGGAGTGTAGGCATTACGGAGATCTCCCTGGAGATTGTCTTTATCATCGGATTTCAAGTCCTGTATGGATATGTCTATCAGCAATTGGCCTCGCTTGCGGCAGCCGTTATGGGAGGACTGGCCCTGGGGGCTGGCCTGGCCGGCCGCATACAAACACGGAACCTTGTTCGACGATGCTTTCTCGGCATTCAAGGAATGATGTGCGTCTATCCCTGGATTGTGATGGGTTTGTTGTCGGGATTCCAAAAAAGCCCGGTTCTGTTTCCATGGGCCCCCTGGATCTTTCCCGTCGCCGCCGCTGTTTCCGGCTTTCTCGGCGGAGCCCAGTTTTCTCTGGCCAACAGGATCCTTGTGGAGGAGGGAAAGACCATCGGCCGGACAGCAGGCCGGCTTTACAGCATGGATTTGGCGGGTTCAGCAGCAGGCGCGTTTTTGGTCAGTGCCTTTATGATTCCCTGGTTCGGACTGTTCTCCACTCTTCGCATACTTGGTTTTATGAATATTGGACCTCTGCTTCTCCTTCTTTACCGACGTCGCGGATTAAATCCTGATGAACGAACCTGAAACCGGCTTCGAAAGTCATGAGCCGCGTCGATCCGTTATCACATCGGCTGCTTCTTCATGCTCTTCAGGCGCCGGCACATCAATACGGCGAATGGCAAAAGAGCGGGTAGGGCACTTGGCTACGGCATTTTCGAGGTCTTTCAGAGAATTCTTCACGCGTTTATAATGGATTACCGGCAGTTTCCCGTCCATCGTGATCATCTCATTCGGAGTGGTCTTGGGATTGGCGCATAACGAGCAACCTATGCATCCTGCCTTACAAACGGATTTTACGGCTTTGCCGAAATCCCGTGAGACGCAGCCCAGGTACACTCCCTGATTCCGGGGGATCAACTGCATGATATGACGGGGGCAGGCCCGCACACAGGCCCCGCATCCCGTGCAAAGCGCTTCATGTACAACGGGAAGCCCTTTATCACCCATGGTCATGGCATTAAACGGGCAGGCCCGCACACAAGTCCCCAGACCGAGGCAGCCATAAACACATCCCTTGGCCCCCTCTCCAATCAAAGCGGCAGCATGGCAGTCTTCTATTCCCTGATAAACAGCCCGGTCTGTCGCATTGTCAATATCTCCGCGGCAACAAATCACCGCCACCAGGGGAACCGTATCTTCGGCTTCTGTGCCCATAATACGGGCGACTTCCCGGGCAACATCGGCACCGCCCACAGGGCATCCATTGACCGGATATTCCCCGTTTACGACTCCTTCGGCAAAACCGCTGCATCCGGGCGCTCCGCATGCTCCGCAATTGATTCCCGGCAGGACCGCCTCGACCCGTTCAACCCTCGGATCTTTGGCCACCGCGAATATTTTGGAAGCAATCGCAAGCCCCACACCAAACAACAATCCCAGCCCCCCCAGAACCATCATCGCCGATACGATTGAGAAATCCATTTCCCTTTACGGGCCTCCTTGCCAAAAGAGATGCTCACAATACGGGAAAAACCCATCGATCCAAAGAGATGGGTTTTCAAGCCGGAATCAAGTACACAGGCATCGATTCATTGTTTTTTCAATCTTTCAATTTCCCAGTTTGCCCGTTTTGTCCATCGCCTGTCCTTTGCGGCCTCTTCGTAAGCCGCGATCGCGGCAGCCTTGTCACCCAGTCCCTCATGAGCCTTGGCCTTCTCATAGAAAGCGGGCGCAAATCGGCTGCTGATAGCCAAACAGCTCTCCGCCGCGTCCAGGGCTTCTTTATGCCGCCCCAGATTGTTCAGCGAAGAAGCCAATCGATAGTAGGCATTGGCAAAATCCGGCTTCAAGGCAACGGCCAGCTGAAAAGCGTCCACGGCCTGTGTGTCCTTTCCCTGAGAAGCCATAGCGACGCCCAGTCCGTTATAAGCCTGGTAATAATCAGTCTTTACGCCAGTAGCCCGCTGAAAGTAATTGGCCGCCCTGGAGTAATCCTTCTTTTTAAGAAACATATTTCCCAGGGCATAGTAGGCCTTTTCCATGGTTGAATCTTTATCAATGGCCTCTTGAAAATTTGCAATGGCTTCGTCTTGCTTGTCGAGCGATTCGTAAAGCAATGCGAGATTATAATAAGCAGGCGCATAGGAATCATCGAATTCAATGGACTTGAGATAAGCCTCTTCAGCTTCGTCATGCCGGTTTAACCTTCGTAATGCCACTGCCTTGCTGAAAAACGCCTTTGCGTTTTGAGGATCCAGCGAAATGGCGTCTTCATAATTGGCAAGAGCCTCTTCGAACTGCCCCAGACGCATGGCCCGGTTTCCGTTGTTAATGGCCAGCTTTATTTTCGTCGCTTCACTGCCGGCGGCCAATGCTTCGGCTTCAAGCTCTCTTTTTTCTTCGGCAAGGACGTTATAAGCATCCCGCGCCTCATTATACGCCTGAAGATCCTGATTTTCCCTGGCCTCTTCCATTTTCTGAGTCAGTATTTCCATTTTCTGGACAATTTCGGCGATTTTCGCCTTGTAATCGACCTCCTGGGCCTGTAACGAGGCGGGAAGCTCCACCATAACAAAGGCCAGGATAAACAGCAAAAAATATACAGCACGTCTCATAAGCATTCCTCCCGTTTGAACTGCCCTTTTATCAAAATATTATTTGGTGCCGAAGGGGGGATTCGAACCCCCACACCCTTTCGAGTACTGCCCCCTCAAGACAGCGTGTCTACCAAATTCCACCACTTCGGCAAAGGCTTTCAGACAAACAATAATTCTCTGAAAGTCATCTCTGTCCATCCGGAACCGATTCCGGCAGTGGATTCTCCGGAGGCTTTTCGGAAACCGTCGGCAGCATGCTCGCCGGGGAACTCTCTCCCTCCTCCATAACCTGTTCGACAAGGCTTCTTGAGCGGGTCGAAGCACCTGCAGACAGCAGCGCGATGGTAATGGAAGTCACTCCGAAAACAATACCCAGCCACACGGTCACTTTGGAAAGGAAAGTCGCCGCGCCCCGGGCTCCGAAAAACCCGCCCATCGCACCACCCCCACCAAACATGCCGGCCAGTCCGCCTCCTTTACTGGATTGAAGCAGAATACTGACAATCAATAAAATGGAAACCAGTACATGTATGACGATCAAAAAAGCCACCATATTTATTACTCCTTAACCGTTTCACAGGCGCCCTGAATGATCGCGGAAAAAGAATCGGCGTTCAGGCTGGCCCCTCCGACCAGGGCGCCGTCGATGTCCGGCCGATCCATCAGTTCGCGTATGTTTTCAGGCTTTACGCTGCCGCCATATAGAATAATCATCTTATCGGACAAATAGTTCCCGAATTGTTTTCGAATCCACCGGCGAATAAATGCGTGCATGTTCTGAGCCGCTTCGGGAGAAGCGGTCTTCCCCGTTCCGATGGCCCATACCGGTTCGTAAGCGAGAACAAGATTCGTGATCTCTTCAGGCGTCAATTCGCTCAGGCCTTTCAATTGGGCCCGAACAACCTGCTCCATACTTCCTTTTTCCCGTTCAGCGAGAGTCTCGCCCACACAGAGAATCGGGTGAAGACCGGCCTGTAACGCCGCTTTCAGTTTCAGGAGAATCTGCTCATCGCTCTCCTTGAAAATATGCCTTCGCTCCGAATGCCCGACAATCACATATTCACACCCCACGTCGCGAAGCATCATACTCGAGACTTCTCCCGTGAAAGCGCCCTTCGTTTCCCAGTGCAGGTTCTGGGCTCCCAGCCGTATCGCCTTTCCGTCGAGCAGGCGCGAAGATTCGTAAAGATAAGGAAACGAAGGAAAAATTGCAATACTTACTTTGATCTTACATGAAAATTTCCGGTTCAACTCCCCGATGAGCTCGCGCGTTTCCGCGAAGCCGTTGTTCATCTTCCAGTTGCCGGCGATCATTGGCGTTCTCATCATATCCTCCCTATTCCGCGTCGCAAAGGACCGATACACCGGGAAGCTCCTTGCCCTGAAGAAATTCCAGCGCGGCGCCTCCCCCTGTGGAGATATGGGAAACTGCCTGGATCAGTCCGGCTACTTTCATGGCCAGCGCCGAATCCCCTCCTCCCACGACCGTTGTCGCACCCCGGTCATGCAGTTTGCTCAGCAGCCTGGCGACATCCATTGTGCCCCTGGAAGAGCCCTCGATTTCAAAAACACCCATCGGACCGTTCCAGATGACCGTTCGGGCCGACTTGCATGCCTTTTCAAACAACTCGATCGTGCGGGGTCCCACGTCGACTCCAATTCGATCCGAAGGGATTCGGTCGGCCGAAACGGTTTGAACTGCACCCAGTGTACGGGTATCCAGGTCCAGTTTTTCGGCGACCACAAAATCCAAAGGAAGCACGATCTTCTCCGGATTCTGATCAAGCCAGGTTCTCAGATCATCGATATGCGCTTCATCGAGAATGGACCGCCCGATCTCTTTTCCCTGTGCCTTTAAAAAAGAATAGGCCATGCCCCCGCCCACGAGAAGCCGGTCCACTTTGGGCAGAATGGATCGGATCAGGGGAATTTTATCTGCGACTTTGGCTCCGCCGAGAATGGCGACAAAGGGTTTCTTCGGCGCATAGACCACTCGCCCGAGAAAATCCAGCTCTTTTCCCATCAGCAAGCCGGCAACCCGCACGGCAAATTGCTTCGCGGTATTCACAACAGAAGCATGTGAACGATGGGCGCTTCCAAAGGCATCATTGGCATATATGTCACCCAATCGAGCCAGGGAACGGGCAAATTGCTCATCATTCTTTTTCTCTCCCTCGTGAAACCGCAAATTTTCCAGCATCAGAATCTGCCCCGGCTCCAATGCCCGGGCCGTTTTTTCAACTGTCTCGCCTATACAGTCCGGGGCAAAAAACACGGGCCGTTCCGTCAGTTTTTTCAAGTATTCCGCAACCGGTTTTAGACTAAGCTCCGGCACGACTTTTCCGCCCGGCCGCCCAAGATGAGACATGAGGACCAGACGAGCTCTCTGTTCGAGAGCCAGCCGAATGGTCGGCATTACGGCCTGAATACGCAGATCATCCGTGATATTTCCACGATTATCCATCGGAACGTTGAAATCAACCCGCATTAAAACACATTTTTCATGAAGGTCCAAATCACGAATCGTCAGCTTTTTCATGTCACTCTCCCTGGAAGATTCAGAACGAGGCCATTTTGACCAGCAGATCCACCATTCGACAGGAATATCCCCACTCATTGTCATACCAGGCGATGATTTTCGCCATGTGATCTCCCATGACCATGGTTGCCTGGCTGTCGAATATGGATGAATGCGGGTTTCCGATGACATCCACGGAGACAATGGGGTCTTTGCAGTATTCCAGAATGCCTTTCAATGCGCCCCGAGCTTTTTCCTCCATGGCCTGATTGATGGATTCCACACTGACCGGCTTCTCTGTCTGGAAAACCAGATCGACGAGCGATCCGTCGGGTGTGGGGACACGAACAGCCATTCCGTTTAACTTGCCGTCCAGTTCGGGAATCACCTTTCCCACAGCCTTGGCCGCACCGGTGGTTGTGGGAATCATGGACACGGCAGCGGCCCGAGCCCTGCGAAGATCCTTGTGCGGAGCGTCCAGGATTTTCTGATCATTCGTATAGGCATGGATCGTAGTCATCAATCCCTCTCGAATACCGAAAACATCATGCAAAACCTTGACCGGAGGAGCCAGACAGTTGGTTGTACAGGATGCGTTGGATACAATCAGATGTTCCGGCTTTAAATCATCATCGTTCACTCCCAGCACAATGGTTGCATCGATCTCATCTTTGGCCGGCACCGACAGAAGCACTTTTTGAGCGCCCGCGTCCATGTGGCGGGCAACCTGATCCCGCTTTCGGAAAACACCGGTCGACTCCACCGCGACATCAACACCCAGATCTTTCCAGGGCAGATCGGCAGGATCCTTCTCGGCAAAAACCGGAATTTTCCGGCCGTCCACCAGCAGGCTTTTTTCTGACGCCTCAACAGCCGCCGGAAACAAGCCATGCACAGAATCATATTTAAGCAGATAAGCCAGTGTGGATGCATCGGTGATGTCATTGACACCCACAACCTCGACCGCCTTTTCCCGCATGGCCGCCTTGAAAACCAGACGACCGATACGGCCGAAACCGTTGATACCGATTCGAATAGCCATAAATCACCTCATTATTTGGTAGTAAAGAAAAAAGACCTCTCCCTTGGGTTTGGTCCGTATTGTTGTGCAACGCACCCTTATTCAAATGCTGTGGAAACAGAATCCTGTCACATTCATGGGACGAATCGAAAAACGGGTCTCAATGTATTTCAATTTATTGATTTATCAATCAATGTCAAGCAAAAATCCCTTTCTGACCAGGCCCTGTTTGAGGCCTGGCCAGAGAAAAACCCATGATATTTTTCACTCCGGCTTCTTTCAGGGTCCGGGCACAGCTGTTGAGAGTGGCTCCGGTCGTAATCACATCATCGACGAGCAAGACCCTTCGGCCCGGCAATCCGGTCTTTTTCTTTAATGAGAATCCATTTTCAACATTGTACTGCCGTTCCCCGGCATCCAGCCGTGTCTGTGTTTGAGTGTTTTTATGCCGGATCAGCCAGTTGGATTCCACGGGCAAGGAGAGAGATTCGGACAGTCCTTGCGCCAGGAGCCGGCTTTGATTGTATCCCCGCTCACGTTCCCGAACCGGATGCAGCGGGACAGCGACAATCACCGTGTCTGAAAGCGGGCTCATCACCGAGGTCATCGCGGTTCCGGCAAGACGGCCGACATAACGGGCCAGCCGTCGGCCGCCCTGATATTTGATTCGATGAATCAACGTCTCGATTCCGGGCTGATAATTCCAGCAGGCCACGGCGAAATCAAAATACAGCGGCGGATTTATATAATGAAAATCCTCACCCCCCAGGCAAACCCGAAAAGTCATCCCGCCGGCGAGATTTTTCCAGCATGAAGCGCATAACGGATTCCACCCCGAAAGACGCGAACCGCAGAACAGGCAGCCTCCGGGATAAACAAAATCGAACAGGGCGTTCAATCCACAATTTAGCCACTGCAAATTTTGATGAAAAATGGATTGTTTCATGAAGCGATGCCTCGAACGTCCGGCACACCGCAAGGGGGGAGCCGGTTCAGGGCCGAATAAGGTATTGGTAGCGTTCGATGAACTGGCGGGGCTTCATCTGGCCGATGGCCGCCATCTTCTCCAGCATGGGCTTGTCTTCCAGGTCCCTCTTTTCCAGTCGGACCATATAACTGCACGCGACGCGATAGGTCTCGCTGTTGACGTCCACGAAACGAACAACGGGTTTTCCGCTTTTCCGGTCGATCATTCCGTGAAAGGGAAGGGGTTTGAGCCGCCCGTTGTCCACAACAATCAGGGCGTTGCTGCTGTGCTCGGGATTGCGACTGAGCAGATATCGTACCGCGTTATAGCCCAGATCGCGCGTGTATTCCTGGTCAATGGGAATGGGATCTGCGCAGCGGAGCACATACCCGATGTTGGTCTCGACCAGCTGCATCTTTTCTCCGCGCTTGCCGAAGCGCTTTCCGATTTCATGTTTGATCACTTTGCCCAGTTCGATCTCTGCAAGCTGCAGATGACCGAAAGGATCGTATTCCACGGTCACGCCCGGCAGCTGCCGGAGCACTTCCGGATCCAGGCGTTCCGCGATCCCTTCGGCTATGACAAGCACTCCATACGCGCGGTCCATGGCACGGCGTTTGATGATGGATGTTTCGAGCAAGTCACAGACTTCATTCAGTGAGATCGTTCCCTGCATGCCGAAAGCCTCGGGGATAATAGCCAGTGTGGCGCCCGCGGACTTGGCAATACCCAGAGCCAGGTGCCCGGTATGCCGGCCCATGGTCACAACAATATACCAGCGTCTGGTGATTCGGGAATCTTCCATGAGATTTTTAACCAGAACAGCCCCCAGATGCCGGGCGGTCTGAAATCCGAACGTGGAAACATTGTCAGGCAGCGGAAGATCGTTGTCAATGGTTTTGGGCACGTGAGCGAACTTGATATCTCCGCAACCTGAAGCAATTTCGTTGGCGCAATAAGCGGTATCATCGCCACCGACCGTGACCATATAATCGATGTTCAGCGTTTTCAGCCAGTGCAGTGTGTTGGCGATTCCGTTTTCGATTTTTATGGGATTGGTTCTCGAAGTTCGAAGAATAGACCCTCCGTCAAAATGAATACGCGAGACGTCACGAATATGAAGCTTCCTGCAATGATTCCGCAACGCCTGTTCATCGGCCTCAACCAGCCAGCGAAAGCCGTCCATAAAACCGATTACATCCAGCCCGCTTCGGCGGGCTTCAATAGTAACGGCGGCGATCACGCCGTTCAATCCCGGCGCCGGACCGCCGCCGACCAAAATACCCAGTCTTTTCGCCATAAAGATTGTGAACCGCCTTTCAATCCCTTTTGGTTTCTGTGTGCTCCTTACTGTGACGGTTTAAAAATCGCCTACCCTGGCTGTATGGCTTTGTTTTGGACGCAGATCGATTCCCAGCTCGACTGCGGCCAGAAGCCCCTTCGTGGTATTGGGAAGGGCGAAACCGCGACTCATGATTCCGACATCCAGGACGAATCCTCCGGGACGAAAACCGAACCCAAAAGATGTGCCGAATCCGACTCTGCCGCCCATCACCACACCCATACGAAGAGGAAACCAGGAAAGGCCCCGCCATTCCGTTCCCACGGCAAAACGGGGTTTGATCGTTGCTTCAGCCCCTCTTTTCAATCCCTGCTCGTAATCGGCCGTCACCAGAAACGATCCTTCCCGAAACGCCGCCCCGACCCGAATGACAGGGGGCAAAGAAACAGTGAACGGTTCTCCCTGCTCGGTCCAGGTCGTATCCTGAACATTGTCTTCCAAAGTCAGGACGCTCAGTTCGTTTCCGGATATCTCTCCATAGGCTTTCTCGACTTCCCTTTCAAAGGGGATTCTGCCGATCACATTGGAAAACACCAGGCCAAAAGTCCAGCGGCTGTTCAGCTGCATGGACGCTCCGATATCGAGGCCCCATCCGATGTCCAGTGAAAAAGCACTGTCCGCCGGGGGCAGAGAGTATTTTCCCTCATACGATCCGTCGATATCAAAACTGTATTCTCCCATATTCACACTGAGCCGGGCATTCTCCACCTCGGCATAGGCCCCTCCGTAATAGACTCTCCCCGTTGCACCCACCGAAAAGACGTCGGCAAAATTTACGGGAATAGGCTGTCCCCACGACAGACCCGCATATCCGATTCCGTGAACCACGCCGTCCATATCGTCAAAATTGTACACTTCATTGGTCTGAAGACCGGCCAGCGGGATACGAAAAAAGGACTTGGCAATCTGAATGTGAGACGCGGCCGTGGACCCGAATGAAAGGGCGAACCGGCCGACCGAAAAGGACAAAACCCGAATATGGGTCAGCACATCCAGGGCCAGACCCTTGTCAGGAATAGTGTTCAGAATGTCTTCGACGTCCTGGGCGCTGAGCGTGGCTCCGTTGTATTTATCATAGAAGCTTTTATTAAAGGCGTTGTTCCAGGCGCCCGCATCGAAACCGACAATCGTCATTGAAAACCGGCTGTTGTCCGGCAGTCCCAGGTTGGCGGGATTCCAGTTCTGGGCGTGAACACCCCGGGCCGCTGCCGTATAGGCCATACCCATCCCCATTCCGCGCGCGGTTATCTGAGCCTGCAGGGTATGGATACATATTAACCCCGCGATGAGAATGCCTATACAAAGGATTCTTCGAAGGTCCGTTTTCATCGCGCACCTCCATTTCTTCGGCTGTCAGTCGGTTCTGCAACGTGAACACGGGCTTCCAGACGCGCGGAAACCTGTATGGAATCTGTTGGTGATACTTTCACCATGCCTGCGGTTGACGAGGAAAATTCGAATTTCAACCCGAAATAGAGTGTCGGTTCCTCGAACAAAGCCAGCTGGGGCTTTTGAAGGTCCACATTGATGATGCTCTGCTGCGGCGCGGTAACGATTCCCGGGGTGCCGGAAGTAGCGGCCGATGTCACGACAATGGGTATGGTCAGGTCAGGGGTGTATGCGGGATCATAAATCGTATCATCCCCCCGTGTCGTGGAAAAAAGCATTGTAACAGAAGCCCCGAAAGGCAGATGATTCTGCACTTCTCCCACCAGGGCCAGACGCATCAGATAATCACGGATGGCCTCCCGTGCGTCCTTGTCCAGTTCCAGGGTATCAACATCCATTTCATAATCCAGAGCCGGCAGACTCATGATCAGAGGGGCTTCAAAAGTTACGGTTCCGTCAATGGGATCCGTATTGGAAACCGTGGCCAGAGATCCGTCTCCGGCCCGGATATAGCCACTGACAACGATTTTTTTCGGTTTTGTGTTGATAAACGCGGCCACATCCTGCTGGAAAGCGGCGACCGGTCTCTGGCCGATACCGTTCCAGGCCGGTATGTTCTCATTTACCGGTGGCGAGAGCGTGGCAACCACCTGATCGTTCTTGTCGAGACCGATGGCTTCAAGATGCAGCGTAACAGGAAGGCGGAGTCCCATGCTGATCGCCAGCCTGAGAATCGCCGTTTGTATGAGAAAATCTTCCAAAAATTCGGGAATGTCCATCTCAAGTTCGATGTCATCAAAGTTGGCCTGCACCTGATTGAAGTTTCCGGTAATAGACTGGATGGCGGTATTGTCAAATGACCAGTCGATGAGAATCTGTCCGGTCTGCCCGGGCGCAGGATTAATCGTCATGCGGAATCGATTCTGGCCGCCTGAAACAATCGGCTTGAAAATAAGGCCGGACAGATCGATAGTCGGTGAAGCGGAATTGTTGGCCGAAACCGTAATCGTCAGCGTCACCGGTGTCGTGCCGTCAGCCTCGAACAGATCGGTGATGCCGATATCGACTGTAACGGCAACATTGTTGTTGTTCTGGAAAACGAAAGTTAAAGTCCCCGACTCGAATACCGCCTGCTGGGTCACCAATATGCCCTGTGTCGGTATTCCCACATCGATATTGGACTGAACGTTAAGCGGGTACGATGCTCCTCCTCCTGGAATGGGAATCTCCAGAAGCGGCGCGAGGTCGATATCGATCGAATCCTCAAGCATCAGCACCACATTGTTATTCTGATCATCGATAGTCAGATAATCATTCTCATCGGCCAGTTCCTGCATCGTCAGTGTTTTTCGCAGAAGCGGAATCATAAAATCCACATCCCACTGAGGGGCCACCGGTTTTTCGAAAGAGCACTGAAAAAGAAGGACCGCCGACAAAAAGACAGCGCATGAAACAATGAACCGTTTCATAGCCACCTCCACACATTAGAAGGTTCTTCGTTCCGGCCAGGCATCAAAGGAAAAAGGCGCGCGACAATCAAGCGCCGTCCAATGGAAATTATAAACATGACGGATAATTGCAGCCTGCCGGTCCTGACCATTCATGCATTCTGATTCAATTTATTACAGAGCATGACGAATAGCAAGAAAAAAATCGCTTTGAATCCAAAACAGCCCGAAAATCAAAGGCCGGGCATATGAACCCGGCCTTTGAAACGTGCGTACTGAGAGTGCTATTTTTCATCCATATGCGGATACCGGTAATCCCCGGGCGGCAGGAAATTTTCCTTGATGGTTCGGGGCGTGATCCAGCGCTGCAGATTGATCATGCTTCCGGCCTTGTCGTTGGTTCCCGATGCACGCCCGCCTCCGAACGGCTGCTGACCGACCACGGCACCCGTCGGCTTGTCGTTGATATAGAAATTGCCGGCCGCGTTACGCAGAATATCACGCGCGAGAATCGTGGCCTGCCGGTCTTGAGAAAAGACGGCACCGGTCAGCGCGTAGGGAGATGTTTCATCGCAAAGATGCAGAGTCTCCTCGAATTTCGAATCCGGATAGACATAGACGGTCAGCACCGGTCCGAATATTTCTTCTTCCATGGTCTTGAACCGCGGGTTGGTCGTGAGAATCACTGTCGGATCGATGAAATATCCCTTTGAATCATCGTACGTTCCGCCGACGACAAACTCGGCCTCATCGGATGCTTTGGCATAATCGATATAATCGGTAATGGTTTCAAAAGCCGCCTTGTCGATCACCGCGCACATAAAATTCGTGAAGTCCTCCGGGTCGCCCATTTTGATGGACTTGACCATCTTCACAAGTCCTTCCCGGATAGATGGCCACAGCGATTCGGGAATATACGCCCGGGACGCGGCCGAGCATTTCTGACCCTGATATTCAAAGGCACCCCGGACCAGTGCCGCGACAGTGGCCGGAATGTCCGCGGAAGCATGTACAAACACAAAGTCTTTTCCGCCGGTCTCGCCGACAATCCGCGGATAGGAATGATATTTTTGAATGGTATCCCCAACGGTCTTCCACATATTCTGAAATACGGGCGTGGATCCCGTGAAATGGATCCCCGCCAGATGCTCGCTGGCCAGGACGGGATTTCCCACCTTGCTGCCCGGACCGGGCACCATATTGATAACTCCGTCGGGCAATCCGGCTTCCTTGAGAAGCTGCATGATATAATAGGCCACATACACCGTGGAAGAAGCGGGTTTCCACAAAACCACATTGCCCATCATGGCCGGAGAGGTCGGCAGGTTGCCGGCAATGGACGCGAAATTAAACGGTGTAACCGCAAAGATGAATCCTTCGAGAGGACGCTGTTCCACATAATTCCAGCAGGCCCTGGACGACTCGGGCTGCTGCATGTATATCTGCTGCATATAATAGGGATTAAACCGGTAAAAATCGATCAGCTCACAAGCCGAATCGATCTCCGCCTGAAAAGCCGTCTTGCTGGCACACAGCATGTTGGCCGCGTTGACAACATCCCGGTAAGGCCCGGCGAGCAGATCGGCCGCCTTCAGAAAGATCGCGGCGCGGTCTTCCCAGGGCATGGTCGACCAGGCCGGCCAGGCTTTCATGGCGGCATCGATCGCCATATCCACTTCTTTCTCAGACACTTTGTGGTATTGGCCCAGAAGGTGCCCATGATCATGGGGACACCGGCAATCCGCCAGACTTCCTGTCTTCACCTCTTCTCCTCCGATGATGACGGGAATCTCTATCTGCCGGCTCTTCATTTCAGACAGCTTCGCCTTGAGAGACTTTTTCTCCGGACTTCCGGGACCATAGGACAGAATAGGTTCGTTCTGCGGTTTGGGAACATTGAAAAAACCATTTGCCATGATGAATCTCCTTTACACTTGGAATTGAAGGACTCCGCCGGTTAAAAACCAACCATACAACGACTTGAATTCATTAACATGTAAATTGTAATATAAGCAATTTCATCTTTGAAAAAAAGAGGAAGTTTTTCATTTTCTGATCAGCCGGCTCTCACTCCTGTTGGACAGGAACCGAATCCTCATTCTGACGCCTGTACACGATCTTTCCTCCGACCAGTGTGATTTCCACTTCGGTGTTCAGCACCTCTTTCGACATAATCTCAAGAAGATTTTGGTTTAGAATAACGATATCGGCCCACTTGCCCGGTTCCAGCGATCCTTTCTCGTTTTCCTGTCCTTCGGCATAGGCCGATCCCAGCGTGTAGGCCTCCAGGGCTTCCTCCATGGAGATTCTTTCTTTAGGAAACCATCCGTCTGAAGGATATCCGGTCGTATCTTTTCGGGTTACTGCCGCATACAGTCCCAGCATGGGATTCATCGGAACCACCGGCCAGTCCGTTCCGAAAGCCAGAACCGCTCCAGCTTCTTTCAGGGATTTCCAGGCATAGGCAAAACGGGTTCGCCCCGGACCGAGCATCGCCTGTGCCCATCTCAAATCATCGATCAGATGAGCCGGCTGCATGGAAGCCACCACAGACAGTTCGCCGAAACGGGAAACATCTTCCTTGTGGAGAATCTGAGCATGTTCGATACGATGGCGGCTGTCTCTCCGTCCGTTGATTACCTGACAGATTCGAAGGCTGTTCAGAGCCATAAAATTGGCTCTGTCACCGACTGCTTCCAGACACAGATGAAAGCCTTCGGCATCCGCTTTCAACGCCATTCGGTCAAGCTCCTCCTGGTTCATCAGAACGATTCCCCGGTTATCCGGCTGATCGTGGTAGGATTGAAAAAATGCCGCGCTTCTCGCCCCCATGCTTCCATCCAGCTGCCGGGTGAGCCATCCGGTCCGCAACATGGGCCCCTGATATTTCTGCCGGAGTTGCCGGGCTGACCGAACATCATGACTTAAAAGCAGTTTCTGCATGATTCGGACCGGCAGACGCCCCTCCTCACGCAGCTTATCCAAAACCGGCAGCATCTTTTCGCCTGAATCATCCTGCAGACTGGTCAGACCATAACCAACGGCTTTGTCCAGAATGTTGACAATCGCCTTTTGAAGAATTTCCGGATCAGGCTCGGGTATATACTGGGAAACCAGCAGCATGGCATCGTTCTTCAATATTCCCGTAGGATGGCCGGTGTGAGAGTCTTTGACTATTTGCCCGGATGCGGGGTCGGGTGTTTCCGTGGTTATTCCGGCGATTCTTAAAGCCAGCCCGTTTACAAGAGCCGCCTGACCGCATATTCGTTCCAGATAGACAGGAACCCCGGGGGCCACGGCATCCAAAACACGCCGGGAAGGAAATTCACTGTCAGGCATTATGCTCTGGTCCCATCCCCTGCCCACAATCCAACCCCCGGCAGGCAGGGCTCGTGCCCTTGCAAGAACCATGCGCTGCAACTCACGATGCGTGCGGACTCCTCGAAGATCCAGGTCAATGCCCTGCAAGGCTCCCTTTAAAAGATGCACGTGCGCATCGTTGAATCCCGGGCAGCCGAATTTTCCCTCTACATCCAAAATAACGGTGTTTTCATTGCGGTGGATGAGAATCTCCTCCCGGGTTCCGACGGCAAGAATTCGTCCCCCTTTGACAGCCACGGCCTGTACCAGAGGCCTTTGCCGGTTTACGGTAAAAAAAGTGCCGTTAACAAGGATCAGATCCGCCCTGGGAATGGGCTGCCGGCAACCCCCTGTTATCAGAACAACAAACCACCCGATGGCCATGAAAAATCGGTTCTGCATCGAACAATCCTTTCCTGTTTGTCCCTGTGTGTCCGCATCAGAGCCAAACATATCTTGTTCCGGTCACAGACATTGAATCGGCAGAGCACACTGTTTTATATGAGTATTTGGGTTCAGACCGGATCGACGGTTCTCAGAACGCGGTTCAGGCGCTTCAAAGCACCCCGCTCAATAACAAAGGCCATCAAAACCAGCCCCGCATGCATCAAAACCCAGGCCCGGAAAGACCGGCTCACAAAGTGCTGAATGAGAATGATCATTCCTAAAAGCGGCACGACCAATAGTAAAACGGTGATTCGCCTGGTTCGTTCCCCCCTCTCTCTTGGCTGACTAAACGGAAATGATTTGATGGCCAGTGAAACCGCAGAGAACACAACCAGTCCTTCGATCAGCAGAGAACCGGTATAAAGCCAGGCATCCAGCAGCGGAATCTGAGTACTGTAAACAACTCCGATCAGGATATAAAGAGGAATCACGACGCGGAAGAGCACAGCCAGTTTGACTCCCTGAATCAAATGACCCGGGGAACGCAACGGACTCACATGAAAGATCCATGAAGCTTCCCATTCCTGACTGTAGATCATTCCCATGACAACCACAGCCATGACAAAAAAAAGCATCATGATTCCGATACGGGTGGTTCCGACAACACCGCCCGAAAACGGATTGGCCAACCCTCCATCCAGAATAGTCAACGCAAAAAAAGCCAGGGGCATGCCCAAAATCGGATAAACACCCATTTTCACCGATCGATCTCTTTTCAGCATGCGCACGGCGATGAAGTAACCCGCCTGAACTTCCGGGTGGCGAAACCGATTCAGCAAACGTCCCTCCTGAATGCGGAAAACCGACTCTTTCAGCCTTTCCGGTTCATCGTCGGACACATCTCCCTGCTGCATACTGGATATCAGGGAAGCATACTGCATGGAAATCCTTCGAAACGCAACTACGAAAAGAAATGTCGTCAGGCCGACGGCCAGACTCGAAAGAATCCAATAATCGGGATTATGATTCCCCATAAAAACCTGAATCATCGCCGAAAACCAGGCAGGGGGCCACACATACAGCCACGTTTTTATCTCCGGACCGGCATTGAGAAATTCACGGCCGAGTCTGGGAATAAGCTGATAGGAAAAGAAGACCAAAAAGGCAAAGGCGATCTGCGCACCAGCCAGGACATTCTGAAAACGTCTGTAAGGAACAAGGCGAAGCAGGGTGGTGTAAAAAAGAACGACCATGGCGGCACCGGCCAGATTGCCCAGAAGAGAGACTCCGTAGAAGACCGGAACGAACATCCATTTGACTCCGAGACCCAGCCCGACCAGCGATGGAAGCAAGGTGAGAGCTGAACCCGTCATCGCAACGAAAA
This sequence comes from bacterium, assembly GCA_011388275.1. Taxonomy (GTDB): domain Bacteria; phylum Zhuqueibacterota; class QNDG01; order QNDG01; family DSAB01; genus DSAB01. The sequence continues at coordinate 183,763 of DSAB01000121.1, read as the reverse complement.
TCAGGATATTCCCCAGGCGGGAAAGAAAATAGGTCCTGGATGAGACAGGCCGAAACCCCAGAATTTCTTTGTCATCCGGATGGATAATGGAATGACCGAACTCCAGAATCACGGCAAAAACCATCATCACCATGGAGTACGACAGGAGCAGCAGAGAATACATAAAAGGTGAGGCGTCGGTGACCAGAGTTGCCGAAACCGATAATCCCATGATTCCATAAAAAACCATAGTCATGACCAGGGGAGAAACCCGGGACGACCGGGCAGACGGACGCCGCCCGCGAAAATCCAGACGCAGGCTGTTCTTTAACAGGATGATCAGCTGTTTTTTATCCGCCCTGTTCTTCTGCGGTCCGCTCAGGATCATTCGTCTTCCTCTTTCGACTCTGACGTTATTCTTCGGGAAAACGCCCGCGCCAGCTCTCCGAGATCCTCACTGCGAGTAAGCCGGCTGAAAACCTCCTCCAGAGAGGACCGCTGATTCATGGTTTTCAATTCCTTCACTGAACCGTCGGCCGCGACTTTTCCTTTATGGATGATCACCACGCGGTCGCACAGACTCTCAACCACCTCCAGGATATGTGAACAGTAAAAAATAGTCTTGCCCTCGTCGGCCAGATTGCGCATAATCTTTTTCAGGAGCAGCGCGGCGTTGGCATCCAACCCGTTCAGAGGCTCGTCCAGGAAAAGCACCTGAGGATTGTGCATCAGAGCGGACGCGATGACCACCTTCTGTTTCATCCCCTTGGAAAAACTGTCCATGGTCTGCTGCAGATGATTCTGCAGCTCAAAAAATTCTCCGAACTCCTCGATTCGTCTTCCGATGCGTTTCTCGTCCATGGCGTATAATTGCCCCACGAACTGAAGATATTCAAAAGGCGTCAGGCTCTGATAGAGGGCCCCCGATTCAGGCACATAACCGATATTTCGCTTCACATCAAGCGATTGACGGCGGATATCATATCCGGCCACGGTTGCGGATCCTCCGCTGGGTTCCAGCATCCCTGTCAGCATCTTGACGGTTGTGGTTTTTCCGGCTCCGTTGGGTCCCAGATATCCCAGAATCTGACCCGGCGGCACAAAAAGGTCAACGCCGTTTACAGCCGTGGTAGCCCCGAATCGCCGCGTCAAAGCTTTCATCTCAATCATATCTCTTTTCCCTTTGACGGATTATTTTTCACCCTTTGGTGTCTTTACGGCCATCGCGAAGTTCAGCGGACCGACCGGGACCCGGCCAGATCGGCCTGTCTTTCGAAAGCCAGTTCCAGCAGCCGGTCAATCAGTGCTTCAAAGGAAATACCGGTGGCCTCCCACAATTTGGGGTACATGCTGATGGGCGTAAAACCCGGCAGCGTATTGATCTCATTGACATAGAGACCGCCGCTCTTCCGGTCAAGGAGAAAGTCCACCCTCCCCATGCCGGCACAATCAAGCACCTTGAAAACCCGCACCGCCATCAGGCGGACGGCTTCGCTGACGGATGCATCCACCTTTGCCGGGATGACGATGCGGCTTCGGTCATCATAGTATTTGGCCTCATAATCATAAAACTCATTGGCCGGAATGATCTCCCCAACAACCGAGGCCCGCGGTTCGTCATTGCCCAGCACCGCGCATTCCAGCTCCCGGGCGTCGACAGCTTTTTCCACAAGAATCTTTCGGTCGAATACGACCGATTCAGCCACACAATCGGCAAGCTCATCTTCCTCGTGAACCTTGAATATGCCCACGCTGGAACCCGTATTCGCCGGTTTCACGAAACAGGGATAACCGATCTCCCTGGCGATTCCCTCCTGAATCTCCTTTCGTTTTTGCCTGCTCTCCCAGTCTTTTCTTAAAAACCACATGAAATCCACCGCCCGAATATCGTTTTGGAAAAACATCTGCTTCATCATGATTTTGTCCATTCCCAGAGCCGACGCCAAAACCCCCGCACCCACACAGGGAAGACCCGCCAGGCTCATGAGACCCTGAACTGTTCCGTCTTCACCGTGCCGCCCGTGAAGCACTGGGAAGACGACATCCACTTTCAGAGGCTTTTGGACGGCTCCGTCCAGAACCATGAATCCCTTGAAATGGGGATCGCCGGTGACGGCGATGGGGCCTTCGGCTTTTTCCAGATCTTCGACACCACTGTACTTTTCGATATCGCCTAAAAACATCCATCGGCCGTGCCTGGAGATCTTAATCAAAACAGCCCTGTATTTCCGCCGGTTCATATGGTTCAGAATTCCCCACGCGGATTTCAGCGAAACTTCATGCTCCGTGGAACGGCCACCGAAAAGGATCGCCACGGTTTTTTTGTCCTCATTCATTGATACTCCGGAAAATATACACGAGAAAAACGCATTCCGTCCTCAAGAATACCGGCGTCTCAGCCGATGTCTCTCAGTACATGGATGACAGACCCGACCCGACCAGGCCGGTCCGGCCCGTTCCCTTTTCAAATTTGAGATCCTTCAGCTGAGGCGACTTGACATTGATGCGAAAATAGAAACGCTTGTAGGTGCCCAAAGGTGTCCAGTATATCTGGGCCTCCCAGCAGTGCAGATCCCGGTAGAAGATAAAGTCCTGACTGACAAACTCCTTTTCCTCGATATCATACCGGGTCTGAAGCGTGATCCGCCAGTTTTTTGTCAGATTTATATTCAGATTGGCATTGGCCCAGAATCTCCTGACCGGATTCGAGGGGTTGGTGCGGTTCTGCATATAACTGACCGTGCCATTGAGATCCCAGCGGCTGTCGGTGGACATCCCCATAGGCATCATGTCATCCAGGCGGTCCCCGGCAATCTTCTGCAGCCCGCCCAGAGGACCGATCTCCTCTCCAGGCAACACCGCCGAGGCCGTACCGCCTGTACGGAGCGTCCCTCTCAGCCGCACGGTCATATTGGCGTTGATATTGGTAAGCCTCAGCCAGCGGCTGTCAAATAAAGACCACGGATCGGAAAGAGAGAGCCGGTTGATATAAAGCCTTTCAACGCGCTTGTTGTCTTTGTCCAGCCGATAGAAATCATACGTCGATTGCAGAGACAAATTGAGATCCCGCGATGGATTGGCCCTGACACTCGATGATAAATAACCCAGACGGAATTGATCGGCCTTCCAATTGTAGGAAGTTCCCAGGCTCCAGTTGAAAAGATCGAATTTTTTCGCCTCTTTTCCCTCACCGATTTTCATTTGGAACAGATTCTGAACGCTGATGCTCATGGATTCCTGGCCGCCTGTGGGTGTGCCCCCAAAAAGTCCTCCGGAAAACCGGTCTCTCAAATAGGTTTTACCCGTTGTATCCGTTATTGTCTGATAGTAACCAAATGAAGACCTGGTAAAATCCGGCCTGTAGCCGAAATTTACAGAAGGGGTTACGACATGCCGAAGCTGCACGGATTTGAAGAAACGCGGACGAAACAGGCCGTACAGCTTCGTACTGAAAGAAAGGTTCATATTGTAGGTTCTTCGAGCGAAAAATCCTTTTTCAATCCCGGATTCCACCCGATTGGTTTCTTCATCGAGAAAATAATTATTTCGCTGAGTATACCAGGTTTCTACCATATTGAAACCGGAATTCATCGACAGCCACCCGAACGCCTTCTGAGACCCGCTGATGCCGATATTGTGATTCCAGCCCGCGTTGCGGTCTTTCACATAAACCGTATCCGTATCGGTGATGCCGGTTTCAAAATCATAATCGGATTCAATCATTCGATCCCTGCGGCGTTCCGCCACGGCGTCGGAACTGTAATTGACATAGATGTTGTGATACCACCGGGTTTCAGCGGGTTTTCCCCTTTCCGCCTGCGGCTTGGGAATCAGACTGAATCGTCCAATACGAAAATTAATGCGGGGCAGGGTTTCCCGGATCTCATCGGTCTCCAGATCCCGGGTTTGATTGAAATTCATGGTCACGCTGCGGCCGCGGCCGAAATCTTTAGTCAGTGTGGCGTTGGACCGCAATTCGCGCTGAAGCCGCTGTTCCCGATTGGCACTGTAATTCCGGTAATACTGATTTCCCCCGAGAAAGGTGCCGCTCGCCCGCAATGCCATGGTAGGAGACAGGGTTTGATCATGATTGACGGTGAGATCCCAGACCCTTTGAGAGACATCGGCATATTCAAAATCTTTGTGGGTCCAGCTGCCGGAAACAGAGCCCCTCAAATGATAACGGACATGGTAATTCAGATCGCCTCTGAAAAGAAAACCGCTCCGTTCAAAATAGGACAGAGTCCCCTTAACATCCCAGTAATCACTGGCCGCCCAATAATAGCCGAAACCTCGCAAACTGCGGCCTTCGGTGGTGCTTTCTCCATAACGCGGCAAAATGATTCCCGAATGACGGCCCTTCTCAATGGGGAAATAGATGAACGGGAGCGCCAGAACCGGTATATGGCCCAGATAGAGAACAATGGGCTTGGCCACCACCAGATCGTTGACAATGATTTTCATTTTCTTCGCCCGAAAATGAAAATGGGGGTTTTCCGCCCGATCACACGTCGAATAGCGGGCGCCTGAAACATTGACGGTTTTGGCAGAAACCATTTTTAGCACATCGCCTGAATAATATCCGTCCTCGTATCGAGTGCGGCCGCGCAGCACGCGTCCCTTTTTGGTCCTGAAATCATAGACCATAACCTCTCCGACAAGCACATCACCGGCTTCCATGAACTCCGGCTTTCCGGTATATCGAGCGGTCCGGACAGAATCTTCTTCGCTCTTGACCCATACGGAATCCCAAACCCCCTCGGCAAGCATGTTCTCCTTTTCCCAGTCTACAGTAATCCGAGCGGCACGCAGTTCCATGTCCTGATAGGTGACCCGAGCCTTTCCCGTAAGAATCGTTTTCTTTTCGGACATAAAATTTTGTATGTTTTCTGCTTCATAGCGAATCGGTCCCTCTATCTCACGATCGCTGTCGGTCCTTTCCCGCGGCAACGTATCGGATGGGACGACAACAGGCCGTCCCGTGGTTCGAAACAGGCGTTGGACACGGGTCGAGTCTATATCACGGCGAACCGTATCCGCCGGCGCTGAAGCGGCTTCGGTTCGGGCGGAATCGGGAAGCGTCTTGACTGTATTCGGGATGACGACCTGACGGGTGCCGGCATGTGAAGCTGAAAACGCCATGGCCGGTAATAATCCATGTGTTACGCCGGCAAAACAGATATTTAGCAGAACGATGTTAAGGGATGACCGCATGAATGAGTCGGTTCCGGAGTTTGGTTTATTGAGAGAACGAATTTGAATTCCTTTTTGTTTCACTTCGTCTCAGCTGCGCCAGATAAGCCGCACCGATCCATCCCGCCTTTTCTCCCATTTGAGCCGAAACGATTCGAACGCTTCGGGCCGGCACAGTCAAAGCCGTCCGGTTCAGGGCCTCCCTGGCCGGACTCAATATCCACTCCCCGGCGTTGGCGACTCCCCCCCCGATGACAACGCGGTCCAGATTCAGGAGATTGACCGCATTACCGATTGCGATACCCAGATATTTCCCCGCTTTTGCAAGCACTCGACGGGCCGGTTCGTCTCCCTGATCCGCCGCCTCGCCAATATCACGGGGAGTTATCTTTTTTTCAGGAAGGCCTTTCAGGATCGAGTCATGCCCCTGGGCGAGAAGTTCACGAAAATTGCGTACCAGAGCGTTTCCGCCGGCAAAAGCCTCGACACAACCCCGCCTCCCGCACCCGCACAGCGGGCCGTCGGTCTGAATAATGGTATGCCCGATCTCTCCGGCAGAATCCGCGGAGCCGTGGAAAAGCCTGCCGTCCAGTATCAGCCCGCCTCCGACTCCCGTGCCCAGAGTTACCATCAGCATGTTCCGGGCTCCTCGGCCCGCTCCGAAAGCATATTCCCCCAGAGCCGCGGCGTTGGCGTCATTGTCCATGGCCACCGGCACGCCAAGACGTTTTTCCAGACCGCAGGCAACCGGAACTTCGATCCAGCCGGGAAGGTTCGGCGCATTCCATAAAACACCCCGGGAAACGTCGACCAGTCCGGCCGCACCCACACCCGCACCGGCCAGCCGGCAGGATTTGTTGTTCCTCAACAGGTCCTGAATCGCTTCTGCCATTTGGTCCAGCACGCTGTCGACACCGAGATTCAGCCGAACCGGCATCTGCGTTTCATTCTGAACAGGACCGGCAGCGGCTATCAGGCCGGCCTTGATATTGGTTCCCCCCAGATCCAGTCCGGCGAAGCATTTCTTGACTGACATGGTTCAATCCTCTTTGTCCGCTTCAGGAAAAGACGGCTTTCGCCGTTTTGGCCACCATTTTTCCAGACGGGTTTTCAGCTCTTCTTCCCGCCCCCGTCTTGCCGGCCGGTAGAATATCCGGTCTTTCAATCTCGGCGGAAGGTTTTGCATTCTGATAAATCCGCCGGCATGATCATGCGCGTATTGATATCCCCTGCCATACCCCATTTTTTTCATCAGGGAAGTAGGCGCGTTGCGCAGGTGCATGGGAACCGGATCCGGCGCATGTTCCCGCACTTCCCTTAAGGCCTCTTCGACCGCTATATACGCCGCGTTGCTCTTGGGTGCAGACGCAAGATAGCAGGCGGCCTGTGCCAGGATGATACGCGCCTCGGGCATGCCCACGGCATGAACCGCCTGATACGCCGCGTTCGCCAGGACCAGGGCGTCGGGGTCCGCGTTGCCGATGTCTTCCGAAGCCAGAATGACCATGCGCCGCGCAACGAACAGAGGATCTTCGCCCGACTCCAGCATGCGGGCCATCCAAAACACCGCGGCATCCGGATCCGAACCCCGAAGGCTCTTGATAAATGCCGAGATGATATCGTAATGATAATCGCCGTTCTTGTCATAAATGATCTGCCGCTGCATGGCTTCTTTCACCATTCCGAGGGTCAGAACCTTTGGATTGGTATTTTTGGGAAGAAGCCGGACGCACAGCTCCAGACCATTGAGAGCCGCCCGCCCGTCGCCTCCGGCCAGTCCGGCCAGCACGCCGACAACCTCATCCGGAACCTTGACTTTCGGAATTTCGCCTGAGGCAAGGGCCCGCTTCAGAAGACTCGTTATATGCCGCTCCTCCAGCGGATTGAGCCTGTAAACCCGGCATCTGGACAAAAGGGGGCCGATGACCTCGAAGGAAGGATTCTCTGTGGTGGCGCCGATCAGGATCACGGTTCCGTCTTCCACCGAATGAAGGAGCGCGTCCTGCTGGGCTTTATTGAACCGGTGAATTTCATCAATAAAGAGAATGGTCCTTCGTTTCAGGTTTCGTCGGTTGATTCTCGCCTGTTCCATCATTTTTCGAATATCGGCGAGACCGGCCGTAACGGCGCTGACGGCAAATAAGGCGGCGCGGGTCTCTCGAGCGATGATCATGGCCAGAGATGTTTTGCCTGTACCCGGAGGTCCCCACAGAATCATGGACCGGGGCTCGTCAGCCTCGATCATCCTGCGGAGAACGCGATCCTTGCCCACCAGATGTTCCTGCCCGACGAATTCATCCAGTGTTTCGGGTCTCAGCCGGTCGGCCAGAGGAGCCAAAGGCTTGTCGGCCGGCGGAGAAGCGGTCTCTTTTTCAAATAAATCCATTGATTCAAATGTAACCGAAATACCCCATAAAGTCAAGATGTATGCCGTAGCGGCTGATTTTCGGTGTCTTGCCTTTCTTCGTCATCCACAGTGACATGATGCGGAATACTCGAATAAAAATCTTCTTGACTTTATTAAAAAAACCATTACGTTACTCATACAGCCGATGTGCGAAAGCGGGATCAATTCCCGGGTACGCTCACACCGAAAACAGCAGGAACCGCGTATGAACATTCACCTGTATCCCCCCTATAATAAGGAAAAGATTCAGCGGGCCGCTGACGCCGTTCTTCAGGTCCTTCAACCGGGTGACGTCATCAATCAGGTCAACCGATTCCCCTGGTGGGCCTTTCATTACAATTTGGCCGTAAAAGCCATCCGCATTCATCAGCGGCGTCTGTTTGGCCGAAAAAGTTTCTATAAAGACGATCACAACATGCTTTTCTTCGACGAGAACAGCATCCTCTCGGTGGAGCCTCCGCGGGCCATTCTGAAACCCCTGACCCACTTCAGCATGACCCGAATCTCCATCTATCGACTGCGGATACACCGGCTCGATGATGAGGACATTGCCTTTATGCGGAATACCGCCCTGCAATTGGTGGGCGAAGAGTACGATGTCGGCCAGCTTCTCGATCGGGTTGTCAACCGTCTTCTGGGATATGAATGGCAACAGCGCATCCGTATTTTTGATTTCGGTAAAAAGAAAATGGTCTGCAGTGTCGGTGTACGAGCCGTGTTTGAACATCTGTATCAAAAACAACTGCGGAAGGAAAAGCCCGATCAGGAGCTTTGGCTTTTTAGCGAGATGAATCCCGACCGATGGCCGGTCCGCAAGCGGAAACGTTTCCAGGGAACCGATATTGACGCGACCACGCCGGCCCATTTTGCCAATTCCGAGTATTTTCAGCATGAATTTGAACTGATAGCCCGTTTTGACAAGGGCAAGAGAATATTCCCCTGAATCTTTCCGCATAATACGACAGGAGCAGAGTATGAGCCGGGCCAGGCGCGCCATCGCCCTTTCGGACATTCATCTGGGATCAGAAGCCGGTTACCTGCATTCCAAACACCCCGCTTTTCCGGACAACCGGGCCGCTTTTCGTGCCCTGCTGGATGAACTGGGACCCCAGGACGAAGTGGTTCTCAACGGAGACATTCTGGATTTGGCCATGGCCGGACTCAACGATACTTATGGAGACCTGAAAGAATTTTTTAAAATTCTCTCCGAGACAGGCCCTTATAAACGGGTTGTATTCATACCCGGAAACCACGACCACCATTTCTGGCGTTTCATCTGCGAACTGCACTTTATCAACGGCCGGATTCATCGCGGCATGAGCCCGCCCAGCCATCTTGAATATCCCTATTGTTTTATTGACGAACGGTTTTCCAATCGGGACCAGGACAGTCCATTCCCCATGATACTGGAAGATCTCTGGCCGAAAGAGACTCCTGTTCCGGAACTGGTCGTGAAATATCCGCACCACCTTGCCCGTGTTCCATCCAAAAAGGATCGGAATGCCTGCTATCTTTTCACCCATGGTCATTTTCTGGAAGATCTGTTCAAACCCATGAACCACATTATTCAGCCGGTTTTGCTGGAAGAGCTGGAAGCCTTTAATAATATATGGCTGGAAGCGTTCAACTATCACATCGGCCACGCCGGCAAGCTTTCGGACCGCGCACGTGAACTGCTGAAAGGCTATGAGAAGGGCGGCATCGTCGGACGGTTCACGGCCCGCAAGGTTATCAGCGCCGTCCAGGACAGGCTGAAGGAAGGCTTCAATCTTTTTTGGCCTCAGACCTGGCTTCTAAGATACACCTTCCGGACTCTGGTCCGCAAATTTTCTTTTGAAAAACAGAGCAGCCTTTTCAATGTTTCCATCGACGATAAAATGAAGGAGAATATTCGCCACTACATTCAGAAATACATCCTGAACCGGTACCGGCACGGTTCGACTGAGTCCCGCCAATACCCCGGATACGGCAATATTCCCACGCCTTTTACCTTTGTCTTCGGCCATACGCATCAGCCCATACAGTATCCGGGTGACGGAACCCACGTGATAATCGAAGATCTGATTTATCCCCTGGCCAACACCGGAGGATGGCTGCGCACGGACGGCACGGTGACCGGCAACGGAGAAAACGCGGGCTTGCTAAATATCGGACCGCATGGAATCCGATGGCATTCCCTGGAAAACAAACTGCGGTAGAGGATTCAATCGATGCGGTAGGGCGCGTTCCAGAAAAAGCGGACCAGGCCGCCCCGGGTTCCGATCCATAAATAGTCTCCGTCCAGAAGCAGCCATGAAACCCGATTGTCGGGCAGCCCGTCATTGATCGTATAACGCACCCATCGGTTTTCGGATTTTACATACTTGATCAGTCCATTTTGTGTGCCGACCCAGATGGTTTGATGATCGGCCAGCAGTGTGCGGATGGAGTCTCCTTGAAAATAGTGCGCCCGGGGAAAACCGCGCCACGTATTCTTCGCCCGGTCAAGGACCTCCACTCCGTCATCCGTGCCGAACCACACTTCGTTTTCCAAAGCCGAAACAACGTATATATTATGGGCCATGATTCCGGCGTGACCCTGCAACCACCGCCAGGGGCCCGATGGAATCCGATACTCCACGATTCCGCGGTCCGTGCCGGCCCACAGCAGACTGTCCCGGCATTCAAGAAAATAGAAGGGAACAAAGGTCAGCCCTTTTTCCTCGACAGGTTCCACGTTTTCGGATGCATCCACCCTGGACAGACCGTGCGAGGAACCGACCCAAAGATGGTTTCCTGAATGGGCCAGCGAAAGAATATCATTGCCCGGCAGATTGTCGAACACCGTGAGTGTTCTCCATGTGCCGCTCTCTTTTCGATAGACAGCCAGGCCTTCCTGAGTGGCGAACCACACGCGTCGGCCGTCATCAAGAATCTGTCGAACCCGGTGACTGAGCAAGCCCTGAAAAGCGCGGGCCTCAAAAGTCGTCCATTGATTCCGCTCCCGGTCCCAATGGGTGATGCCGCCTTTCGGATCTTCACCGCCCATCCAGAGTCCCCGGTCACTCCAGGCCATGGCGTCGATTCGCGATGTCCAGGGTCCGAAAAAAATCGGCCTGCCCGTCCAGACTCCTGTGTCCACCTCCAGGACACCCAGACCCTCCGTGCCGATCCACATACGCTCGAAACGGTCGGCCGCAGACACGGTCACCGGAAAGGTCCGCAGCAAGGGATCCAGAACCCGGTTTTCGATCCAGTGATATCCCCCTTCCAGAATGAGTGTGGCCGGCAGGTCACCGGGTTGCGTACGAGCCCATTGAACCCGGTCCTGAACCGCTTTTTCAAAGGACGAGACAGAAAAAGAAAACGTCCACGGGTCTCCCTGCCAAATATCGTCTCCCTTCTGAATCCACAAGGCCCTTTCTCCGCTGCCGATTCGATCCACGCCGTCAACCGGAATGGTTCGATAGGAAACCCGGCGCCACTGTTCGGTACCGGAACGGTAAAAATTCAGACCCCTGCGAGTCGAACACCATAAAAGACCGGTCTGATGATCATAATCCACGATTCGAATCACGTTGTCATCCAGTCCGTCGCTGACCGTAAAAGGAAAAAGCCAGCGATTCTGAAACCGGTGAGAGCGCGCGATGCCTCCGGAAGTCCCGAAATACACTTCATCGTGTCCCAGGGCGATGGAATGCACATCCCGCATGCAGGAGAAAGTGATCCAGTCCTGCGGCCGGTAGCGGACCGCTCTTTCGGACAGTTCCTGCCCTTCCAGAAAAGAAAACAGGAGGACGAAGAACAGGCAGGAGATCTGTCCCCGGGACCGGAGTGAACCTGAAGGCAGAAAAGCGGGAAACCGTATCATGTCATGATCCTTCCCGGCCGGACCGGGATCGATCCGAATCATCATGCGAAGGCGTCAGGCGAAAGAGACACTGTTCCTGAATCAGCGACCGGGTTTGTTCTCTGTATTCGAAGCCGCAGGCATTCAGCGCGGATATGAACACCTCCTTTTTTCTCAAAAAGAGACGATGCCCCAGCACAATCCGGAGTCGATTCAGCAAACAGGGAGGAGACCGCGTGATCAGCAGGAAAGCCCCGGGCCGGGAAACACGCCGTATTTCCGCTATCACCGGCTGCAAGTCCGGCATGTACTCTGTGACACCGATAACGGAAACAAACGAAAACAGATTTGCGGCCAAAGGGAGGGCCCCGGCATCTCCGGCGATCCGGAGAATGCCCTGAACGCGGATTCTCCTCAACATGGCTTCGCATCGATCCAGGGCGATGATTTGCGGCGCTTTGGCGAGCAGATTCAATGTGGATCCGGATCCGGTTCCGATATCGAGAACCAAGCCCTCCTTAAATTCCGCCTGATCCAGAAGATTCCGAAGGCAGCGTCTTTCCTGCTCCAGGCAAAACGCGGGTCCGGGCAGCCTTCGAAGAAACCTGTAAAACGCCGACTGAATATGCCACCACGAACGTATCATGCGATGTCACCCGGTGATAACTTCCAGTTCGCCGGGAAGAAGCTCAACCTGAAGGCGTTTGCCCTCCACACACAAGGTCTCTCCGTCGGCATGGACGGGCAGCGATCCATCCAGCGCCGTCACCTCGATGCGGCGCGACCGCTCAAAACGAACCGGCTTTTTGCCCGCCTGGGTTCCATTCATAAAGTTCAACATCAGTGCCAAAAGCCGGAACCGGTTGGCCCAGCTGACACAGCAGACGTCGAATTTTCCATCATCCGGAATCCCTTCCGGGGCCATCATGAAACCTCCACCCATTCTCCGGCCGTTCATGATGGAGATCATCAAGGCCGGCTGTTCGAGACTGACTTCGTCGAACACGATCCGTACGCGGGGCGGAATATAGTACAGAAACAAGGTCTTCAAAGCCGCCACCAGATAGCTTAAAAAACCATGTAGCCGGGTCATTTTGGCCGCTTCGAACCCCACGACCGTATCAAAACCGATTCCGATTCCGTTGCCGAAATACCGGCCATGCATGTCGTCGTCCGCCCGCACCCTGCCGATATCGATTCGTCTTCGGCGTCCGGCCGCCAGAACCGCACATCCGTTCTCCAGACCGGAAGGAATATTGACACCAAAGGCGAAATCGTTTCCCCGGCCGACACCCAGCACGCCCAGCGCGGCTTCTCCCAGGCCCTTCTGTCTGGCGAGAACCAATCCGTTGAGGACTTCGTTCACCGTTCCGTCTCCTCCCATACTCACAACAATTTCAAACCCCTGGCGCACGGCATCCTGGGCCAGTTCCACGGCATGCAGAGGCCGCTCGGTCCTGACGATCTCAAAGGTCAGACCCGCCTTTTTCAGGCACGCTTCCGCGTCGGGAACGGCCAGGCCCGCGTTGCCCCGATCTGCCGCCGGGTTGACGATCACCTTGATTTTTGCCATAGAGATTCTCCTGTTTGGTCGAATTTCTGGTCCGCCATCGTATGCACCATCCCCATGGCCCGTCTCCCGAAGGTTTCGGCAAGCTCCGAACTTCGCGGACAGCGGTCAGGGAATCAGCCTTGTTCCTGTTTGACCTTTTCAATTACCTTTAATATGAGCGCGTGCATCGAATCGCTTGCCCGGTTTGCCGCTCTTTGAACATCCTCATGAGACAGCTTTCTTTCCTTCAGCCCCGCCGCCGCATTGCTGATCAGCGAGAGACCCAGAACGCGCAGTCCCAGCGGCACCGCGGCCATGGCTTCGGGTACGGTGGACATGCACACCGCGTCTCCCCCAAGCCTCTGCATCATCCGTACCTCTGCAGGGGTTTCGTAACCGGGCCCCAGAGTAGACACCAGAATACCGGTTCGGCACCGCAGTGACAACTCTTCAGCCGCACCCGCCGCCGCCTGAAGATAACGCGGATCATAGACCTGCGACATGTCCGGGAACCGGGGTTCCTTCGGGGCCGGCGAGTATCCGGCCAGAGGATTGCACGGCATCAGATTGATATGATCCGATATCAGCATAATATCTCCGGCGTTAAAACCGGGATTGAGCCCTCCCGCCGCGTTGGTTAGAACCAGATTCCTGACGCCCAGCCGGTGCAGCACCCTGACGGGAAGTCCCACCTCGGCGGCCGAATAGCCCTCATAGAGATGAACACGCCCCTCCAGAACCAGCAGGGAACATCCCGCATGATGCCCAAAAACCAGCCTGCCCTCGTGGCCTGAAACCGTGGAAACCGGCCATCCGGGAATATCCCGTGTATTTACGGCCCATTCATTCTGAATCCGTGACGCCAGACCGCCCAGACCGGACCCCAGAATGACGCCCCAGCAGGGGCAGCCGCCGCCTTTGTCCGACAAAAAACCGGCGGCGTTTTCTATCCTTGATTCATAGCGGGTCATATCAGCCAATGTAAGATTTTACCCGAATAAATCCAAGATAAAAGTCTTTCGGATTCTCGCTGCGTATTTTTCAATTGACATTCCGGATCGATGTGGCTATTTTAGGAGGTTCTTGTGATCGACCGGCTGAAAACGGAATGCCATGAAACTCATCTTTTCTCCCGAATGTCTGACCTACGGCCGGACCGGACATCCCGAATCTCCGGATCGTGTCGCCGCCATTCATGCCGCGCTTCAAAAAGAACGATACGCGTTTACCGATCCGAGCCCTTGCACGGACGAGGACGTGCTTCTGGTTCATACGCCGGGACATCTGGAACGCATAAAAACCGGCCGGTTTTTCGATTGGGACACCCCGGTCATTCCTCTGATTTATGAGCATGCGCTGCTTTCAGCGGGTGCGGCGGTTCAGGCCATGACAAGTGCGCTCGAAGGCGAAACGGCCTTTTCCCTGATGCGCCCCCCGGGTCATCATGCCACCAGAGACCGCGTGATGGGGTTTTGCTATCTCAACAATATGGCGATCGCGGTCAGCCGGTATTCGGCCGAAAACACCCATGCCAGAACGGCCATACTGGATATCGATTGCCATCACGGCAACGGCACGGAAGAAATATTCACGGGTCATCGATCCGTGCTCTATGTCTCCCTGCATCAAACCCATCTGTTTCCGGGAACCGGCCTGTCGTCGCATGGCAATATCGTGAACTTCCCCCTCCCGCCGATGACCGGCGACCGGGACTATTTGCTGACTCTTGAGAAGGCCTGTCAGCATATTCGCCATTTTCATCCCGCACTGCTCGGGGTTTCAGCCGGCTTCGACACGCTGCGCAGCGACCCGTTGACCCTGTTCAATCTGTCCGCCGAATTGTACTCGATCATCGGGGAAAAAATCAGAGAATTGAACGTGCCGACATTCTGTCTGCTCGAAGGCGGGTACGCCCCCGATCTGCCGCGATGCGTTTTGAATTTCATTCGGGCGCTGGACAAATAACCGGACAGTGAAATGATTTGCCATCACCGAAAAACATGAAAGGAAAAAGATGCGTGCCACAAACTGCCCCGCCATCCTGATGCTTCTCTCCGGCATGATTCTCTCCTGCGCTCCGCGACCCCGGCCGGCCGGTCATCAAGAGGCTTTCAGCGGATCGAAACCATCAGCCAGAGCAGTAAAATAATCAGACCCACCAGCACCCAGCTTCCGCCGAATCCGATGATGTCCATCTTTCCGGGTTTCATGATCTCCCATTGTGTGCCGGGAAACATCTTCCTGGAATCAAATCGGCCGGGATTTTGGAAACTCTCTTCCAGAGCCGCCCGCTCCCTGTCGGGCGTGGGCTGAACCGGTGTGTGGACTTTGGCAAAAAACCGGTCGAGAGAGGATGCGTCCACCGGCTTTGTCAGAAAGGAAATCAGAAAAAGAAGGACAAAGGGAAAGAGTGCATCAAAGAAGAAACGAACAGCCACCAGCTGAGCCTTGCTGCATCGCGTGAAATCCAGTCCGAACCAGCTCAGCACCCAGATTTCGGCGTGGAACCGGCCGAACCCTTCCCTGGCAGAATGCGGATTCTTCGGATTTGTTCGTGCCACCCGTTCAAAAAAGACTCCCACGGGCGCCGTTTTAACGGCCTTTTGAAAACGATCCCCCTCCTGGACTGCCAGTCCATCCGCCACATCTTTTTGCGAGGCCCGGCTTTCCATCCAAGCGATCCGTTCTTCCGTCTCCAGGAGAAAGGGCTGATGCTGCCGGGTGACGGCCATCGACGCGAACAGATTGGGAATAACGGCATAGATGACCAAACATACGGCCACCTGAATGATGACCGCCGTTTTCGTGAGCCGTCTCCAGATGAAACCCAGCCAGATGGAAGCGCCGAATATCGCCGGAATGGAGATTATATATTTGAACAGTTCGAGTAAATTGTCCACGTAAAGCGCCACGGCAATGCCGCCCAGCAGGGTTGCCGCGATAACGATACGCCCCACCCACAGATAATGTCTCTCGCTTTTTCCGGAAACCACGGGCTGATAAATATTTCGAATAAACAGCGCCGAATAGGAAACGGCTCCGGCATCCAGTGTGGACATGTTGGCCGCCAGAATGCCGACCAGCATCAGTCCGACGGCACCGGGAAAGAGCAGGTCGCGCGTCATAAACCCCCAGATCAGATCGGGATCGTGCAGACGGCCGGCATAAAGGCCGATGGCCAGAAGTCCGGCCAGGGCCCAGAAAATCATGATGAACCGCTTGAAGAACATCCCGCCTATCATGCCGAACCGGGCCGTTTTCTCGTTTTTCGCCGAACCCGCGGTCTGCATGCCTGAAGCCACGGCCACAATGGAAACCAGATTGGCCAGGGACATGGCTAAAATCGTGTACCAGGCGTATTCACTCAGAACCACATGGCCGAAAAGCTCAAACATGTAATCCGGGACTGCGGCATGAAGACCGGAAAACCCTCCGATACGGGCCAGACCGAGGGGAATAAGAAGCAGCGAAAAAACCATGATCAGAATCCCCTGAATGGCATCCGTCACGGCCGCGGCCTTAAACCCTCCCATCATCGTGTAAATACCGACGATCAGGGCGTAGATAAAATAAAAGATCAGGGGATCGGTATGGGAAACGAAGGATCGAAGCTCACCCCGCTTGTTCATTTCATTCAGAACGTCATAGGACGCGGCTTCTTCGGGTGTCAGCCCCGTTTCACGGGCTCTCAGCTCCTGAAAGACCTGAAAATCCGCAATGCTCCGGCGCTCTTCCGGAGTGCATTGTTCCAGTGTTTTCGGCGTCATGGCCATCACGGTCTTGGCGGCCACCAGATACCCCACCCCGCCTCCCAAAAGAGCGAGCAGAAGAATGAATACCGCGTATCCGCCTCCGAGAGAGCGGCTGCGAAACCGTTCCGTGAAATAATCACCGAGCGTGGTCAGCCGCACGCGGCGGAACAGCATCGTGGTAAACCAATAGAAAGGAGTCAGAAAAAGGACCAGATACTGAATCCACATACCCCCGATACCCTGACGATAGATTTCCCTGGAGACTGCTACCGCCTGGTCGGCGTTGGTCGAGCACCCGAAATTGAGAAAAAACTGATAAAACTTGCCCAGCTTCCGGCCGGCCAGGAAAAAATCTTCCATGCCGTGCGTGGAGTCCGCGGCTTTCTTTCCCAGATAAAGCACAAACCCCGCGTATCCGGCCACCACACACAAATCGATTACATGCAGTCCCCATACGGTCATCCGTTTTTCTCCGGAATCTGTTTTCATTCTGACCGTTTTATAGTAATTATTTACAGCCTGAAAGTCAACCGGCATTTACCTTGCCGGTTCAAAATAAGGCCGGTTCATTCCCGGTTCTTTCACGAATCCGTTGACATCCAGGGGGGAATTCATTATTTTACAGCCATGCTGTTTGTATCAATCACGGCCTCTCGCCAACTGAAGCACACATTTCTTTCAGGAGGAGTCCATGAACCGTTCTTTTCGTCAGCTGCTCCGCGCGCAAAAACCGCTTATCGGCACATTTCTTTCCCTGGCTTCTCCGGAAGCCGCCGAGATAATCGCCCTCTCAGGTGTGGACTGGATCTTCATGGACATGGAGCACGGAGCCTTCGGCATACTTGAAGTTCAAAGGCTGCTTCAAGCCGCGGGAAACTGTCCGGCCGTGGTCCGCGTCCCTTCCCACGACGAAGTCTGGATTAAAAAGGTCATGGACACGGGTCCTGATGGAGTTTTGATACCCCACGTGAACACCCCCGAACAGACACGCCGTATCATTCGCTGCTGCAAATACCCGCCCCTGGGTCAGCGCGACGTGGGTATTGCCCGGGCGCAGGGATATGGAGCGACTTTTCAGAATTACATAGAGAACGCGAACGATCAGATGGCGGTCATTATTCAAATCGAGCATATCGACGGTGTCCGGAATATCGACGAGATCGTCCGGATTCCAGGAGTGGATGCCGTGTTTATCGGTCCCTATGACCTGTCGGGAAGCATGAACAAGCCGGGACAGGTCAGGGACGCCGAAGTTGAAACCGCAGTCGAAACCGTTCGTCAATCGGCGGCGGATGCAGGCCTGCCGGTCGGCATATTCGGAGTGAATGCCGACGCCGTTCGTTCACGAATCGCCGAAGGGTATACGCTCATCGCCTGCGGCATTGACGCCATGCTGCTCGGCGAAGCCGTCTCATCGATGGTCAAATCCCTCAAATCAACCTGACATGAAAGGAAAAACCATGCGCCCAGCCAGCCGTATACAAGGAATCTTTATCCTTGTTTTCATCGCTTTTTCATCCGTTTTTTCTGTCTCAGCCAGGGAATTGACCATTCCCGATATCCTGGAATGGAAAACCATTCGATCCGCAGCCCTCTCACGCGACGGCAGCTGGTTTGCCTGCCGCCTCGTGCCTCAGGAAGGCGACAGCAAAGTTCTGATCCGGGAAACCGAAGGGGATAAATGCTACCGGTTCCCTGCGGGAGAATCATCCCGTGGCGATCTGACGTTCACGGACAACGGCCGATGGCTTGCCTTTACCGTGTATCCGTCCATGGAATCGAAAAAGAACCGGAAGGGAACAGCACAACCGGAAAACAGTGTCGCCCTGGTCAGGCTCGAAAACGGCGGAATGACCGAATACAAGGGCATTCAAAATTTTGCTCTGTGCCATGGGTCCCGCTGGCTGGCACTGCACGGTTACGCCCCGGCCTCCCGGAAAAAAGACGATTCGGGCTATCAGGGCACGGATCTGCTTCTTGTTGATCTCAACACCATGCAGCAGATCAACATCGGCAATGTATCGGAATTCGCCTTCGACAAACACGGCCGCTTTCTGGTCTGGCTGGTGGACGCCCATGAACAGAGAGGCAACGGCATTCAGCTGCGCCGCCTCTCATCCGGTGAAGTCACGGTGCTCGAGCAGGATTCGGCCCGGTACTCAAATCTGAACTGGACCGAAGAAGGAGAAGGCTTCACGGTTTTGAAGGAACATGTAAAACCGGCAAAAAAGAAAGGGGGCCCGTCTCACCACTCGATTCTGGGATTCAAGGATCTGGACCGGCCCGAGGTGACCCGCGCTCTTTACGATCCGGCACTCGATGACGCTTTTCCTTCTCATATGTCCATCAGCCCGCATCAGCGGCCCCGATGGAGCGACAACCTGGACGCCCTGATCTTCGGCATTCATGAAATGGCGGATACGGAAAAAGATGAAAACAAATCCTCAGGTTCCAACGACGAGGAAATACCGGCCCTGGTAATCTGGCATCACGGCGACGACCGCCTGCAGTCCATGCAGCAGGTTCAGGCGGGACGGGATAAAACATTCAGCTATACGGCTCTTTACCGGATTCGGGAAAACACCTTTTATCGCCTGGCCGATGACAGTTTGCGCCTGGTTTATCCCGCACCGAAGGATCTATGGGCTCTGGGCTATGACGAATCCCCCTATCTCTGGATGGCCAACCTGGACGGCCGCCGGTACCGCGACATCTATGCCGTAAACATGAAGAACGGGCAGCGCCATCTGCTGATTTCCAAATGCCGGTGGCCTTTTACCGTCTCTCCGACCGGCACGCATTTTCTGTATTATGAAAACGGCCACTACTACACGGTGGAACTGGCCGGCGGAAAACCCGTGAACATCACCCGTGATATGCCGGTTTCCTTTATCGACACCGAAGACGATCACAACGTCATCGATCCGCCGATCCGGCCGGTGGGATGGGACAAAACCGGCCGGCATGTGCTTCTCTACGACAACTGGGATGTCTGGCAAGTGGACATCCAGGGCAGAAAGTGGAAGAACCTGACCAAAGATGGACGCACACAGGGAAAGCGGTACGCCCGCCGGGTTCAGCTGGATCCCGATGAAAAAGGCATCGATCTTTCCTTGCCGCTTTACTTTTTCGCCTACGGGGAATGGAATAAAAAGTCGGGTATTACTCAAATACACGGTAAAGATTCCCGTATGATCTTTTGGGACGATGCCCGGTACGGCTCCCTCATGAAAGCCGAAGAAGCGGAACGGTATCTGTATACCCGGGAAACTTTCAGCGAGTTTCCGGATTATTATACTGCAGACGGCGAATGGTCCGGTTTTCGCCGGCTGACCGAAGCCAATCCCCGGCAGGATGAGTATGCATGGACGGCCGAAGCCCGGCTGATCGAATACCGGGGGACCGGCAATCAGCGAATGCAGGGAGCCCTTTTTCTGCCAGCGGAATATGAAGAAGGAAAAACCTATCCAGCTATTGTGTATATCTACGAGACGCTTTCCCAGACATTGAACACGTACAACCCGCCCCGTACCGGCGGATTCAGCCGTTCTCTGTTCAATCACTGGGGATACGCGGTGCTGATGCCGGACATCAAATACAAGGTCAACGATCCCGGCATGTCGGCCGTGTGGTGCGTTCTTCCGGCACTCGACGCGGCCATCGAGACCGGCGTGATCGATCCCGAGCGGATCGGCCTGCACGGCCATTCATGGGGCGGGTATCAAACGGCGTTTCTCATCACACAAACCGGCCGTTTCAAGGCGGCCGCGGCCGGCGCTCCTTTAACCAACCTGATCAGCATGTACAGTTCCATCTACTGGAATACCGGATCGGCCAATCAGCCTATTTTCGAAAGCCAGCAGGGCCGCTTCACAGGCGGGTATTGGGAATTGAATGACGCTTACAGGCGCAATTCGCCTGTCTATTTCGCCCGGGACGTTGAGACGCCTCTGCTTCTGCTGCACAACGACAAGGATGGGGCTGTTGACTGGAACCAGGGAATCGAATACTACAACGCGCTCAGGCGGCTGGGAAAATCCGTTATTATGCTTCAGTATAAAGGGGAAAATCACGGCGTCCGGAAGCCGGCCAACCGCAAAGATTATACGCTTCGCATGAAGGAATTCTTCGATCATCATCTCAGGGGCGGCGAGGCTCCCGTATGGATGACGGAAGGAATACCCCATCTGAAGATGGAAGAGCATCTGAAAGAGCGCATCAAGCTCTGGACACAGGAGGCGCCGAAAGACAGCTCACATAAAGCAGAACAGACCGAAACCAAAGAGGACGCGGTACCGGAAACAAAAAACCGGACACACAGCGAATGAATTCATCGAACAGCGCACAGGCGATCCGGGCCTCCGCTCCGGGACGGATCTGCCTGTTCGGGGAACATCAGGACTATCTGGGTCTTTCGGTGATCACCGCGGCCATTGATCTGCGGATTGAAATCATCGGACGTCCTCACCCTCGTCCGGAATTCGTCGTCCACTGCCCCGACATTCATCACATGGAGATCGTCTCTCTTGAATCGCCAGTACGATACCGGAAAGAACGCGATTACTTTCGCAGCGGAATCCGGGTTGTTCAAAGGCACGGAGTCACGTGGAAAACCGGTTATCGGTGTACGGTGCGCGGAAACATTCCCATCAACTCCGGAACGTCCAGTTCCTCGGCCCTGATGGTGGCCTGGGTGTGTTTCCTGTTGAAAGCCGGCGGGGATAAGCGGGCGCTGGACCCCTTGACCGTGGCCCGAATCGCTCATGAGGCGGAGGTCAGGGAATTCGGCGAACCGGGGGGCATGATGGATCACATGGTCTCGAGCCTGGGCTCCCTGCTCTATATCGATTTTTCCTCTCCGGGAGCTCCCGAAGCCCTGCCGGGTGATTTGGGTTCTTTCGTGCTCGGAGACTCGATGGAGCCCAAAGACACCTTTTCCATCCTGAGCCGCGTCAAGAAGGGAACGCTTGAAGCCTTCGGCTGTATTAAAAAAGAAGATCCGGCTTCGACACTTGGAAATCTGACGCAGGAACGATTTGAATCATTGAAAAGCTGCCTGAACGAAAGCCAGGCCGCCCTGCTGGAAGGACAGATCCAAAACAGAAATCTGACCGAAACCGCCAGAAAAATAATGCTTGCGCGGAAAATGGACGGTCGAACCTTTGGAGATCTGCTCAACCGTCATCACGAAATACTGCGCGACCGGCTGAAAATATCCACTCCAAAAATCGACGCCATGCTCCAGGCCGCCCTCAAGGCAGGCGCCCTGGGCGGAAAGATCAACGGATCAGGAGGAGGAGGCTGCATGTTCGTGTACGCGCCTGTAAACGCCGAAGCCGCGGCTGAAGCCATTGCTCAGGCCGGCGGAAAGCCCATGATCATTCACATCGGCCCGGGGATTCGGGTTTTTTCAGAGAAACGGACTCCCGACTCAACCGAAATGGGATAGGGGATCCATGGATATGGACATCTTCGCGACCAATTTTCAGCGCATCGACTGGATTATTCTGCTGGTGTATATCTGCATTCCCGTTGTCATCGGAGTCCTGGTTCGCAAGTATATTCACGGAATGAGCGATTTCATTGTGGCAGGCCGCAACCTTCGCCTCTTTCTGGCCGTCGCCACCCTGACAGGGACCGAACTCGGCCTGGTTACGGTGATGTACAACGCGGAACTGGGGTTTAAATATGGATTCTCCGCGTTTCACATCGCCCTCATCGAATCGGTATGCGTACTGGTGATCGGCCTGACCGGACTCATTGTTTACAAGCTGCGGTCCATGGAGATCCTCACCATACCCGAATTCTATGAACGGCGTTTCGGAAAAAAAGTCCGAATACTGGGAGGCACCATCCTGGCCCTGGGAGGCATACTCAACATGGGGCTGTTTCTTCAGGCCGGCGCCCGTTTCATGATCGGAGTGACCGGATATCAGCACGCTGCCGGATTGAAGATCTTCATGTCATCCATGCTGATCATGGTTTTGATCTATACCACATTGGGCGGGATGGTGTCCGTGGTTCTCAATGATTTTATCCAGTTTGTCGTCTTGTCCGGGGGCATGGTTATCGGATCCATATTCATCATCCATCATCTGGGCTGGAATGCCCTGTTCAGCATTCCCGAAACCCAAAACGCGGACGCCTGGCTGAATCCTCTCGCCGAAGGATCCGGGTTCGGCTCTCTTTATGTGTTTTTCATGGTTCTGCTGAGCCTTTCCACCGGAACCCTCTGGCAGTCATCCACCCTGCGCGCCCTTTCCGTGAAATCGCCCCGTACGGCCAAACACCTCTACGCCGTGGGTTCCCTCTCCTTTCTCGCACGCCGAATCATTCCCATGCTGTGGGGCATCGGAGCCTTTGTGTTTGTTTCTCAGACTCCGTTTCTGCTTGACGCCTTCACCGGCCCCGACCCCCTCAACAGCCAGTTCGGCATGCCCGTTTTCATCGCCAAAATCATTCCTTCGGGTTTTCTGGGGATTCTGGCAGCCGGCATGTTCGCGGCCTTCATGTCAACGCATGACAGCTACCTGCTGAGCTGGAGTTCGGTGATCACCCAGGACATTGTCGCCCCGCTGCATCGCCGGACACTGACAGATAAAAAGAGACTGCTGATCACCCGAATGGCGATTCTCGGAATCGGCGTGTTTCTGCTTCTCTGGGGGTTGTGGTTTGAAGCACCTGTTTCCCTGTGGAATTATATGGCCGTAACCGGAACGATCTATCTCTCGGGGGCCTTCGCCGTGGTGCTCGGCGGACTCTACTGGAAACGGGCCAGTTCCACTGGCGCGGTTCTGGCACTGGCCGCGGGTCTTCTGGCTGTTCTGGGAATCGGTCCGTGGACTCAGGGAGATCCCCCCTGGTATGCATCGGACAAATTCATCGGTGCCATGACCTTTGTCATGGCCGCTGCAGGGATGATCATCGGTTCTCTGTGCTTTCCCGATGCAAACAGGGAGAACGCATCATGAACTGGACGATTCTGTGGCAAATTGTTCTGATTTTCACCCTGATCGGCTACAGCCTCATGGTCACGGTTGTGCTGATCGGAGGGATATTCAATATCCGGGACCTGTTCAGGGATCTTTCGACAGCCACTCCGGACTCGATCCTGAAAAACCCAGACAACGGGCATTGATTTTAATCATGGAGGTTCTCCCATGAAAAACAATTTTTCGCAACCTGTATCCAGACGTGACTTCATCGGTCTGGCCGCCGCCGGCGTGGGAACGGCCCTGACCGTGACCGCACCCCGATGCGCAAAACAGTCCGCAATCGAGTACAATCCCGCCTCTTCGGGTCCCATCGACCCCGTACGAGTCGCGTTTGTCGGGGTGGGAAATCAGGGTTCCGGACATGTTCGCAATCTTCTCCGCATCGAAGGGGCGGAATTGATCGCGGTCTGCGATATCGTGGAAGAAAAAGTGGCTCGCATGCAGAGCTGGGCCCGGGCCGCGGGCAAGCCGGAGCCCCGCGGCTATTCCCGGAGTGAAACGGATTTCAGGCGCATGTGCGCCGAAGAAGATCTGGATCTGGTCATGACCGCCACGCCATGGAAATGGCATGTCCCGATCTGCGTGGAAGCCATGAAGACCGGCAGCCACACAGCCACGGAGGTGCCGGCCGCCCTCACTATCGACGAATGCTGGGAACTGGTCGAAACCGCGGAAAAAACCAACAAGCATTGCGTAATGCTGGAAAATGTCTGCTATATGGGTCCGGAGATGATGATACTCAACATGGTCAGGCACGGGCTTTTCGGCGAGCTGCTTCACGGCGAAGGGGCCTATAATCATGATCTGCGGAATATGAAAACCGGAAGCGCCTATGAAAAACAATGGCGGATTTATCATTCCATGAAGCGCAACGGCAATCTGTATCCCACACACGGCCTGGGCCCCATCGCCCAATGCATGAACATCAACCGTGGCGACCGTTTCGACTATCTGGTGTCTATGAGTTCTCCGGCAAGGGGTCTTAAACTGTATGCCGCCGAAAAACTGGGAGCCGATCATCCCTTCGCAAAGGCCGACTATGCCTGCGGCGATGTGAACACCTGTCTGATCAAAACCGTCAAAGGCCGTACCATCACCCTGGTCCATGATACCAACCTGCCCAGACCGTACAGCCGCATCAATCTCATTCAGGGAACCCGGGGTATCACTCAGGGCTGGCCGGACCGTATTCATATTGAAGGACGCAGCCCCCGGCACCGCTGGGAGCCCCTTGAAAATTACAGAGAGGAATTCGAACATCCTCTCATTCGTATGGCTGAAGACGCGGCACGCGGAGCCGGTCACGGCGGCGCCGACTTCATCGAAGACTGGCGTCTTATTGAGGCCCTCCGTCACGGCCGGCCTGTGGACATGGACGTCTATGACGCGGTCGACTGGAGCGTGATTTCGGAGCTGACGGAGATCTCCGTGGCCAGACGATCACGTCCGGTGAACTTTCCGGACTTTACTCGGGGCCGGTGGAAAGAGCGAAAACCTTTGCAATTCGAAGGAGTCGAATAGTTGGTTTCTCTTCATCTCGCTTTATGGATCTCTTTGTTGATCCCGGTTTTCGGTATGAACGAAGAGCCCGCTTCGGATTCGGCCGGACCCGATGAACTCCCGGTCACCCTTACCGTACGGCTGAACCGCAATGTGTATCAGGAGAGCAATTTCGGGGAACCTCCGCAAATCGCCGTGTGGGTGGAAAAAGAAGATGCGATGCGAACCGTATGGGTCAGCCGCCGTACCGCAACCGGATATTGGGAAGGAAAGGTCGAATGTCCCACATCCCTTCCCATCTGGGTCAGCCGGTATGTGCGGCGCACCGGAAATCCGGCGCCGGGCGTGCTGAATCCGCTTCCCGACGCCCTGACCGGCGCCACTCCTGTCCGAAACCTGACAATCCGAACCCGCCTTCCTCGCGGCTCGTCATGGACCCTTTTTCTGGAATTGAATATATCCGGCGATTACAACGCCTCATTTCCGCCGAGACTCGAGGGCGGCCTGCCGGACCCGGATGGAAACGGCCAGCCCTCGCTGATCTATGCCGTACCGTTTCGGGTCGTACCGGACTTCAGGGCCGAACCCGTTCTGACAGGACGATCAGACCAGCTGGACCCTGTCTCCCGGCCGATTCCCGATCTCTCGGGGATTACCAGTGCCCGGCATATTCTGAAATCCTGTGTTCTGACCGTGGGATCATCGAGATAGCAGTCCGCGCGTTACCGACAGCAACGGAGGACAGCCATTCAAACCGAAATAGAAATTCGGACCGGTCACAAGCGCTGGGACGAACTGTATCCGCGTATCAAATCCTTTCTCACGCAGGACACGCTGGATATGAACATCGACGGCGCACTCATACGCGGATACCGGTCGCCCGATGCCCGTTCTGTATGGATTCGGGATTACAGCGACATGCTGAGGGGCGTCCGTTATTTTGAAAAGGATCTCACCAGTACGGTGACCCATTTCGCGGAGACGCAGGCACGAAACGGCCGTATTTTCGATTATTTCACGACGTTTCCGGAGAAGCCTCCCTGCGAAAAGGAAAACTGGACCAAATACGTCCGCGTTCCGGTGGAAGCCGACGTGGAATACCGGTTCGTCAAAGCCGCCTTTTTGGCCTGGCAGGCCTGCGGTGATGATTCATGGATTCAGTCGTTGATTCCTTCGCTGAAAGCCGCCCTTGAATACAGCCTCACCCATCCATGGCGCTGGGATCCTTCCGAAGGACTTTTAAAACGTCCCTACACCATCGACACCTGGGATTTCGCCTATACAGGAAGGCGTCATGACTGGCTGCAATTTCAGATCGATAAGCATACGGTCTGGGGTATCATGCATGGAGACAACAGCGGCCTCTATGAAGCCATGGTCCTTCTGGCCGGAGTACTGAGCCGTTTCCACAGGACCAAAGAGTCCCGGTATTGGCTGTCCAGGGCTATGGACATCAAAGACCGCATGAACCGGCTCTGCTGGAACGGGCGTTTCTACACCCATTTCGTACCGCTGATCCCCGTTGATGTCCCAGAGGTTGAGACCGCCCGTCAGCTCAGTCTCAGCAATCCGATGGCCGTCAACCGCGGAGCGGCGGACCATCGAATGGCGGTTTCCATACTGAATGAATACCGCTCCCGAAGACGCGAAAACCTTTTCGCCGAATGGTTTTCCATAGACCCGCCCTTTCCGCCCGCATTTTTCGGAGATGACAAGCTTACGCCCGGAGCGTATGTCAACGGCGGCATCATGCCGCTGGTGGGGGGTGAGATGGCCAGGGCCGCCCTGGAACACGGAATGGAAATATATGGAGTGGATATTCTGAACCGTTATGCACGAATGATCGAATCAACCGGAAAAAGCTTTCTCTGGTACTTTCCGGACGGGACCCCGTCGACTCCCGATACCAGCACCAGTCCGGAAGCCACATCCACGGACGGATGGGGCAGCAGCGCGATGCTCTGGGCCTTTGTCGAGGGCCTGGCGGGCATTCAGGACTGCGGCCGCTGCTTCGACAGACTCCGTTTCTGCCCGAGATGGAGCGCCGCAGGGGTGGAACAGGCGCGTGTCCGGGTCGGGTATCCTTCCGGTCAGGCCGAAACTTCCTATTCCTATGAATGCCGCGGGAACATGCGACTGGAAATCCGGTCTCCGGCTAAAAAGATCGAATACCATATACTGCTTCCCCCGGGGACTGTGGCCGATCGTATTCAGGCTGAAGGCAGAACCATTTCCTTTCAGCAGAACCGAATCGAAAACAGCCTGTACGCGGACTGGACGGGACATCGCGGTAAAGAAACGGTTGAAATACGACTCAGGAAGGAATAAAACCATGGAGCGAAGACATTTTCTGTCCGCCCTGACAGCGGCCTGCACCTGGGCCCTGTCACCGCATCACCGGATCGATGCCCGAACGCTGAATCACTTAAAGGACGATCCCCGGTTCTGGGCCCTCGTGCGAAAACAGTTCGCCTTTCCGGAAGGCTACACATACCTTAATACCGGAGGAATCGGCCCTCTTCCCGCCATGGTCCGGCAATGCGTGAAAACGGCCATGGATCGGGCAGAAATACGTCCGAAACCGGGCCATGACATGGACACCTGGCTGCAAATAAAAGAAAAGGCGGCCCGTATATTCGACTGTGAAGCGGATTCTCTGGCCTTGACCGGCACCGCCACCGAGGGCATTAACATCATCATCAACGGTCTGCCCCTGAAGCGGGAAGACGAAATCATCACATCCTCTCATGAACACCCCGCCCTGAATATTGCGCTGCTCAATCGAATGCAGCGTGACGGAATCGTCATTCAAACATTTGAACCCGATCTGAACGAAGGCCTGAAACAGATCGAAAGCATCGGCCGGCTTCTGAGCCGTCGTACGCGTCTGGTTTTTATCAGTCACGTCACGTGCACCACGGGTCAGTGCTTTCCGATCCGTGAAATCGCGAACCTTGTTCACCGGCACGGCGCCTGGCTGGCCCTTGACGGAGCGCAGTCCGTGGGAGCCCTGCCCGTCAGCATGCAGGATATTGACGCCGACTTCTACGCCGTCAGCGGACATAAATGGCTTTTAGGGCCCCGGCGCACGGGTATTCTGTATGTCCGTCCCGCGTTGCTGGATACCCTGAGGCCCGTGACGGTCGGGGCCTATTCCGACGACGGATATGATTTGCAGGCACGGACTCTGAAACTGCATCCGACCGCCCGCCGCTATGAATTCGCCACTCAGAACGAGGCTCTGTTTATCGGACTGGGAGAGGCCATGGATTTTATACAGGCCATCTCCATACCCCGAATTTGGGAACACAACCGGGTTCTGTCCGAAACGTTTTATCACGGCCTGAAACAAATTCATGGCATCCGTATTCTCTCTCCCGCAGAGCCGGAGTTCCGTTCATCGATGATCACCTTCTCGATGGATCGTCTGAATTACCGGGACGCATCAGCTGCGCTGGGGAAGATGGGGTTCAGAGTGCGTGTGGTCTCTGAAGGCGGTCTGGAGGCCGTCCGGGTCTCCTTTCATGTATGCAATGGATCCGGCGATGTCACCCGATTGCTCAATGCCGTTGAAACCCTGGCACGTCGAGCTTGATGCGGCACACTCTAAAAAGACCGATAGAGGAAGAACCCATGAAACTAATCGATGCCTTGCAGTGCATTCAAACAATCCATTATAACCCCGATTATCCGGTCACCCGCAGCGCGGCCCAATGGCTTTGCACCGCCCTGAATCGGCACATCGGGACTGAGGAGATCAAACGGAATCCCACAGGAGGATTCCGAATCGATATCGGATCCGTGCCCCGTGATGGATCTCGGAATGCCGCCGATTCGGACAAGGCCGCGGTTTTTTTCCAACTGGACGCCCGGGGCAATGGATCGCTCATTGCATCCGATCCGGAATATCTGTTCGGATTCCTGTGCACCT
The DNA here is from genome assembly GCA_011388275.1 of bacterium. Taxonomy (GTDB): domain Bacteria; phylum Zhuqueibacterota; class QNDG01; order QNDG01; family DSAB01; genus DSAB01. The sequence goes on along the minus strand of DSAB01000121.1, from coordinate 154,625 downwards.
GGGTGGAAACCCGAAAGCATGACAGCCTGTCAACCTATCAAAAAGGCCGAATATTTATACCCGCTTTTTCCTGGCAGCGGTCCGCCTATGATTTTTTCCTGACGCAGGAGGGCCGCATACAGAAAAATCTCGACCCCGAAACCTATGTTCTGAAGCTGGCCCGGATGGGTTTTACCCATGTGGAAGTCAATGCGCTGGACTTCCCCATGGGCCTGGAAACCGGCCCGCCCGGTGAGGCCTATCCCATGTTCTATACTTACTGCCCCGCTCTGGATCAATTCGTCTCGAGCCGGCTAAACCGCGGCGTATATCCCGCCTATTATCTGTCCCGAAATCTGGGAAGGCTGAAAGCCAACGCCCGCCTGGCCGCCCGGTACGGCATCAGGCCGGGCCTGCTCTGCTTCGAACCCCGTTCCGTTCCGGAATCCTTTTTCCATCGTTACCCCATGCTGCGGGGCGCCCGGGTCGATCATCCGTTCCGAAGCTTCAAACCCCGGTACAATATGACCACCGCCCATCCTGCGGTGCTCGATCATTACCGGGAAATGATCCAAAACCTCCTTCAGGAGGTCCCTGATCTGGAATACCTGACGATCTGGACCAATGACAGCGGTGCGGGTTTCGAACATACACAGTCACTCTATGTAGGCCGAAACGGAGGAGCCTATCTGATCCGAGAGTGGAAAAATCAGGAGGAGATCGCACGGGCGGCCGGCGAAAACGCCCTTCGATTCTTTCGAACGCTTCTTGAAGCGGCCTCGGAGATCAATCCGCATTTTCGCGTCATCATCCGCATGGAATCTTTTTACGGCGAACACGATGTCATTCGGCAGGGCCTTGGCCGGCAGCTGGATGTGGAAACCGCGAGTCTGACCATGAAAGGATGGGACATGCCCTACCGGCATCCCCGCTATCCCGATTCACCCATCAACGCCGGAACAGTTTATCAGAACCGTTTCGATTCCGAAGAAAAACCTTTCATGAAACAGATTCAAAGCCGGGGAGGCATTCCCCATTTTTACTTTACCGCAGGCCCCTATGGAATGTTCCTTCCTCTGCTGGGAATTCCTTACCCCCGGCTGACCCATCGGCGGCTTAAGCTTCTGTTCCGGAATGGTGTCCGGCATTTGGCACATACAGGCGGTACCCATCCTCCCGAGGCGGTTCCCTTTGATGCCAATCACGAAGTCATGCGCGTCTTTCAGTATCAATCCTCAGAATCCGTGGAGAAAACCCTCGACCGCCTGGGCCGGAAATGGGCCGGAGCCAAAAAGTCTGTTCTTCTCGAAGCCTGGACCCTGACCGAAGAAACGGTCATGGCCTTCCCGGTCATCACTCCCCTTTACGCCTCGCTGGGATTCAACTGGTACCGCCTGTGGACCCGTCCGCTGGTTCCGAATATCGAGGCGATACCCGGTGAAGAGCGCGCGTATTATGAAGATTTTATGTGCACCACCCCCCATAATCCCAATAACGTGGACCTGGCCCGTGATGTGCTTTTTCAGCTGACCACTCCGGAAAAAGCGGGCAGGGACATGGAACGAATCGACAAACACGTCCTGCCGCCGCTTCAGAACGCCATCATCACATTGCAGTCCGTAGCGACCGACCCGAACGCGGCTTCAGTTTTTTATGATCAATGGATCCGGCTTCGCGGTTTGCGCTGCTGGATGATCACTCAGAGGAATGTGGCCGCCTGGATCTATTGCGTACACGGATCCATTCTGGAATCCGCTAAAAAGAAATTCTTTCTGAAAACACTGCGGCATGCCATCGATCTGGAAATCGCCAACAGCTGCGAACTGATGGAGCTTTCCGATTCCGGCGTGGCATTCATGACGCAATCCGGTGCCGGCGAAACTCCGTTGATGTACGGGGACAATCTGAAGGAACTCATGCCCCGTCGAATACGGCTGATGCAGGCTCACCGTAACGACGAACCGGCAGTGGATTCTGAATATCTGTTTCGAAAATCCGCGGAAAAAATCCCGTAGCTATTTCATTCAAAAAAGGAGACTGTCATGGCCATCAACAAAGTCTGGATTGAGGAAGGATGCACCCTGTGTGAACTCTGTGTCTCAACCTGCCCGGCTGTGTTTGTAATGGGTGACGAGACCGCGGAAGTTCTTGAAGAGATCGATCTTTCCGCCCAGGACGCATGTATCCGCGAAGCCGCTGATCTGTGTCCGGCGGAAGTGATTCACTTTTCGGAGTAATTTGGCCGCCGGTCTTTCATGCCGAAGTCTGGATTTTATCCGGAGCCTTCCATTTAAAAAGGCTCCGGAGTCCGGCGTATAGATCAATCCTTGAAATAGGCAAGGACTCTTTTTGTGTCAGCGAGATTGCTGAATATTCGATCCGGCCTGGCGGCTTTCAGCACTTCCGGTGAGTGGAAACCCGTGGCCACGGCCACGCTTTTCGCGCCATAGGGTTTCGCACAGGCCACGTCCATCGGCGTATCGCCTATGACAATAACCTGCGAGGGATCGGGCATTTTTCCGGTAAAGGGAAGCATGCGTTCCACAACGACAGCGACCAGATCTTCCCGCTTTTCCGAATCATCGGCAAAAGCACCAGCCGGAAAATAAGGACGGATTCCGAAATAATCCAGTTTCATCATGGCAGACCGGCGCCAGTTTCCGGTCAACAAGCCCAGAAAAAGCGCCGGGGTCGCCTGAATGGCCTCAAGCAATTCAGGAATGCCCGGGCACAATCCCTTGTCGGCCAAAGGCTGTTTGATCTGCTCGGTCAGAATCTCATAATAGAGCCGGCGGAATGACTCGACCTGGTCGTCCTGCCAGGTCAATCCGTGATTGCACAGCGCCTCGCGAACAATGACCGGATCCGTCCTTCCCATCATGTGAATGCCTTCGAATCCGTTCCGGACTCCATACACACTTTTAAAGGCCCGCTCCATCGATATTCGTCCCGCTCCGCCCGTCCGCATCAGAGTGCCGTCAATGTCAAACAAAAGCAGTTTCAAGGTTCGATTCGAGATCCTTTTTGTTCATAGTGCCACAGACGGATTCATCATTTCTTCTTTTTATATTGGAGCGCCAGATCGTCCAGCGTGTCGCCGTCGACCCGGCCGGCCAGTCCGGCGCATCCGAACTCACTGACCAGCATTGCGACATGAGACGCGATGCGCTCTTTCACGTTTATCATGACCTCCTCAAGATCGGTCCCCGCCGGATCATCCCGAAGCAGAGCCACATCGATCACTTTCAGATAATCTCGTGGATCGATGGCTCCTTTTTTTTCATCCAAAACATCCTTGATGGGCTTGAGTACATCGGGCGAACTCTTTTCGATTCCCGGATTGTCGAGAAAATATTTACGAAACGTGGCGGTTATTCCCAAACGCAGATCCGTATCGATATTGATCTTTCGAATTCCGGCGGCCACGGCTTCTTTGATCTTGGCCATGGGAATCCCCATCGCATTTCTAATATCTCCGCCGTACCGGTTGATCTCTTTTACCAGATCCTGTGGAACGGTCGATGAACCATGGCTGACCAGAAAGTGATCCTCGTTCTGGCCGTAGGCTGTCATGCCCCGATAACTCTTGTCCACAATATGAACGGCCAGCTTTTCCATACCGGAACCGGATCCCTTGTTGGGTCCATGGGAAGTTCCGTAAGCTACGGCAAGGGCGTCGGCGCCGCTCTCATGGAAAAAATGGGGCACCAGGTACGGATCCGCGTAGGTGGTTTTTTCATGGACAATGTCTTCTTCCACCCCTTCGAGTTTTCCGTATTCACCCTCCACGCTGATTCCCCTGGCATGGGCCGCCTCGACAATGGAGGCGGTTGCCGCCACATTCTCGCTGTAATCCAGTTTCGAGGCATCGATCATCACCGAGCTGTACCCTTTCTCGATGCACTCCCTGGCCTTCTCGTCGTCTCCATGATCCAGGTGCAGTGAGACCGGCAGTTCATGACCGCTGTTTTTCATGGCACGCAGAACCATCTCGGCGATATATTGGGGTCCTCCCTGAAATTTGTTGGCTCCCTTGCTCGCCTGAATAATCCCGGGAGCATCCCCTCTTCGCAAACCCTCCAGAATGCCTTCCGCCTGCGTATAAAAATTGACGTTAAAGGCCCCGACGGCAGCCGGTTTTCCCTCCGAAGAGGCGCGTTCCGCCGCCCTCAGAAGCGGGACCATGGACCGAAGCTGATAGTGTTTGGATGTCATGAGAATCCTCCTTTGTGAGATTCCGGTTTCAATATCGGATTATTTCCTTTAAAAGTCAAGGGTGTCTTGACGTATATTTCTCCTTGCATTTTATTTATAAAAAGTCTACTTTTTATTTTTATAACGGTCGGTGCTTCATTGATCTGTCTGGCCGTTCGCTTGTTGACCAAAAACCTGCAACCTGGAGATCATCCATGAAAACCGTACAACCCGCTGAAGGGGAAACCTTTGATATTGAACTGGAAGAGAATCTGCTGAAGCAGAATGAAGATCTGGCAAAGACCAATCGAAAACGACTCGACGAACAGGGTGTTCATGCCATCGATATTCTTGGCTCCATCGGTTCCGGAAAAACCACCCTGGTTCAGCAGCTGGTCAAACATGTCGGTACCGCACACCGGGTGGCGGCCATCGCCGGCGATCTGACCACGACAATCGACGCCGATCGGATTCAGGATGTCGGCGCCCAGGTGATTCAGGCCAACACCGGCAAAGAGTGCCATTTGGATGCCAATCTGGTCAGAAAAGCACTGGATGAACTCGATCTGGACCAGCTGGATCTGCTGCTTATCGAAAATGTGGGAAATCTGATCTGTCCCGGAGAATTCCCTGTCGGCGCGCATCAGCGCATGGTCGTGGTTTCCACCACGGAGGGGCCCTATATGATCCTGAAACACCCCTACATCCTGATGGAATCCTCGGTTCTGGCCGTCAACAAGATCGATCTGGCAGACGCCATGGAAGTTTCTCTGGAACAGCTGAAAAAAGACGCCCTTTCCGTGAAGTCGAACCTGAAAGTGGTTTTCACCAACGGACGAACCGGAGAGGGTATTCCGGAGCTCATTCAGGCCCTTAACATTGAAATATCATAAATGCACGAAGCCTCTATTGCGCAATCCATCGTCGAGGTCGTTTTACGGGAGGCCGAAAAGCAAAGCGCCCGAAAAGTCGAATCCGTTGAACTGGAAATCGGAGAGCTGACCTTTCTGGGTCCTGACCAGATCGAGTTCTGGGTTAAAAACGGATTCCAGGGTACACCGGCCGAAGAGGCGGAAATCATCTTCCATCAGCCGGCAGGAGAAATCGCCTGTGACGCATGCGGTTATCAGGGCAGACTGACCCTGAGGGAAGATCCCGCCTTTCATTTAGCACTTCCCTCTTTCTCGTGTCCTCAATGCGGCAAAACCCCGATTCGAATCGTTCGGGGTAAAGAAGCATTAATCCGAAGAATACGTATCCTGAAAGATTGACCTCGCCTGATTCGGCGCTGCATTCCGGAACCGCTACCGGATCACTCCCAAGTTCACGGAATGGAGCGCCTTTTTATTTATCTTCGGCACGCCTCTTGCATAAGCCAAGTTACTGCAGCCACAGAACAAAGAAAATACGGCCCTGTTCATCGTGAATGGCTTAAAACTATCTGTTATTTAATGAATTAAGCCATGTCTATAAAAATGACAGGATTGTCACGGTTGTTTCCAGAATGCAATGACCGGTTTCAGGATGAAATACAACGGTCAATCGTACGCAAACCCGTAAAGAACGCATACAGGATCTTGTCATGATCACCGTTACTTACAAGAATGTTCTCAAACCTTCAAAAAAACAGGATGACTTTATGGACTGGCTGAAAATCCACTGGCCTCAGCAGCAGCAATGGGGAGCCAAATCCGTCAAACTGTGGAATACTCGGGAAGGAAACCGTCGAATTCTCTTCTGCCAGTATACGGTGGAGAATATCGAACGGTGGACCGAAAAGGCCGCAGGTCCTTCGGCCGGCAACCTGGTTCGGTCTCTGGGTGAGGTAGTCGAGATGGACAAGATGACCATCAAGATTTCGGTTCCGCAATCGGAAAACGCCTGACCGGCCCTTTTCATCAAACGGCAAACACCTATGGGTATCCTGTCACAAATGCGTCATATCGAATTTCTTCCAACGGCATCGAGTTTCGAATCCGAACGGAAGAAGATTCTTCGTCGGGCCGTTACACTGGGGGCTCAGATATGCGCCATTCTGGTGCCTGTATTCGGCGTTCTGGACCTCATACTCAAATATCATATATTCTGGAAGCTGTTCGCCATTCGCTTCAGTGTAACCTGTCTCTGTACGGTCATTTTCGTCCTTACAAAAAAAGAAGTGGGGAGAAAACGTCCTTTTTCGCTGGCAGCCGCTCTGGCATGGATTGTATGCGGAGCCATCGCGGTGATGACTTTCATCGACCAGGGTCCTGCCGACCCTTATTACGCGGGCATCAATCTTCCCCTTCTCGGTTTCGGTATTTTATTGCCGCTTTCGATGACTGAAAGCCTGCTGGTACTGTCCGTCACATGGCTGTTTTACCTGATTCCAAACGCCCTGATCCTGCAGCCTCATCAGCTCAACCTGTTCATCGGCAATAATTTCTTTCTCATGTCAACCATTATCATTTCATTTATATCCACACAGTTTAATTTGCAGAATGCGAAGCGTCAATATTTTTCCCGCAAACGGCTGCAGGCGGCCCACAAAAAGATAAAAAAACATGCCATGGAGCTGGAAAATAAAGTCCAGGAACGAACCCATCATCTTCTCCAGTCCGAAAGACTCGCCGTGGTCGGCCAGCTGGCGGGCGGCATCGCCCATGATTTCAACAACGTGCTGACCGCCATACTGGGTATCTGCTATCTGCTTCTGGACAGTATGTCCCGAAAAAATCCCGCAAGAACCGAAATAGAATCCATACTCAAGGCGGGAAAACGGGCCGCCGATCTGGTCAGACAATTACTCGCCTTCAGCCGGAGACAGGTTCTCCGGCCTCAGCTCCTTCGAATCGATGATGTGATTCAGGAAGTCGGGAAAATGTTGCATCGCATCATTGGAGAAGACATCGATCTGATATTTATTACACCGCCGAGACTTTGGAATGTTTTGGCGGATCCCGTTCAAATTGAGCAGATCATTTTAAACCTGTCAATAAATGCCCGCGATGCCATGCCCGAAGGGGGCAAACTGATTATTGAGGCGAAAAATATCACACTGGACTCGGAATACTGTCAAATGGGCAAGGTCTCCCTTTTACCCGGCGATTATGTCATGCTTTCCGCCTCGGATACGGGAACCGGCATGTGTGATGAGATCAAATCCAAAATATTTGAACCTTTCTTTACGACAAAGGAAAGGGGAAAAGGCACCGGACTCGGCCTGTCAACCGTTTATGGAATCGTGAAGCAAAGCAACGGTGACATCCTCGTTTACAGTGAAGAGGGAAAAGGAACCACATTTAAAATCTATCTGCCACGGGTCAGCGAAGACTATGACGAACCGGCCTATAAACAGACGCGGACACGCTGTCTCAAAAAGGGCAGCGAGACCATTCTCCTGGTGGAAGACGAACCCATGGTTCGCGATCTGACATCCCGAATGCTGAAAAAACAGGGCTATCAGGTGATCGAGACGGGAAGCCCGATGGAGGCCCTCAATATCTCCAGAAATTACCCCGGTAAGATCGACCTGATACTGACCGATGTCATCATGCCGCAAATGAACGGCAAAGAACTGGCCGCTCAAATCACCAACGACAGAAAAAATGCCAAAATTCTCTTTATTTCCGGACACGCTGACAGCATGATCGACCAACATGGAATCTTAAAAACCTCTTTTCATTTCCTTCAAAAGCCTTTCACCATGGAGAATCTGAACGGAAAAATCCGTACTCTGTTTGACAATTGAAGCCCGAAGCGCTTTACATTCCTGTTTTATGCTCCCGTATTAGTCGTTAAAATGAACGAAATGTGTTCGAATACTGAATACATCGGCCGGAATCGATCCATCCAACCGCAAACCGTTTTCCTGCCGGGCGTTTCTTACGGACAGAACCGAAAACTGTCTATGTGCTTGTTATTATATGTTATATGTTCAGACTGAAAAGCATATGCCTGTTCTGGTACAACATTTGCCCTGAAAGAAACGCCAGTAATCGTTACAAAACTGTCTTCTTTATGACGGAATCATCACAAGCCTCAGGGGATATTCATGGATGTGGCCATTCGCAGGGAATTCCACCGTTTCGAGAAATTCCTGGCCTCCAGGACCGATGAGAAGGGAATTGCTTCCTTTCGGGATGAGCTGTATAACAGGATACAGCATATTGCTGACCTCATTGAGCAGTCGGACCGGCCCGAAGAGCTGGAAGCTGAATTTTTCAAATCCTTCTCGCGTTTCGATGTCAGTCCGGTTCACCGGCGCGCCCGGCAAAAGCCCATGGGATATGCCGGCGATTTTCTGCTGATCGACTGGATCTATACGCGGCACACCGCAAAGGATCCGCAGGGACGTTTCTTTGATTCCCTGTTTCACTCCTATGAAGCCGCAAAATCCGTACGAAACCGAAAGCGGTATTTCATTCGGAAGTGTCTCGATCTGGCAAAATCACGAAAGTCCCGAATCGACATTCTGAATATTGGATGCGGGCCCTGCCGCGACATTCTCGAAACCCTCCAGGCGCTTCCATCCAACGCCCATGTATTTTTCCATTGTGTAGACAATGAGCAAGCCGCCATTGATTACGCCAAAACCCTGCTGAACGGAAAGCTGGATACGAGCCGGGTCACCCTGGAGTGCGCCAACTGTTTTAAATTACAATCGGATCGACATTACGACCTGATCTGGTCTGCCGGCCTGTTTGACTATCTGGATGAACGCATCGCGAAAATATTGCTGAAAAGAATGTGGCGCCTTTTAAAGGAGGATGGGCAGATCATTTTTGGAAATTTCAGCCCCAAAAATCCGACGCGAAGGGGAATGGAGCTGGGCTGCCACTGGAACCTTCTGCATCGAACCGCGGGTGAACTCATCAGCCTCTGCCGCGAAACCCGAATTCCATTCAGAGAACTCGAGATCGAAAGCGAACCTCTGGACATCAATCTGTTCTGTATTATTCAAAAATAGGCCTTCAAGACTTAAATTTAAAAAACATGGATTCCCGCTTTTTATCGGATCAAGTCAGTATGCAGATATGGACGAAGCGCTTCAGGAACTGAAACGGTTCCTTCGTCTGTCTGATACTGTTCCAGAATCGCGATCACAGTACGAGGCAGTGCCAATCCAGATCCGTTCAGCGTGTGGACGAATTCGGGTTTGGCTCCCGACTGCCGGCGGAATCGAATATTCATTCTCCGCGCCTGAAAATCTTCAAAATTGGAACAGGAAGACACTTCCAGCCATTTATCGATTCCCGGCGCATAGACCTCAATGTCATAACACTTGGCGGCCGCAAAAGACAAATCACCGGCTGCCAGATTCAATACTCGATAGGGCAAATTTAAAACCTGCAGCACCTCTTCCACATCCGCCAGCAGAGAATCCAGTTCTCTGTAGCTGTCTTCGGGTTTGACAAACTTGACCATCTCCACCTTGTCAAACTGATGAATCCTCATCAGGCCTCTCGTGTCCGCGCCGTATGAACCGGCTTCTCTTCGAAAACAGGGTGTATACGCGGTATAGTACAATGGCAGGTCTTCAGCCCTGAAGATCTCTTCCCGATGCAGATTGGTTACCGGAACTTCCGCTGTGGGAATCAGAAAGAGATCTTCCTTCTCGACATGATACATATCTTCTTCGAGCTTGGGAAGCTGGCCGGTTCCGAACATAATTTCACGCCGGGTTATAAATGGAACGGAGACTTCCCGGTAACCGTGTTTTTGAACATGCATGTCAAGCATGAAATTGATCAGGGCCCTTTCAAGTGCCGCTCCAAGGCCCCGATAGGCCACGAAATTGGATCCCGAAATTCGGGCTCCGCGCTCAAAATCCAGAATTCCCAGTTCGGGTCCCAAATCGTAATGAGGGCGAACCTTAAAATCGCGCTCCTGAATCTCCCCCCATTCCTTCACGATCTGATTTTGACTCGGGCCGCCTTCTGGAACGGATTCATGGGGAATATTGGGAATATAAATCTGGATCTGATAGATCTCTCGCTCCAGCTTTCTAATCCACTCATCGATCGCCTTGATGGAATCCGAGACCCTTTTCATATCAGCAATAGCCTCGCGGTCAACCGTTCCTTCTTTTTTCAGGCGGCCGATCTCCTGTGAAACACGATTCCGTTTCTCTTTCAGTCCATCGGCTTCCTGAATCTTTTGCCGCCTCTCCTCATCCAGCGAGAGAAGGCGGGCCAGATCCGCATTTTCATGTTTATTTTCAATCGCTCTTTGAACGAATTCCGGATGCTCTCGAATATATTTCAAATCCAGCATAATCTTCCCCTGCTATCCCGTGAATGATAATACCTGACAAGCGATGGCCTGAACATCCTTTTCTTTCAGCTCCGGATACATAGGCAAAGAAAGAATATTTTGTGCCGTCTTTTCCGTCATGGGGAAAAGGCCCTCTTTCTGCCTGCCGTCGGCAAACGCGGGCTGACAATGAAGCGGTACCGGATAATAAACAGCTGTTGTGATTCCATGTTCATCCAGTGCCTTTCGCAAACCGTCCCGGTCTTTTACGCGAATTGAATACTGGTGAAAAACATGAGACCGATCTTCCAGAATCACGGGCGTGACCACGTTTCCGCGGCTGAGCAGTTCCGTATAGAGAGCGGCCCTGTCTTTTCTCGCCTCGTTCCACATGTCCAGATGTTTGAGCTTGACCCTCAGCACCGCCGCCTGCAACGTATCAAGACGGCTGTTGACACCGATCACTTCATGATAATAACGCCTGGATGAACCATGATTTCTTATCATGCGGATTTTTTCCGCCAGCTGCTCATCGGATGTCAACACCATACCGCCGTCTCCATAAGCCCCAAGATTTTTCGAAGGGAAAAAGGAAAGGCAGCCCATTGATCCGAGGCTGCAAGCTTTACGGCCCCGGTAGGTCGCCCCCACAGCCTGGCAGGCATCTTCAATAACCACAAGGCCGTGGCGATCGGCCAGCTCATTGATTGGATCCATATCCGCGCACTGGCCGAAAAGATGGACGGGCAGTATCGCACGAGTTCTTTTAGTGATCTTGCGTTCAATCCGGGAAATGTCGAGCAGATAGGTGTCCGGGTCGATATCCACGTATACCGGCCTGGCCTTCAGAAGTCGAATGACCTCTGCTGTGGCCACAAAAGTAAACGGAGTGGTGATGACCTCATCGCCCGGCTGAATATCGATTGCCATTAAACAGATCTGCAGGGCGTCTGTTCCGGAATTACATGATACGGCAAACCGGGTCTGGCAGTATTCGGCCATCTCCTTTTCAAACGCCTCCACCTCAGAACCCATAATAAATTGTGTGCTTTGAAGAACCCGCCCGATGGTCCGGTTGATTTCTTTCTGCAGCGCCTGATATTGTTTCGTCAGATCAACCATGGGAATGGTCATTTTCATTCTCCCTTTCAGTTTCATTCTTTTTAAATCCCGATCCGGACAGCATGACATACAGTGTATTTAATGCAATTTTCAGATCCATTCGAAGAGACATGTTCTCCAGATAAAACAAATCATAAGCGAGCTTCTGCTTGACATGTTCCAGTGACTGATCGTATTGACCCATCACCTGCGCCCATCCCGTAATTCCGGGCCGAACGCGGAGCCGGCGGCTGTACAAGGGAATCTGCTTCTGAAACTTCCTGACAAAATAGGGCCTCTCAGGCCGTGGGCCGACCCATGACATATCTCCTTTCAGTACATTGATGAGCTGAGGGATCTCATCCAGGCGGAATCGACGCAAAAGCCGGCCAAAACGCGTCACCCGGGGATCGTTATAAGTGGCCCAGACCGGACCGGTCATTTTTTCAGCACCCTCTACCATGGACCGGAATTTAATCATTTTATAAACACGCCCCCCGCGCCCCACCCTCTCCTGCAAATAGAAAACAGAACCTCTTGAATCCAGGGGAATAACAAGCGCCACAACGACCCAAAGAGGAAAAAATCCGACAAGAATCATCAGCGAAAGTACAATATCGATCAGCCGCTTGACGGCCCGCTCCCACGGCTGCATCAACTGAGGCAGTATCTCGATCAACGGGAAACCATAAATCTGATGGGTACGGGCCTGCCCGACGATGACGTCATAAAGATCGGGGACAATTTTCATGCTCACGGGCAGCCCGTCACACTGAGACACGATTTCTTCCAGAAGACGAACCGACTTCCGTGTAACGGCAATAAGCACGACCTGTATGCCTGACTGCTCGATAATTTTATGAAGCCGGGAAAGTGTTCCCAAAACCGGCTTGTCCCATTCGGCAGGGACCGGATCTCCTTCAGTTTGAATAAATCCGACTATTTCGTATCCCAATGCCGGTGCCTGCTGAACGTCATGGTACAGGGTTCCTGCATTTTCTCCAACCCCGACGATCAGAGTCTTGCGGCGGCCTATACCCTTCTCAAGCAGTTTCCGAATCACCGTTCGATATGCCATGCGTCCGGCCCCTGTCAATCCCCACATCAGGCACCAATAGATCAGCACACGATACCGGTTCATTTCCAGTGGATGGCCGCTGCCCTTCTCGATATCGAAAGTAAGCAGGAAAATGACAAAAACCCCCACCGTCACTGTCTTGATAAGATTGATCAGTTCGTCGGTTCTGGAAAGAATAAAAGACCGATACAGTCCAAAAAAGCCGAACAGGGCCAGCCAGTAAATATAAATACCGGCCGACACGGGAAGGATTTCTCGCAAAGCCTCGGAAGTAAGGGTGAAAGTCCTTCCATTCGTTTCCATCCACAGAAAGAACGCGGCATGGATCATAATAAAATCCGTTCCCGCAAGCAGCAATCTTTCCGTCCAGCGAGACATAAGGGCCTCACGCTTTTTCAGCGGGATGGTGTCCAGACCTGCGGAGCTCTTCCCGTAAAAGCATCATACATTCCCAGAAGGGACGCCGCACCCAGTAATAATACATAATATGGAACAAAAATCCAAGTCGGGATTTCCCTTTTATTCCGAAAGAGAAAACCAAGAGCCCCCAGAAAAAGGAACAAAATCTGGAGTATCAAGGCAATCCGAAATCGTCCGCCGCTAAAAAGACTCAGGGTTGCGGCAAAAAGAACGAGCATGATGAGAGGACTCATCCACCGCAGGACTTTATGAAAAAAGAGGGATGCGGCAATCATCGGATGCTGAAATGGATTCATCAAATGCCTGTGTGAAAGCAGGCTGCGCACAGACCGGCTGACGATTCTTCTTTTTCGTCTGAATTCCTGACAGAGATTGACCGGCGGAGGCTCGATGGAAAGGGCCTCCGGTTCATAGACCACTTTTTTCCCCTTACGGGCAATCTCCAGAGGCTCAATAAAATCACTGATAATATCCGGTTCAAGGAAAACATAATCAGAGCGTCTGACAGCATAGATCGACCCATTGACTCCGGGAATCGCCTCGATCCGGTTTTCCAGTTTTTTCAACCCTTTTTCATAACGCCAATACACGGTTTCTTCTATGTCCGGAGGGCCTCCCAGCCGCTCATAGAGAAGCTGCCCGGAGACACATCCCACATCGGAATGATAAAAATGACGTGTCAGCTTTCGTACCGCCTGTTGATCATACATGGCATTGGCATCGGAAAACAGGAGGATTTCATTGCGGCTTCTGCGTACGGCTTCATTCTGAGCTTCGGTTTTTCCCCGGCTCTCCTCAAAACGAATTTTATTGACGCCTTCGGACTCGAATCGGCGAATAATCGAATCGGTATCATCCACAGATCCGTCGGAAACCACCCAAATCTCGAGTCGGTCTCGAGGATATTCAAGAGCCAGGGTGTTGCAAAGTTTGGCCTCAATGACTCCGGCCTCGTTCCGGGCCGGAATAATGAGGCTGACATGCGGCTGATAGTCAGAAGGACAGTCATGCCTCTCTACTTTCCTGACGAAAACGAGAAGAAAAAGAGGATATCCGGCAAACGAAAGAAATAAAAGGATCGCTGCCGCCCACCACAGAACAATCATTGTAATTTCCTCGAAACACGGCGACCGCTGTTTACCAAGCGAATATAGAGAGTCTCCATACGGCGGACACTTTCCTTCCATGGGTATTTTTCAACAACAAACCCGCGGCCTGCATCCCCCAGTCTTTTTCTCAGATCGGGATCCATGATCAATTGCTCCAAAGCCCGTGCCAATGCATCCACATCGCCGGAAGGAATCAGAAGACCCGTCTTGCCGTCACAAACGACCTCCGGCAGCCCGCCGATTCGGGATGCCACGACCGGAAGCCCGCAAGCCGATGCTTCCACAGCGGCCACACCGAATGTCTCCGAAGGAGACACGGAAGGGACGGCAAAAATATCCATCCGGTTCAACAGATCAGGCACATCAGGGTTCTCAACAAAACCGCAAAAGCGAATCTTTGCCGACAGCCCCAGGTTTTGACTCAAAGCTTTCAGTGGCTTGTATTCCCCTCCGTCACCGACAATCATAAGAGACGCTTCAGGATGCCTTGCATGAATTTGCGCAAAAGCCCGGATCAGCAGCTCGATCCCGTATTTTTTTTCCAACGTTTTGACAATCCCAATGGTTACCGGCTTTTTTGAGTTTTGGCGACGCCGCGGCGTAAACCGTTCGATATCCACCCCGAATGGGATCGTCTCGACGATTCCTGTCTTGCCCATGTATCGGGCCGTCTCTTCGGTCAGCATGCGGCTTGTGGCCGTCACCGCGTCGGCACGGGACAGTATTTTTCCAAGCAGAGCGGCAAAAACGCGGGAACGGCGCGGAAATGCGAAAATATCACTTCCCCAGGTGGAGATAATGAACGGATGAAATCCAGCGGCAGCCCCCATGAGTCCGTACGACGTAGAATAATGGGCATGGAGAATATCCGGAGTGATTCGACGAACGGTTTGCCGAACCGCCGGAACACAGGTCAAATATCCGAGACGGGAAAAAAGAGAGGCCGTGGCACAGATACGTGTCGGCCAGAAAATACGAACCGGATGAATCGTAACACCGGGGATCGACCGAGGCCGGCATGTGATCAGATGCACGTCATGTCCCCGGCGAGCCAACGAGGAAGTCCATTTCTGAATATGCGGATTCATGGCATCGCCGATATAACACAGTCTCACAAAAACATCCCTTTCCATTTTTGTATCATTGCTTCAAACTCCGACTCGACCTGCTTCCATGTCAAAGTGGCTTGCGCGCGCTTGCGGCCGGCTTCGCCCATACGAATTCTCAAATCGTCGTCCGCACAAAGGCGGCAAATGGCATCTGCGAGCCGGCGGACATCGCCGGGCGGGACGAGCAACGCGCTTCGGCCCTCATCGGTCAGTTCGGACAGAGTACAGATCCGTGATGCCACAACAGGCAGACCGGCTCTCATGGCCTCCACCAGGGAAATGCCGAATCCTTCATGCCTCGAAGGAAGTACGAATACATCGGCCTGCCTGTACAGGCGGTCCAGTTCCTGACTGTTTAAATGCCCTTTGAATCGAATTCTGTCTTCAATACTCCATCTTTTCACCTTTCGGCGAAGCCATTTCTCATAGCGGCGATGGCCCTGGCCTGCTGCAGTAAGGCTTATCGCCGCCGGAAGCAAACACATTGCCCGAAGGAGAGCATCGATGCCCTTGCGGCGATGCAGCATTCCCACATACAGCAACCGGCATTGATCACTTTTGGGTGTTGACCCGCGGGTTAATTCCCCCCGGAATTCACGATCCGTCCCAGGCGGAATGATCCCCGCAACCGGAGGAGGGTCAACAATGTCGGCAATGGACTGAAGGGTGCAGTGACTGGGCACCAGCAGACAGTTGAACCGGCGTATGAAACATGCCTCCGCTTTCTTCATGAAAGCAGATAAAAACCGCGGCCCGGAATAAAACCAGTTCCAATAAAGGTGATGGACAATGCCGACAACGGACACCGATGTGCGTTTCTTGAGCCAATATAAAAACAGGACCAATCGGGGGAACATGTAATGATCGACAATCAGCCGGCATCCCCGAAACTTCCGCCAATGCGTACAGTACCAGAAGTTGTATAGAATAAAATGAGACCGCCAGAATCGGGGAATCGCCTCATCCGTCAGGATGCGCACATCCTGGCCGGTCCTTTGTATGGTTTCAATCAACAGATGGTTGTATCGTTCTCCACCGGTCCGCGGCATGCCGAATGTATGGGCAATGTAGATCCAGCGGATATTTTTTTCGCTTCGGCTTCCCTGGTTTGTATAGGCAAGCGACATCAATGCATTTCCCGTCCAAAATACCGTTCCAGGCTGATCGGCCTTCCTTCAATCATCTCCCTGACACTGGCGAGGGTAAGCAGCAGTTCAATCTGAAACTTTGAAATGCCCCCTCCCCCACGCAGGAAACGGCCGAGAACCTCAACCGAACCGGAGTGTGTTATCATTGACTTCAGTTGTTCTTCCATACATTTTCGTGCCTCTGATTCGACTCTCGATCTTCCTTTATGAGTCCACAATCTCCTGGCTTTCAGCATCAACCTGGAGTATCGGGACAAGGCCGAAACCATTCGCTGTTCGGCGCCATAGATCAACGGAAAAAGAGCGGCCGAGAACGCCAGGCCCGTGTTGGCGTCCGGTATACGGCCGGCATCCGGATTCAGGTGGCCGATAAAACATCGGTATAATTGATAATCTTTTTTCATGCTTTGAGGAATACGTGAAGCCATCTGATAGAAACGCGTGGATTCCAGGGGAGCGCACGGCCAAAAATAATAACGGGCCAGATCCGCGTTTTCATAATGCCAGATCATCCCTTTTCCGGTCATGATGAAGTGGAGATATTTCCCCTCCAGGGAATTTTCCGGATACCTGTCCACAATTTCCGTCAGTTTTTCTCTGACTGCCGCAGGGGATATTCCGGTCCATGCAGCAACCATGTCCATGGGAAGCTGATGATGACGGGAAAGAATATATTCTGACAGTTTCGCCGAATCGTCGATGTCGGCCGGAAGTCCGTAATGCCTTAAAAGCATGCCGGTATTGCCGGTGAAAAACAGAACTTTTGAGCCATAACGTTCTCGAATGGATTGGAAAAAGGAAAGAATGAAACCCATGCCAAAAGAGCACATTCCCTTTTTTAAATCCATCAGTTTATTCAGGTCCTCGGCCCTGACCGGAGAAAGAGGGGTCAGGCTCCACGGGGAACCCGCCCAGCGTGCCACACGCGAAGCCACCCGTACATCCCGAACAGCGGTTTTCTCTTTATCTAAAAATGTTTCGCTGTGCAGCTGCGGATCCGGCAGCAGGCCCGCGATCACGGCCCGTGAATCGATTCCCCCGCTCAGGCTGATTATCCGCCTTCCGCCTGAAGAGATGTTTCGCATGGCATCGCATGTCTCACGAAAGAGCCCGGTCAGTTGATCAATCCAGTCCATGCGGTATTCAGCCGATGTTTCAAAATTCCATTCGACCACCCTCTGAAAGCGCCACCGCCCGCCGGGATCGACCCGAATCAGGGAGCCCGGAGCCATCCGTCGAATATTCCTGAACAGCGTCCGGGTTCCCGGCGTAAAGATAAAAAGTGCATACAGGGCCGCAGAAAGGGGATCCATATCCGTGTCAGGTTCACATGAAAGCAGAAAACCCATCTCTCTCGACAGAATCATTCGGTCGGCCGTCGCATAATAGTACACGGGCAAATGGGCCAGAGCATCATTGAGAACAAACCAGCTCAGATTCTTTTTGTCATGAATAATCAGAAGAAATTCACCGTCTGTGCCGCGCAGCCATCTTTCGAGCCGTCCGGAAGGTGTTCCGGAAAGCACATCCCGAGCCAGACGAAGGATCTGTTCGCGAAGATCCGATTCCGTCAAGCCATAAACATGCCCTTCCATATAAACCCGAACCCGGTCATCTTCCCATGATCGAACAGGATACCCGTTATAAGCGGAAACAAAGAGACGGGCCGTATTCGTTTTTGCCAGACAGCGCACTTCATAATCATCGGAATGCAAGCACCCCCTCAGGGCCCGCTCTTCCAGCTTGCGCGAAAACCCGGATTGATGACAATGGACGAAGTGAAAACCCGGCATGCGAACACCTTGCTCTAGGATGACGGCTCTCTGTCGGATTCCAGAACCGTCAATATCCATATCGGCAGAAGAAAATACAGACTGTCACTGAAATCATTGATAATAACACCGCTCTCAAACCACGCACGCGCGAAAAGCCCGCAAAGAATCGCCAGGGCACCGGAGAACAGCCAGATATTGCTCTTTGAGCATACCAATGAACGGATTCGAAACCAGCGAATAGTCATTCCGGCCAGACAGACGGTAAGCACAACGGCCGTGAGCAGCCCCAGTTCGGCTCCCCAGGTCAGATACAGATTGTGAGCCGCCCCGGGCAGTGTGCTGGAATGAGTGATTTTCGCGATCCAGTCGGCGGGTAAAATGTAGGCGCCTTTCATCTGCTCATAGGTGCCCGGTCCGGTCCCGAAAGGATGGTCCATCATCATGCGCCAGGCCGCTCTCCACAGATAGCCCCGGCCGGTCAGACCCTGGCCGAGCCTGAGCAGAAACAGGATCTCTTTGCCAAAAAAGAGCATGGTCATTGAAGATGCCAGCGCGACACCTGAAAACCATATCCACCGTCCTTTGGGTGAAAAAGCGAAAATCACAGACAGAGAAACCGCAACAGAGAGATAAGCCGATCTGGAGTTGGTGATCAGGACACAAATGAGTGAAGCACCCAACAGAACCCCCAGGCCCATTCGGGTTTTCCCTTTATAGGGCCCCTGCATGACCGCGGAAGCAAACAGCGGAATACTGACAATAAAGGGAACGGCGAAATTGTTGGGATTTTCATAAAAAGATCCGAGTCGCTGATCGCCAAACGCGAACAGAAATCGCCCTGAAATCAAATCGGGTGTCGCGGCAATCAGCATCAAAACCGTGGAAGCCATCAAGGCTCCGGCCATGAATGGCAAACTGTTTTTATCGATCATTCGGAACACTCCGAAAAAGAAAACCCAGATCAGCCCATGGGTCAGCCACTCTCTCAAGCTGATTGCGGGATCCACCGAAAATAAACAGGCGGCCAGAGAAATTCCCATATAGATGAGTATGAACCGACCGACAGGCCGGGGCATCGAAACGTTGTTCTCTCTCCTCTCCCCTGTCAACCAACCTCCCCAAACCGTCATCAGCACCAGCCCGGTAAACCCGGCCAGCACCGCAGGGCGCAGATCCGCAGGCAGGAGCGGCAGCAGAGGAACCGCTGAAATCCAAAGGCAGATCACACGCCGGGGCTCCGGAACGATCCACCACACCAGGGCCAGAACGGCCAGACCTGAAGGAATCAGCCAAATTGAGACATACAAGCCTGCGAAGATCAGTATAATCTCAACCAATACAAATGGAAGAGCCAGACATGCCATCGGAATACGGGAATCCTGAATCTGTTGAACGTTCATGTCTTTCTCATTCGGTGAATCATAAAATAGAGTGCGTCGGTTTTCATCCACACATGAAGCATGATAAAAATAATCCCCGCAGCCAGGAGACTACCAGGCAAGGCGACATACAGCTTTTGACCCAAATAAGGATAGATACCGATTCGAGCACCCAATACGGCCAGCATGGCGGTTAAAACCATTCTGAGTAAAAAGCTCGCCCATACTCGAATATCAAAAGGCCGGATTTTCTTCTGTAAAAAGGCCAGCATACATATCACCAATAAAGAGGAAGCCAATGCCGTGGCCATAGCCAACCCGCGATGCTGAAATGGAATCACAAGCCAATGACTTAAAAGCACCTTGCCCGCCAGACCGCCCAGAGTCACCAGAACAAGGACATGCCGTATTTTCATGGCATAGAAGGTTTTTATCAGTACCGCGTGCGCAGCCAGAAATGGGACGGAAAAACTCAGCCACACAAAGGCTCCGGCGGTCAAGTTTTTGGATTCAACGGTAAACGCCCCTCTTTGAAAAAACAGCGCAATAATTGGATCCGCAAAAATCATCATAAACAGAGCCACTGGCAGCGTTACAAATAAAACGGTTTTCATGCCTGTATTTACGACCCGGCCCAATTCAATATAATCCCCGTCCACAGCCATGCGTGAAATGGCAGGGAAAATGGCGGTGCCCAGTGTTATGCCCAGAATACCAATAGGAACCTGACACAGGGTGCCCGCGAAATTCAGGGCGGCAATGGATCCGGTTGTCACGGATCCGTGAAAAGCTCTGTCGATGATGACAACCATCTGTCCCATCACCTCAATGAACAGTACAAACAGCACACTTTGAAAAGCGGCATGCAAAACCGGCGATTGTGTTTGAGGCCCGGAACGGCGCAGAATATGCCGGACAGTAAAGAAAAAAGCCACGGCAGCCTGCAGGCCGTATCCGGCAACCACACCCCACCCCAATGCACGGATTCCGGCATGACCGGACAGGTGCAGTACAAAAAAGATAACAGCTCCATTCAACAGCAGCGGCGCCAGCGCGGGTACAAGAAAATGATTTTCCGCATGCATGAAACTTCGCATCAGTGCGAACAAGCCGCCAAAAAACACGATGCAGCTCGTCATTCGAAGGAAAAACACACCCTGGTACATTTCATGTTCTCCAAACGCCGGTGCATAATATCTCAGTATCACCGGCGCCAGGACCAGTATGAACAGGCTGATCAGAAACAGTAAAACACCGAAAAACAAAACGGCCTTTGCCAGAAACATGGAAGGAACATCCCGTTCGATCCGCTTCTTTTCCGACAGATACCAGGGAATCAAGCCGCTCGGCAGGGCGAACAGAAGGGTGTTGCATAATGCGATGGGTATGGATACCGCCACGAGGAAAACATCATAATCGATGCTTGTCCCGAAGCGATGGGCAATAACCATCTCGCGAATAAAACCCGTCATACGGCTGAAAAGAGCCGCTCCCACCAGGATCAGAGAAGCCTGAAACATATTTTGAGATCGAAGCCGGGACATACATGCGGGCTCCATATATCCGTCGCATAATATTGATCTGTATCAACCGAATCGCGGGAAAATATCAACACAAAATAGTTCATGCGGTTCCATGCTTCATCAGCTCCAGCACCTTTATCCATTTTTGATACATTTCCGTATTTTCCCGGCGCATTTTATTAAAATATTCCTGAATGGAAAAGAGGGTCAGGCTGAAAAACACGCTCAGAAGACCGGCAAAAATAACGGACAGCGCCCGGCGCGGCCTGATTTTTTTTACAGGAGCAACCGCGGTGTCGAGCACCTGTACGGTTGGCGTATCTCTGGCTTCCTGAATTTTCGCCTGTTCGAGCATAGGCAGAATCAGCTCAAGGATTTTCTCCTGAAGCAATACTTCACGATACAGCCGTAAATAATTCAGTCCGAGATCCGGAACCTCACTCAACGAAAGAAAGACCTGGCTTTCTTCATCCAACGAGCGATGGGAACCGTTCCGGGCGATAAACTCCTGATATTTTCTTTCGGTTTCCCGTTTCTCTCTCATGACTCTGATATAATCGGGATGCGTCGAATCCAGGGAATATCCCAGAACCTCCAGTTCGATCTCCTTGGCCATGATTCTGGCCTTCATCTCAGCGGCCGCGGTAATGGTCGCCTGAGTCTGCTGAGGCAGGGCCACGGCCCCGACCCTCTCCTGATAGGCCTTGAACGATTCCTCGGCATGAGCCAGGTCCTGCATGTTCCGGTGATAACGCTCTTGAATAAAGATGCGATAATCGGATGCGCGTTGAGACTTGAACCGGCGGTTCAGAGAATCCAGCTTTGAAACGAAATAATTGGCCATGTCCCGGCATCGATTCCGGGTCTGTTCATCCCCGGTCTTTCCCGAAAACCAGCGGGTGCGGGCGTGAGTCTGAATGGCAAGCGTCGCATCATCGTTGATCTTAACCGTCACCCGCCGGCGCAGCTG
Organism: bacterium; assembly: GCA_011388275.1. GTDB lineage: Bacteria > Zhuqueibacterota > QNDG01 > QNDG01 > DSAB01 > DSAB01. The sequence continues at coordinate 132,606 of DSAB01000121.1, read as the reverse complement.
TTTCACGGTCTCTTCAAGCGTTTCCAGCCGGTACAGACGCTGCAAATCAAATCTCCTGGCGACTGTTTCCATCACGGTTCGGCTGTTCAGAATGGCAATATAGATGTTGGTCTCTTCGGATACCGGGGACAGACTGAATCCAAAACCTGAAAGAGGGATCTGGCTCAGCAGAGAGCCCATCCCCATGGATTCATCTTCGACCGGCGGCAATAAAACGGTTTCGGCCCGGAAAGTCTTGGGAACGATAAAGCTGAAGCCCGCCGTCAAACCGCAGATTATCAGAAAATGGATAACAAGGCCTTTTCGATGTTCTGCGGCCAATACGAGAAGATCCAGCATGCCCTGGTTTTTCTTCCCCATAACCGGCTCCTCATCGGTTTGATGTCCGGTGTTAACGGTCAAAAAATCCGGCTGCCTTGGCTGCCAGAATCAGCGATGTAATCGTCGGAATAATACGGATTATAACATCAAAACGCTGTGTCCAATGGGAATCGACATGCACCACATCTCCGGGCTCCACCACGACATCGGGTCCTTTTCGGGTTTTTCCTGAAGCGGCATGATAAACCGTCACACGCTTGTACCCGGCAGAACTATAATCACCGCCCGCCAGCCCCGCATAATCGATCGCCTTCATATGATGGACATAGGGATAGGCTCCCGGATTCTGTACGGCTCCCCTGACATAGACATGCTCGGAATCCAGCACGACTCGATCGCCTGATTGCAGAGAAAAGTGTGTATCACCCGCCACACTCTGTTCATACGGCTGTATCCGCCTATAACCACTGAGTGACCGGGAATCGGGCCTCAGTACATGAAAACGGGCTAAATTGGAATGCTTTTGAAGTGCTCCCACACGATTTAAAAAATCCATCAAGTCCTCGCCCGGAACAACCTGATAATATCCGGCATGCGATAAATTCCCCTCTATTTCAACAATGGCGCCTGTAGGAGAAAGGGGAGGCACATAAACAATGTCCCCGCCTGAAAGATGAGGATTATGATCAAGGATGCCTTTCTGTTCAAAAGCGGCCAGGTCTATATAGTCGGTATTCCCGCCTTGATGCCGTAATTCAATTTTCCCCTTCCAGGACCGCTCCGTCACTCCCCCGGCTTCCTGTATGGCGTCAGACACGCGATGGGCCGCCTGAGCGATGTAGGTGCCCGGAAATCGAACTTCACCCACGACATGAACGCGAAAAAACCGCAGCGTTTCCAGTGAAAGACCGACATCGCAATTTTTATAAACCGAGGCCGCTCTCCTGACCACATCTTCCTGTACATTCTCGAGCGTCATTCCCGATACATGAAACTCCCCGACCGAGGGCACAAACAACCGTCCTTCCGGCGTGACAAAGAGAGGGATTTGCAGTTCCATGGCGCCGGTGATATGCAACAGCAGCTCGTCCCCGGGCCCTGTCCGATAGGTCTTCGAATCAACCGGTCCTTCCTGGGCGGTCAGAAACGTATACCGCGTTCGGTCCTGTTCGAAACGCCGTCGCTTCCATTCTTCGAATTCTTCCCGTGTCATGGTTGCGGGGTCTTTGGTTTCCTGATTCTTCCAGGGGAAATAACCGGTCGAACGAAGCACAGGATCGGACGGATGCGTGACCTGACCATTCAGAGAGACCGCCCCCAGAAAGAACAGACTGCACCCCGCCGCGATCCATCGTTTCAATGCGATCATACCCCCTCCTGACTTTCACCGGGGTTCTTATGCCTTGACGATTTTATTTCGTCCGTCTTTTACGTGTCTTGTTGCGTTTCGGGTGTCCACAATCAGAAGGGAGTGCCGGACTATCATTTCATAATCATAAGACGAATGATCCGTTGAAATCAGGACCGCATCATACGAAGCCAAAGTCTTCGGATTGAGCTCCACGCTCTTCATGTCATATTGATATTTCCGGACTTTTGGCATCATCGGAATGAACGGATCGTTGTAGTCCACCTCCGCCCCCTGTTCGGATAAAATTTCAATCAGCTTCAAAGTCGGACTTTCACGCATGTCGTCTATATCTTTCTTATAGGCGGCCCCCAGAATCAAAATTCGTGAACCGTTGAGACTTTTGCGATGCGTGTTGAGTGCCTCCATCATCTTCTGCAGAACATAGTAAGGCATGGCCGTATTGATTTCACCGGCCAGCTCGATAAAACGGGTCGGCATATCATACTCTTTGGCCTTCCAGGTCAGATAGAATGGATCGATTGGAATGCAATGGCCGCCCAGACCGGGTCCGGGGTAAAAGGGCATATAGCCGAAAGGCTTGGTGGATGCCGCCTCGATCACTTCCCATACGTCAATCCCCATTCGATCAAGAATCTGTTTCATTTCATTGACCAGGGCGATATTCACGCTGCGGAATATGTTTTCCAGAAGTTTGGTCGCTTCAGCCGCCTGGCTGGAAGAAACCGTTACTGTCTGGACAATGACCCGATCATACAAGGCTTTGGCGCAGGCCAGCCCGGCCTCATCATTGGCTCCTACCACTTTCGGAATGGTCCTGGTCGAGTATTTGGGATTATTCGGATCCTCTCTTTCGGGAGAAAATGCCAGATAAAAATCTTCCGGACACCGCAGACCGGATTGTTCGAGGATGGGTCTCATCACCTCTTCGGTGGTACCCGGCCAGGTCGAACTCTCCAATATGACCAACTGTCCTTTGCGCAGATATTGCGAGATGGTTTCCGATGTGGCGCGTATATAACTGAGATCCGGCTGGCGGTACTTGTCCAGAGGCGTCGGTACAGCGACAACGATGCAATCCACTTCTTTCAGGCGGGAGAAATCCGTGGTTGAATCGAAGCGGCCGCTGCTTGCCATCTTCTGGATATCCGTATTCGGGATATGCTTGATGTATGTTTTTTTCTTCGCAAGGCATTCAATCTTTCGCGGATCGATGTCGAAACCGATGGCGTTGAATCCTTCCCGAACAAACTCGATGAGCAGCGGCAATCCCACATAGCCCAGACCGATGATGCCGACACGAGCCTTCTTGGAATCGATTTTGCTTTTCAGATCCATAAAAAACCTCTTTAAAAACTTCTGCCTTGTTTACAACCGGTTTTGATATTGCTTTCGATAGTATTCCAGATATTCACCGCTCTTCAGTTTTTCCCACCACTCCCGATGATGGCAGTACCACTGAATCGTCTCCTTCATGGCCTCCTGAAAAGAATGGCGCGGCTTCCAGCCCAGTGCGCACGTTTTGCCGATATCCAGAGCGTATCGCCGGTCATGTCCCTTCCGGTCTTCCACAAAAGTCATCAGGCTTTCGGGTTTATGCAAAAAATCGAGAATAAAACGGGTGATCTCCAGGTTGCTGTATTCGTTCCCCGCACCCACATTGTATGCCTCTCCGTCCCGACCCTGCTCCATGATGAGTTCAATGGCCTCGCAATTATCCATGACATAGAGCCAATCCCTGACATTCAAACCATCCCCGTAGATGGGCAATTTTTTATTTTCCAAAGCGTTGGTTACAAAAAGCGGTATCAACTTTTCCGGATACTGATAGGGCCCGAAATTGTTGGAGCTTCTCGGAATCACAACCGGCAGCCGATACGTAACGTAATAGGAATAAACCAGGCGGTCGGCTCCGCTTTTGGATGCGGCATAAGGGCTGGAAGGCATCAACGGGTCCGTCTCACTGAAATGGCCCTTTTCCCGGCTTCCATAGACTTCATCGGTACTGATCTGTACAAACCTCTGAATGCCATTTGATCGTGCCGCCTCCAGGAGAACGAATACGCCGTAGATATCGGTTTTAATGAAATCATCCGGCTTGCCGATCGAACGATCCACATGGCTCTCCGCCGCAAAATTAACAATGACATCCGCTTCAGGAACAAGCCGGTTCACGATCTCCGCGTTACAGATATCTCCTTCGACGAATCGGTAACGGTCGTCATGTTCGACCGTTTTCAGGTTTTCCAGATTGCCGGCATAAGTCAGCTTGTCCAGATTAATAATGGAAATCTCTGTATGCTTGCCCAGCATATACTGAATAAAATTGCTCCCGATAAAACCGGCTCCGCCGGTAACAAGTAGAGTACGCATAATGTTCTCGATTTTTTTTAATTCAGTAGAGACCGCCCCTGGAAACAGCCGGTGTTATCCCATTTTTACAGCCCAATCGTAGGGTATTTTTTCAGAATTATAGGAAAGCCGGTGTTCATCGGGAGACTCGTATCGATAGGGTTCGGTTACACAATTGATGACATAGGCCTCGTCCTGACTGATGCATTTCCACCCGTGATACACGCCGCGCGGTATATGAACCAACTGAGGCTGCCGGTCACCGATAAAAAACTCGTTCAACTCACCGCGAGTCCGGGATCCATCCCTGTCGTCGAATAAAACCAGCTTCAACATCCCCTTGATCGCGGTCACATTGTCATCCTGATGCCGATGAAAATGCCATGCTTTGATCACCCCCGGATAGGTGGTGGTCATATATACCTGACCGAATTTCTCAAAAATATCGTCATCGCAACGTAAAATTTCCATTAGATGACCCCGTTCATCGGGAATCACACGCAGGGGTTTTACCTCGACTCCATCGATCATTCATCACCTCCAAATGAACGAACCGTCCCGCAATATGAATTTTAAAGTAAGCATTGCGCATTAAAAAGTCAATCGCTAAATCGGAGTCATACTCTCTCGCGCTTGACAATAAAACTTTCAGTGATTATCTTCATAAGCCGTTTCAACATTTCCTTTTCTTCCGTGCCAAGGAGTCATCCGATGTTCACCGCCTTCAAGGAAAGAGACCTCATCATCCACGGGAACCCCATGAGGGGGCTTGTCTCACTGGCGGGTCCGGCGGTGGCCTCTTCATTATTCATGGTGATATTTGAAATCATTGATATGTACTGGGTGGGCAGGCTGGGTGAAAAGCCGGTTGCGGCACTCAGCGCAGCCAGTTTTTTGGTGTGGATGATTCGCGCCCTTTCACAAACTGTAGGTGTGGGCGCTTTGGCATTGATCTCCAGGCGCACAGGAGAAAATGATACGGCAGGAGTACAGAAAACCATTCTGGGTGCCGTTTCAGCCGCTTGCCTTTTCTCTTTTTTCATTCTGAGTATTTTCATTCCTTTTTCGAGTCGGTTGTTCTGCTTTCTGAACCTCGAAGCACCGGTTGCGCATATGGCTTCTGTTTACACGCTGGTATTTCTTTCAGGTCTCCCTTTTGTCTGTCTGATGGTCACCGGAGAACACCTGATAAGAGGCCTCGGCAACACTCGACTTCCCATGATGATTACCGGATTCTCCCTCCTTCTCAACGCGGCATTGGATCCCCTGTTTATCTTTCACTTCGGCCTTGGTCTTGCCGGCGCCGCAGTGGCCACAGTGATTGCCCAGATTACCGGATGTATTCTCATGCTGTCCGCTCTGACTGTCCTGTTTCCACCTTTGAAAAACGCCCGCCTGCCTGCAGACCGGATCTGGTTCAAACATTCATTCCTTCGCATGACCCGAATCGGAATTCCCGTTTCATTCGGCGGCGCCGCCTTTTCGGCTATCTATCTGGTGCTGACCGGGATCATTTCCCTGTTCGGTAACGCGCCACTGGCCGCTCTGGGAATCGGTCACCGTCTCGAAGCCTTTCCGTTTTTTGTGACAACCGGACTGTCTCAGGCGACAGCCGCCATGGTCGGACAAAATCTGGGTGCGAATCTGCCGCACCGGGCCCGCCGGTCTGTTCAACTCTCCCTTTCTTCGGGCGTGATTCTGCTTCTGGCCGTATCCATTCTCTTCTTTTTTATGCCCGGACTTCTCTTCAGGTTCTTCATCGACAGCCCGGACGTCATCGCGCATGGAAGCCGGTACATTCGCATTATCGCCGTGTTCGAAATTTTTATGGCCCTGGAAGTGATCCTGGGAGGTGCTTTTTCCGGCGCCGGGGAAACGCTCTCTCCCTTTCTTATTATTTTTTTATTCACCTTTCTCCGCATTCCCCTGGCCTGCATTTTTGGAGTCGTTCTCGATCTGGGCGTCGACGCGGTTTGGTGGTCCATTTCGGGAACCACATTCTTAAAAGGGACGGCCCTTTTTATCCTGTTTCGCCGGGGGCAATGGCTCCGGAAAAAAATATAAGCCGAAAGAAATCCCTTTTCCTTTGTTTTTTTCCGTTCAAAATCGTATCATTCAAAATATGTCGGACAAAAAGGAGGCCAACACATGATCGACTCTCAGGAGCATATTTATCATGATGATCCCTCCAAATTTCATGCCGATGCCCAAACGCGATCAGGCGATATCTCCTATTTCTTTCTCGGCAACGGTCTTATACAGGCAGCCGTACAAATTTCGCCTTCCGGACAGCAAAGTCCGATTGGGCTTCTGATTATGAATCCTGAAATTCTTGGAAAAAAGAGAGACGCCCTCACCTTCGACCCGGAAACCGGCTTCCAGAACACGATGTTGCGCCTGCGCAGCAAAAACCGGACGGAAATCCCGGAGCCCTCTTTCATAGAAGCCCATTGGTGCCACGACTGCCGTTTCCCTACCGTGCATGTACAATGGCACACCGAATATTGCCGCATCATCGAACACTTTTTCTGTCCCGACCGGAACAGAGCGGTTCTGGCCAGAGAAATCCGAATTCATAATACTGCCCATCAGGCTTTGTCGCTGCACGCGGAAACCTCCGTGCCGGGCAAAGCCGTCTCCGTACCCCTGAATTTGACACCGGACGAGCAGTGCCGTGTGTATTTACGGTATCAGCTCTTTTCGGAAAAACACTCCCTCTCTCTTGATCAAGTCCATGAAGAACATCTCACCCGGGATCTGCACGATTATTGGGAGTCTACGGCGAAAGTCGCTTTTCATTCCCTGATACTGGATCATTTCTTCAATGCTTCCCGCTATCAGCTGCCCGTGATGATCTCCCGTTCAGGCAAAATGGACGGCAGCATCTGGCAGTACAACCGTGAGTGGGTCCGTGATCAGGCCATGGCTGTCGTCGGATTGTGCCAGAGCGGTCATTTCCGAATCGCCGGCCGAATGCTTCGCCGCCTCTTTCGGGAATTCGTCAGCCCGGAAGGCGCCACCATGGATTCGAGCATGAACCGAACCCATGAAGAGTCGGAACTGGACCAGAACGGCGCTCTGCTCTTCGCCTGCGCCCAATACACGGCCTGGACCGGTGACAACGAGGTTGTCAGTACCTTCTGGCCCCTCATCAAGAAACTGGCTCAATTCCCCCTGAGCCGCACTTTTCGTCATGAATCGGGCCTTCTGACCAATGCGCGTGAATACTGGGAACGTCATGCTCTGTACGGCGTTGAAAAAGGCTTCGAAGCGGCCCATCAAATCTGGATGATTCTCGGACTTCGAACCGCTTCGAATATGGCGCTGATGATGGATGACCGGAATTTGGCCCGCCGCTGGGACCTCGAAGCCCGGGCCATTCACAAACAACTGCTCCATGAGGGACCGTACGGTTTTGTTCATCAGGGAGCCCTCATCAAGCGCCTGGGTCTGAACGGCCGGATACAGGAAACCATCGATCCCCCCTCCGAAGGGTTCCTGCCCGCGGAATCGCCCCTGTCCGGAAACGGACCCCATTGCCTGAATCCCGACACATCCGTGGCTCTGGCCGTTGCCGAAGGCCTGATTCAGCCGGATTCTTCCCTGGCCCGAAAGACCATGCAAACCATGGAGGTTTTATGGGACCAGGACTGGCACGGCGGGGGATACGGCCGGTATCATATCCGTTCCGAACCGGATTCTCCGGGCGCATGGTCGTTTCCTTCCCTTTTTGTGGCCCGAGCCTATCTGGAGATGAAAGAATACCATAAAGTCTATCGAATTCTGCGATGGCTGGGACGAACACCGGGCGCTCAATCCGGATCCTGGTTCGAAAATTACGGTCCCCGCCTGTCCCCGCCGTTTCCCCAGGTCGGCATTACACCATGGACCTGGGCGGAGATGATTGCTCTTCTTGTTCATCATCTGCTGGGTTTCCAGCCGCAAGCGAATCATCTCCGTCTCAGGCCGCGCCTTTTGCCCGATGTGGAACAGATCGAAGCGGTTCTGCCGCTCCGTGGTCATCGGGTCCATGTTCACATCCAGCAAAGCCGGTCCGGCGGAAAACACCGTTTCCGTACCGAAGAAAGCATTCTCGAGCAAGGGGAGGATTTCGTCTGTATCCCGTATCCCAATCATGACTGCCGTATCGACATACAGATATGAACATTGAGCCAACCATGCCGCATCATTTCCAAAAGACTCTGTTTCTCGTGTGCAACGCGCATCTGGATCCGGTCTGGCTCTGGACGTGGGAAGAGGGCCTCGGCGCAGCCCTCGCGACATTCCGAACCGCGGTTCGTTTTTGTGAAACCCGGGAAGGCTTTGTTTTCAACCACAACGAAGCCCTGCTCTACCAATGGATCGAAGAGCATGACCCTTCGCTGCTGAAAAAAATACAGGCCCTGGTGCGTGCCGGAAAGTGGCATATCATGGGAGGCTGGTATCTGCAGCCGGATGCCAATCTTCCCTCCGGCGAATCTTTTGTCCGGCAGATTCTGACAGGAAGACGTTATTTTTCTTCACGCTTCGGTGTCGAACCCCGGGTTGCCGTGAATCTGGACTCCTTCGGACACAGCAGGGGCCTGGTTCAGATCCTGAAAAAATCGGGGTATGACGGGTACCTTTTTTGCAGGCCGGACGGCAAGTGGCTGAATCTGCCCGCCGATGATTTCCTCTGGGAAGGATACGACGGGTCAACGCTGACCGCGCATCGGGCCGGGGATCATTACAACTCCTTCGCCGGTAAGATGGAGTCAAGAATCCGCCGATATCTCGACTCCGGAAAAACGAGAAAACAGAAACTGCTGTTATGGGGCATCGGCGACCACGGCGGCGGTCCGTCGGCCGCCGACCTGAAGGCCGTGGACAAAATCGCTTCTGAAAACACGGGCTGGAAAATCATTCATTCTACGCCCGAAAGCTATTTCGAGACCCTTGACAAACAATCCGCCCCCCGTTTTTCAAAAAGCCTGAATCCCTGGGCAGTTGGCTGCTATACTTCCATGGCCCGGGTCAAACAGCTTCACCGGCGCCTGGAAAACGATTTCCTGCGCGGAGAAAAAATCACCCTTCATGCCTCGCTTGCGGGCCTGATGGATTATCCCCGCCGTGATTTGCAGGAAGCCCTTCATGATCTGCTCTTCTGCCAGTTTCACGACTGTCTGCCGGGAACTTCGATTGCCGAAGTGGAATCCTATATCCTGCAGCGGCTGAATCATGGCCTGGAACGGATCAACCGGTTACAAGTCCATGCCTTTTTCCGGCTGCTTCAGGGGCAGCCGGAAGCCCGGCCAGGGGAATTCCCTGTGCTGATCTATAATCCGCATCCTTTTCCCGTGGACGACATCTTCACCGCCGAATTCCAGCCGGAAGAACCCAACACCGATTCATCCCGATGGCTTATGCCCGTACCCCATCCTGACTTTCAGGAAGCAATCATCAGCCAGGTGGAAAAAGAAAGCTGCAATATCCAGGCGGATCAGCGAAAACGAATCTGTTTCCGTACCACTCTTCCGCCCGGACGGATGACGAGACTCGGCTGGGTTCTTGAACCGGTGAAGATTCAGGACAAACCCTCTTTACAGCAACCCGCCGGAATGATATGGACTTTCGGCAACAAAACGTGTGCGATTTCGATCAACAGAAAAACAGGGCGTATTCAGAGTTATCGATGTGACGGCTTCGAATTCGTCATGAGTGAAGCCGGACGCGCCAGAATCATGAAGGACAATGCCGATCCATGGGGAATGCATGTAAAGTCATTCTCCCGCCAAACCGGCGAATTCGCCCTCATGACACCCGAACAGAGCGCCCGGGCCTCCGGCGTGTCCGCTTGCAGGCTCCCCCCGGTCCGCATCATCGAAAACGGTCCGGTACGAACCACGATTGAATCCCTGTTTTTTTACCGTGACTCCACATTGTGTCAACGCGTTCGGTTTCCATTCACCGGCCGTGAAATCGAAATCGAATTGATTGTGAACTGGAATGAAAAAGACCGAATGCTGAAGTGGTGCTGGCCCACGCCGTTCAAGCCCGGTATCTGTCGGGGCGAAGACGCCTATGGAACGCAGCACTTTCAGGAAAACCGTGAGTGGACGGCGCAGCGGTGGATGGCCGTCTCTCCGCCGGAAGAGAATCGGCTGCTGACCATTATCAACGACCGAATCTATGGATTCGACTGCGTCGACGGAGAGCTTCGCCTCTCGCTGCTTCGCTCTCCCGCTTACTCCGGCCATCCGGTGGACGGAAAAGAATGCATTGTTCGGCAGGATCGTTACGAAACCCGAATGGACACGGGAACCCATGTCTTCCGATTCTGGATACAGGGAGGACCTTTTCACGACAGATTGAATCGAATCGCGGGAGAAGCCGCCGTTAAGAACCAGCCGCCGATCATCGTTTCCTGCAATCCCGCCGGCGGAAAAGACCCTTTGCCCGCCCTGTTTTCCATTGAAGATCCCGGCATTCAGATCACGGCCATGAAAAAAGGCGAGGATTCGAATTGGGTCGTGTGCCGCCTCTTTAATCCGACTCTCGGACGAATCAATACGCGCCTGCATCTGCCGGTCCTGCAAACAGGCACGACCGTCGAAATCGACAGCATGGAAATCAAAACCCTGGCTTACGATCCGCTGACCGAAACATGGTTCGAAACAGATTTGATGGAAAATTGCATGACTGCATCCTGCAGGAAACCGACATGAAACGGAAATCCTTCGACCCCGTGAAAATCGTTCTGGCCGCACTGGGCGGTTACGGGCAATACTACCTGAACACCCTTTTGGATGGGATCCCCCAGGGAACCGTTGAACTGGTCGGAGGCGTCGACCCGTATCCGGAACGATGTCCCCGTCTGAAAGAACTGACCGAGAGACAGGTCCCCGTCTATGACTCTCTGGCCCGGTTTTATGATAATTACCAGGCGGACCTGGCGGTGATTGCCTCTCCCATTCATATGCATGCCGCACAAAGCTCGACCGCCCTGCAGAATGGAAGCTGCGTCCTGTGCGAAAAACCCGTCGCGGCCACCATTCAGGAGGTCGACACCTTGATTCGAACAAGAGATCAATCCAGCCGCTGGATCATGATCGGTTACCAGTGGGCCTTTTCGGCTGCCGTTCAAAAACTGAAAAAGGACATTTCAAATGGCGTCTTCGGCCGGCCGCTGCGTCTGAAATCTCTCTGCTTCTGGCCCCGAGATTACGGCTATTTTCAAAGAAATGAATGGGCCGGCAAACAAATGACCGCCGATGGACAGTGGATTCTGGACAGTCCGGCCAACAACGCGATGGCTCACTTTCTTCACTGCATGCTCTGTGTTTTCGAAACAAGACCGTCCCAAAACGACCGCCTTTTCGATATCAAAGCCGAACTGTACCGTGCCTATAATATAGAAAACTTCGACACCTGTGCTGTCCGGATCCGAAGCGGGCAGGAAATCGAATTTCTGTTTATCGCTTCCCATGTGACCCGTGAGGAAACAGGACCTTTGCTTGATTTCGAATTTGAAAAAGCCAGAATCCGTTATGACGCACAATCCGGTTTCCGCGCCTTGACCGAATCTGCCGAAGAGATCCAGTACGGGTTTCCCGATGTCGACCCCCAATTTCTCAAGCTCTTCCGGGCCATCGAACAGATCCATCATTTACGGAAGATCGAGTGCGGCCTTGAATCCGCCCGGAATCAGACGCTTTGCATCAACGGCATGCAGGAATCGATGACGAAAATCAAGCCGTTTCCCGGAGAACAGATCCGTTTCGACGAATTCGAAAACCGTCTTTGGGTATCGGGTCTTTCCGAAGCCCTGTTAAACTGTTACGAGCGGTTTGCCCTGCCCTCTGAAATCGGGCTGCCCTGGGCCTCTTCCGGGCGCCGGGTCAACCTTCTTGACTACCGTTTTTTCCCGGGGGGAATACCTCCGGACCGGGGGCCTTCGTCATGACATCCCGAACCCTGGTCGAAAAAACGCTGCGTTTTCAGGATCCTCCCAGAATTCCCAGGCAGTTATGGGTTCTGCCCTGGGCAGAGAATCATTATCCGTCTCAGGTCCGAGACCTGAAAACCCGATACCCCGACGATCTGGTGACCGCACCGGCCCACTATACCGAACCGCTGAGGACGCGGGGCCGACGATATCAGGCGGGAGTGTATGTGGATGAATGGGGCTGTGTTTTCCATAATACACAGGACGGTATCATTGGAATCGCCTGCGAACCGGCGCTGAGTTCCTGGGAAGACCTGGCCAATTTTCAGGCCCCCGAAACCACCCTTCATGTGGATCAGAAGGAGGTGAACGCATTCTGCCGGCAAACAGACTGTTTCGTTCTCGCGGGAACCCTGATCAGGCCGTTTGAACGGCTTCAGTTTATACGAACCATGGAACAGGCCATGATCGATCTGGCTGAACAGCCGCCGGAACTGTTTGAACTGTTGCGGATCATTCATGATCATTATCTGAAAGAGGTTGAAGTCTGGGCTCAGACGGACGTGGATGCGATCGTCATCATGGATGACTGGGGCATTCAAAACAGTCTGATGGTTTCGCCCGTACTGTTTCGCCGGCATTTCAAGCCCATGTATGCCGATTACGCGGAAATCGCCCGCAGATACGATAAGTTTGTTTTCATGCATTCCGACGGGCATATTGTCGATATCATCGAGGACCTGATCGAAGCCGGTATCAACGCCCTGAACAGCCAGATTTTTTGCATGGGCATACAAAATCTGGGAAACCGCTTTCGGGGACGGCTGACTTTTTGGGGAGAGATCGACAGACAGCATATTTTACCCCGGGGCACGCCCGACTCGGTCGACGAGGCGGTCCTTGAAGTCTTTGAGGCGTTCTATGAGCATGGAGGGGTGATCGCCCAATGCGAATTCGGTCCGGGTGCCAAGCCGGAAAATGTTTTCCAGGTTTTTGAATCATGGAATCTAAGGAGGCTGCCATGAAAAACATGTTTTTTTTCTCATTCCTCATCGTTCTGGCATGCACGCAACCGGTCACCAAAGAGGTGATCCACACGGAGAACGCGCCAAAAGCCATCGGTCCCTATTCACAGGCTGTTCGAATCGGCTCGTCCCTGTATCTTTCCGGCCAGCTGGGCATTGATCCGCAAACCGGTGCGTTTGCCGAAGGCGGAATCGAGGCCCAGGCCAGACAGGCCCTGATCAACCAAAGAGCCGTGCTGAAAGCCGCCGGCTTCAGATTGGCCGATGTGGTTCAGTGCCAGGTCTTTATCACCGACATGAACCATTACCCCCGATTCAATGAAATCTATCAAACCTTTTTTACTGAAACGTTTCCGGCCAGGGCCGTTGTCGAAGTCAGCCGTCTTCCCAGAGACGGTCTTGTTGAGATCATGATGGTGGCTGTCAGGAAACAATGAGGGGCTGTCTGCCGCAGCAGAACAGAGATCTGTTTAATACAATCCATCGTTCAAGCAAGGAGAAGACCATAATGCGAATGAAACGACGTTTGTACTGTGTACTCACTCTTGTGCTGGCCCTGAGTTCGGCAGGAGGAGCCGGAAACCGCCGCCTTGCCTATGAACAGGCCTATGAAAACAGTGAACCCCGGCTGTTTCAGCCTCTGCCCGACATCGTCCGCTGGATAGATGACGATACCTATTTGCTTCGACTCAGCCCTGAAGAGGGTTCCTCGGAATCCGCAGCCCTGTGGAAGATACACGCCGAATCCGGAAAAAAGAAGCTCGCATGGGATTTTGCAGTTCTCGGCAGGGGTTTGCCCGATGATGTCGAATTCAATGACCATATCGCCGCCTCGAATGATTTCGAGCATCTTCTCTTCCTTTCTCGAGGAGACGTCGCCTATTTCAATACCCGCAAACAGCTGTGGAAACCACTGACATCCAGCGTTTCGGAAGAAAAAAATCCCCGTTTTTCTCCGGATTTCAGCCGAGTGGCTTTTACCCGGGATCATGATCTCTATGTCGTGGAGATCGCGTCCGGCGAGGAAACCCGGCTGACTCATGATGGATCGAAGAGCATCTATAACGGCTGGGCCTCATGGGTCTATTATGAGGAGGTGCTGGGCCGCCGATCCCGCTATGCGGCTTTCTGGTGGTCTCCGGACAGCCGAATGATCGCATTCCTGCGGTTTGACGACTCGAATGTCCCTGTGTTCCCGCTGTTTCGCGCCGATGGAGTGCACGGCGATCTCGAAACCGCGCATTACCCCAAACCCGGTGATCCCAATCCCGCCGTCCGGCTCGGTATCGTCCATCTGGAGGATGCAGAAATCGTCTGGGTGGATACCGATCCCAAAGCCGATCACTATGTGGCCTGGCCTTTCTGGACGCCGGACAGCCGCTGTCTGCTTTTCCAGTGGATGAACCGGGAACAAAACACGCTGCGGCTCTACTCGGCAGACCCTCGGGAAGGGAGTAAACGGCTTCTCTATGAAGAAAAACAAAAAACCTGGGTGGAGTTTTTTGAAGACATTTCCTTTCTTCAAAACAACCGGGATTTCCTTTTCCGCAGCGACCGAAGCGGATGGATGCAGCTTTATCGATTTATCTGGGACGAAAACCGTGCCCGGCTGCTCACGCCGGATCCCTGGCAGGTGCAGGACATCCTTTTGATCGACAACGGCCACGACCGGGTTTTTTTCCATGGTACCGGACTTGACAGCAGGGAAACCCATCTGTTTTGCGTCACGCTCGACGGAAAGGAGTTGACATCCCTGACTCAAACACCGGGCACGCATCGCTGCCGTGTATCGCTCGAGGGATCCTTTTTCATCGATGTTTTCAGCGACATCGACCATCCCGGCGAGATGCTGCTGAAAGGCGCAACCGGAAATACGATCCGCTCACTGGGAACCCGAATGAGTCCTCTTCTGAAAGAGTACGCGCTTGGGAAAACGGAGCTTTTCACTATTCCGGGATCCGACGGCTTCGATCTGCCGGCCCGATGGGTACTCCCTCCGGATTTCGATCCCGGGAAATCCTATCCGGTCATATTCGCGGTATACGGCGGTCCGGGATCGAAAAACATCACCCGCAGTTATCCGCGTCTCAGCCATTTCTATCTGGCCCAGGAGGGCATCATTGTTTTTTCCGTGGACCATCGAGGATCCGGTCATTTCGGAAAAACCGGCATGGACTACATGCATCGCCGCCTGGGATACTGGGAGATGCAGGACTATATACGGGCCGTGCAATGGCTTCGCGAAAAGCCCTTTATTGACAGCCTCCGCATCGGCATTCACGGCGGAAGTTACGGCGGCTATGTCGCCTGCATGGCGCTGACCTGCGGAGCCGAATATTTTACTCACGGAATCGCCGATTTTTCCGTAACAGACTGGCTTCTTTACGATTCGATCTATACAGAACGGTATATGGACCGGCCCATTGACAATCCGGAAGGATATGCGTTCGGATCGGTTATGACCCATGCGGACCAATATCGGGGGATTTTACTGATTACACACGGCACCATGGATGACAATGTTCACATGCAGAACACCCTTCAGCTGGTGGAAAAACTGCAGACCCTGAACAAAGACTTTGAGATGATGCTTTATCCCAATTGCCGGCATGGATATCGCCCCCCCCAGGGCCGTCACGCGCGGCGCGGACAGGTTCAATTCTGGTTCCGCCATTTTTTCGAACGGACCTTTGATCCGGAATCGGAAACGGAAATGTGACCGCCGAAGTTCTCCTGATTCGATTCGGCATGATCGGCTTCGCCTCGAATCAGGCCTGAAATTTGCTATATTTCTCTACTCTGTGTTTTTCATATTGACAACACAGCGGCGAATATTTATATTAGAAATTCATTGCACCTGCATGACGGGGAGTTACATTATGTTTCAACGCAAGCTTATTACCTTATTGATCATTCTGCTGATTCTCCAAACCTTTGCCATCGTGTATGGATATCGGCAGACTTTGAAAGGATATGTGCGTCAGGCCGTATCCAAAGACACATTCAAGAGCGCCTGGACAGAAATCACCCGAACATTCAAGAAATCCGAACTTCCTGCCCTGGAAACCATTGAACGGGTCCCTCTTAAAAAATACAGCGTCACCGTTGCCCCTTCAGAATGGCGACGTATAAACGAAACTCTGACAGAAACCCGTGACCGCGAACAAATTCCGTCCACACTGACCGTTGATGACCAGACCTATGAATGCACTATCCGCATCAGCCGGGGAGGCGCGAGACATTGGAAAGGGCGCAGAAAATCCGTTCGGCTTCGTTTTCCTGATGACAAACTGTTCAATGGAATCCGGGAACTGAATCTGAACCTGCCGGAAACCCATCGGGTCATCATCGATCCTCTTTCCTGGGAGTTCGCAGACCGCATGGGACTCATTGTTCCCGAATGGGATTTCATCCGCCTGGAAATCAACGGCCGCAACGAAGGCGTCCGCATTCTGTATGAAGACCTCGACGCTCATTTTCTCAGCCGCAGCGGTCTGACCGGATATATATTTACCGAAAGAGCCCGACATCTTTTTCCCTTTTACTATAAAGGAGATGAGGACGACAATTATCCGGAAATTAATATTCATAACAAGAAAGATGATTCTTTGGAAGAAGTCATCTGGTTAAACAAGGCTCTGTCATATTCAGATTTCAATGAAATGGAGAACCATCTTCGCCGCCTGCTGGACCTTGATCAGGTCGCGGCATGGCAGGCAAATGCCCTGATATGCGGCAGCGGCCATCAAAATCTTCACAACATTCAAATCTTTTATAACAGCGCCATTCAGCGCATGCAGATGATCCCCTGGGATTTAGCCGGATTTGACCACTGGGATCACAAGCCCCGAAAAACCATCGAAATGGAACTGGACTGGTGCAACAACCGCCTCCTGTTCCAGCTGAACAAGATCCCGGAATTTGTGGAAACCCGGAATCAAATTCTCTGGAAAACCCTGCAGGAAGTCCTGCCCCTGGAAACTCAGCTGGAACTGGCCCGGGAGATGGCTCACCGTATTCGATATTATCTTTACACCGATGATCTGAAGCAGGCCTCGACCCGGGTTTTTTCCAACGAAGATTTTGAGAACATGCAGAAGGTGATGCATGAGTGGATTCAAAAACGGACAGAGTATATACTCAAGGAGCTGGAAAAAGCGGATCTAAGGGTCTCAACCGGACCGGCCGATCCCGCCACATTCCGTGCGTCTTCACACAAGACCCTGATGCTCTCCATGGGAACCGGCCTCCAGTCCGGTGCGCACCTGGAAAAGATCCGGATTTCCCTTTCGGAAAGCCCGAAAAACCTGAACCGATTTCGACTGTATCTTGATACCAACGGAAACGGCGTGTGGGACGCTGCGGATGAAGAAGTCCCCGTTGAGCGCCGCATTATCAACCAAAAAGGACCGACTCTGGAACTGTCGGTCGATTACACGCTGCTTCCCGGACGACAGGTGATTCGCGATGAGTTTTTCGATTACTGGGATAAAGGATATTACCATCAAGTCCAGCCTCATCATCGTTATTATCAGTTCCTTTTAGTGGACCATGAAACCGGTTCCGAAATTCTCCAGGAAGGAATCGAAGTGGAAGCCTGCAACTCCGTGACCGGAAAACCCATACGACCGGAATATTTCATCCGGGATTCCCAATATCAATCCTTTTGGATTGTCAAATCTGCACAATCAACCCATTCCACCAAGAGCGGGACTCCAGCCCAAACGCCCAAACAAAAAACAGATCCCCGTCGCGCTCTCGAGCAAATCGGTTCCGGTGACATATATATCCTGCCCGCTGGAGATTACCATCTGACGGAAACCTGGCGTATTCCTTCCAATTCAGTCGTTACCCTTTCAGCAGGCACACGGCTTCGTATTGCTCCTGATGCTTCCATTTATGTCCGGGGAATCCTCCACATGTCCGGAACCCGTGAAAAACCCGTTGTTCTCGAAAGCTCCCACCCACAAAAACCGTGGGGATCTTTGATCTATCATCAGACAAAAGCCTTTTCACGTCTTACCCATGTAATCGTTCGAAACGCGGGCATGGCCCGAATCGACAAGCAGGATTTTACGGGAGCCGTTTCCGTATATGATGGATCTATCTTCGCTATGAATACTCATTTCGAACGTGTCCGGGCCGACGCGGCCATCAAAACGATACGGTCGAATACTCGTCTTATCCGGTGCCGGATCCTTGCGCCTGAAAGTGATGCGATTGTCTATGATTCCTCCGAAGGTGAAATCACCCATTGCCAGATTCAACAAAGCGGTCATACCGCCATTGCCTGTGTAAATTCCAACCCGAAAATCTCCGGCAACCTTATCGATCATCCCCGGAATAAAGGTATTTACATTAGCGAACGATCATCCCCGGTTGTTGAGCAAAACTTTATCTACGGCGGCCAATACGGAATCGCCGTGAGAGACGACTCCAACCCCCTGATACGATACAACACGATCTGCGATAATCAAAGGGGTCTTTCTTTTGGAATCGAAAAGTCAAATGATTTTGGCTGCCCCACGGCCAGGGTAAGCCGATGCATTCTTTGGGGAAACGAAGTGGAAATCGAAAATCTTTGTGAGGCATCATTTATCCTTTCCCGGTCTGTAGTCCGGGGCGGGGCTGAAGGAGACAGAATATTAACAGAACCCCCTGAGTTCGATGAAGCCAGCCATAAAAGCGGATTGAAATACCTGTTAAAATCCGGATCCGAATACGCCATCAAGGGATATGGCGCGTACAGGGGGATCTGGTAAATGCGGATCATCCGATACGAATTTAAATACTTCATCACAACTGAACAATATCGGGAAATCATGGGATGTATCTCGCGGCACCTGATTCCCGATCCCTACGCCCGGGACTGCCCCGGATACCGTTACATGGTCAACTCCCTCTATCTGGACAGTCCGTCACGGCTGTATTATGATGAAAAAATGGCCGGCATCCAATACCGCCGAAAAATCCGAATGCGATGTTATTCCGCCGATTTTTTCAACGCCGATTATTATTTCGCGGAGATCAAGAAAAGAGATATGTTTCATATCGACAAACTCCGCATGAAACTTAAAAATGGCGATTTTCAGAACTACCTGGAGCGTCAGTTTCTCAATCTGTCACCGGCCTTCATGGATGATTCTCATCCGGATCATGCTATTGCCCGTGAGCTGATCTACTACACCAACCGGCATATTCTGGAACCGAGAACATTCATCCTGTATGAACGGGAAGCCTATATAGCGGAAAACGATGACACGATCCGGGTCACGTTTGACCGGTCGATTATGAGCCAGTCGTTTTATTCGGGTCTTTCCAGAGACCTGACCGGCTGGACTTTGATCTTTCCGGGGAAAACCGTACTGGAAATAAAAGTGCGCACGTTTCTGCCTTTCTGGCTTCATGAGATGGTCAAGGAACTGGGACTGGATTTCGAGGCGATTTCCAAATACTGCAGCGGCGTGGATCGGGCCGCCGCGTTTTGTCAATAGGCGATTCAAAGCCAGCACTGTAAACACGTTCGCTTACGGTTTCGATAAAGGAGAAATCAAATGATTGTTTCGTATGTCGTCACCATGTTTGTGGCCTTCCTGCTCGGAATGTTCATTGCTACGACCTACCACTTCACCAAACGCGGGTTTTCGCATTCTCAGGCGTATATCAAAAATCTGGTCATGCTCACAGTTGTTACCTGTGTTGTCATGCTGGTCATTCGTGACAACGTTGCCCGAGCTTTCACGCTCGTGGGAGCGTTATCCATCATCCGTTTCCGGACACCGCTCAAAGACCCGCTGGATATCGGTTTCGTCTTCTACGCCCTGGCAATCGGCATGGCTGTTGGAACAAGAAACTTCGAAATCGCGATTGTGGCGGCGATATTTATCAATATCATGTTCTTTTTTATTTACAAGATCAATTTCGGATCCACCCAAAAGGTTGATTATCTGTTAAAAATGATTAAAAAACAGGAGGCCCAGGACGGCCCCATAGAGTCCATCTTAAAAAAGTATATCGCGGAAACCACGCTGATCAACATGGTTCGGCCGTCTGGAACCCCGGATATGGAAGTGACCTACATGGTCCTTTTCAAGAAAAACACGCCTGAAAGCAGGGAATCCTTTCTCAACGAGCTGAGAGCCGTCACCGGTGTGGAAAGGCTGATCCTGGTGAACAAGTCTCTGGATATCGAAGGATAGCGTGTTGAAATACTTCCATTGAATGAAAAACGAACGCCCTGAAGTTGTTCTTCAGGGCGTTTTTGTTTTTCATCGAGCTCATGCGGCCGGAAAGGTATGACCGAATGATGTTTTATACCGCCATTCTTTCCGCAAATCCAGGCTGTTTTCTATTCATCGATCCGGCTGCCGCTGTTTGTTCGCATCACCACGCCGTATAATTCATTCGCCCATCCTCCGCCCACAATCCAGCCATGATCCTTATCCGCGAAATAAACCCCGTTAAAGGAAACGACAAGACCGACATTCTGATACTTCCATGTCCTCCCGCCGTCCGTGGTCCTCAGCATGGCCGCACCTTCTCCAACAATCCAGCCGAACTGATCATCCGGGAAAAAAACATCCTCAAAAACCGTCGAATGACCGTCGTAAGCGGTGGACTGCGGCGTCCAGTTCAGGCCGCCGTCATCCGTGGTCAGCACCGTGGATCGGGAGCCTACGGCCCACCCATTGAAAGCATCGACAAAGTAAACGGCTGTCAGCAGTTCCGTAATTCCGCTCTCTGCGGGGACCCAGGTTGCGCCTCTGTCTTGGGTCAGGAGAACGGTGCCCTGACCGCCCACACACCATCCCCGCTGTTCATCGATGAACATGATATCCGAAATAAAGGCGTTCACCCCTTTATCCTGGCTTTTCCAGGTCTGACCGCCGTCATCGGTAACCAGAATACTGTCTCCGACAATCCATCCGCTGGATTCATTGATAAAAAAGACCGAATTCCAGTTTGCGGCCCATCCGCTGTCCTGGAGAGCCCACTGTTCACCGCCATCGGTTGTCAGAAGTATCAAGCCGTCGGACCCGACCGCCCAGCCGCGCTGATCATCAATAAAATACACGCTGTTGAGCATCTCGCTGTCCTGGGCAATCCGCTGATTCTGCCAGGTTTGCCCGCCGTCTGTGGATTTAAAGATCGTCGCTTTCCATTGTATCTCACTGTACCCGACCATGTATCCGGTTTGGGGAGTCACGAAGAATATCGATTTTAAAAAATCCGATGAAAAGTTTGCCTGAAATAGCCATTCAGTACCGTTCTCCGTATTCAGATTATTCGTCGGCCCCTTAATGCACGCTCCCCAAAACAAAATGTATCCAATCAAAACAAACCGTCTTGCTCTTTTCATAATCAGCCTTCTTTCGAAAGGATTTGAACCCGCATTGTCCTCTTTAAGCACCGTCGGAATAACATTCCAGCCGGTCACTTATTCTTACGGATGACATCAACAAGCCCCTCGACGCGAATATCCAAAATGTCAATACCGGGCGGCCATTCGGGCGGCCAGTTCCTTGACCAGCTTGGCGGCCGCTCTGGCTGTGATTTCCTGAAAATCAAACTCGGGGTTGTATTCAACCAGATCCGCACCAACAATGACGGGAGCTTCCACGCTTTGAATGATGCGGATGACCTCTCGAGTGCTCAAGCCCCCGGGTTCAGGATGAGAAACTCCCGGAGCGAAGGCCGGATCCAGAACATCCATATCCAGAGAAATATACAGCGGCCCGTCAAACCGAAGAGCCGGAACGCCATTCCAGTCCTTCATCTCATGGATTTCCGCTTCAAACCGAAGGGCTTGTTCACGCTGATGCCGGTTCAGGGTCCGAATGCCTGCCTGCACCAGTCTTGACGCCAGCTTTTCTTCCATGATACGCGCAAAAGGGCATGCATGTGAATACCGGTTGCCATTCAGTGTGTCATACAAATCGGAATGCGCATCCAGATGCAGAATCGCCGGCCGGGTCCAGCGTGTCTGCAGAGCCCGCAGAATCGGCAGTGTGACGGAATGATCTCCTCCAAGAGACAATGGCCGGAAGCCGGCACGGATCATTTTATCAATAGCCAGCCGTATGGCCTCCAGGGGATCTTCCGCCTCCAGATGCAGGTCTCCTCGGTCTTCCAGTATATCGGCCGAATCCACATTTGATTCACACCAGGTATTGGTGGACGAACAGTTCAAGGCTTTGCGGATGATGGCCGGGGCCTTGGCCGGACCGAAGGCGTACGATGAATGGATATCCAGCGGAAGGCCCACCAGGCCGATGCGTCCGGAAGAATTCCGGCTGCCGTATTTTTCTTTTTCGTTCAATCCGTCCTCTTTGGTTCATCGGCTGGCAGGCGCACACCCGTGTCTTTCGACATACAGCTAACGCCTCCTCCTTTCCCCGGTCCCCGCAAACCCATAGCGAATAACAACAATATAGACCGAATGCAATAGACTGCCGTCTGTTACCGTTTGGAAACAGCTCTCTGAAACCATCATTGAAAAATCGTCTTTTTTTCGCGTGCGAACCGTCACAAAAGAGTGATTTCATTTGAAGAAGCCGCTTCAGGCTTTCCGGTGACTCCCGTCGCAAAAGGGTTTCTTCCGGGATTTGCCGCAGCTGCAAAGAGCAACCTGTGTTCCGCTGAAAAGAAGTCGATTCCGGGCGTCTTCGACCGTCACGGGTCCCGAAACCCGATAGGGGAATCCGGTCTTGACCGTAATGGTTAATTTCCCCCGACCCGGTTTCGATGAACCCGCCGGCTCAGAGTGACAATCCGGTCCATCCTTGAAATCGTCGAGAACGTGCATTCCGTCGCAAAAAGGTGAATGTCGTGAGGCCCCGCAGCGGCAGAGGGCCAGGCGGGTATCGGTCAGCAGCAACTGCCCGGAATCGGAGACCAGGCTTGCGTCAGCCGACACGTAAAAAGGCCCGTCCGGAATCACGATGATTCGATTGGTATCGGGCGGCTCCTCTTCCCACCCGCCGTCGAGCCGTTTGAAATGCAGAGCACCGGTCGGGCACTTGAGAATGACCCGTGCGACCCGATCCGCCTCCGCTCTGTCAGGCTGAACCCAGGGCTGCTGAAAGGTATTGAATACCTCCGGAAGACCGCTTAAGCATTCGGCGACATGCGTGCATCGATCCACATGAAAATAGACGACGATATCCTTTCCCCTGTAGGGGACAATCCGTTCTTGCAGGGGATTCTTCATGCTTCGCTCCGCGCTCAGGGCTCGTCTACGGGGAAGGTCATCTTCCCCTTCCATTCGAGATTCGGACGATGCCGGTTGAGGTAGTCAACCAGAAGCACGGCCATTTTGATTGTCTGACGGGTGCTCTCCAGGGTCCAGCTTTCATCAAACTCGTCATTGACGGTGTGGTAGTCACCCAGGAAAAAATCACGGATCCGATTTTCTCCGGACACATATTTCTCGCCGGCCGAAAGCCAGACCGCGGGTATTCCACGGCGGGCGAAACTGAATTGATCCGAACGGTAGAAAAAGCCCTGGTTGGACATTGAAAATGAGGAATACTCCAGACCCTGATCGTGAACAATCCGTTCGATGATATCATCCAGCGTGGAATACCGCGCGCCGACCGCCATGAAATCCGTTGCCGCTTCCCAAACCGGTGTCGATTCAAAATTGATATTGGCCACGATTTTTTCGGGATCGATCGATTCGGCAAAATATCGGGACCCCAGCAGGCCCGATTCCTCCGCCTGACATGCCAGAAGAATGACTGAATACTTCAGGTCTTTTTCAAAAGCCTTTAAAATTTTGGCGGCCGCGACCATGGAAGTGACTGCTGAACCGTTGTCAATGGCGCCGTTGAATATGGAATCGCCTGACAGTTGCGGATTCATGCCCAGATGATCGATATGAGCGCTGAGAACAACCGACCGGTCCCTGTAGCGCGGATCGGATCCCCGAATAACCGCCACCACATTGCGTGTTTCAAATTTACGAAAACGGTTCCTGCCGGTCAGCTCGATGTTGATACCCAGTCCGGTCGGCTTGAACTCCCGTGTTTCGGACACGGCGTAGAGCGCGTCCAGGGAAATATTCTGTTCCTGTAAAACATCCCTGAGCAGCTCTTCCCGGATCCACCCCCTGAAGCGGAGCGGATTTTCCAGCGTAGAGGGCAGATACACCTCCTCGCCGCTCCAGGAATTTTGCACCACATGCCAGCCATATCCGGCGGTTTCGTCTGTATGGATCAGCAAGATTCCCCGGGCACCCTGACGTGCGGCCTCTTCGATTTTATACGTCCACCGTCCGTAATAGGTCAAAGCCTCTCCTTCAAAAAGTTCAGGATCATCCTTACCGGGTTCATTGACACGAACCAGGAGTATCTTGTCCTGAACGGAAACGCCCTTATAGTCGTTCCAGTCCCAATCTTCGGATACGATTCCATAGCCGGCGAACACCACTCCGCCTTCCAGGGAAAAAGTGGCTGCATCCCGGGTGTAACTGCCGACCACATCGTGCTGATAATGCAGCTCCCGGCTCCCGAATTGTCCCGATAATTTCTCCAGAGCATAACCTTTCAGGCCGAAAGGCTGAAAATAACTGCCCTCATACGGTTCAAGATCCAGAAGCTTGAAAACACTTTGCATGTAGATTTCAGCCAGCATGCCTCCGCGAGTTCCGGGCGCCCTTCCTTCGAGCAGATCATCGCCCAGAAACTGCATGACGCTCTGCATCTCCTGAAGAGATAGCGCATCGGCCATTTGTTCTATGGTCCCAAAAGGACGGGAACACATCAGCAGCCATCCCGTTATGATGAACAGAACAAAGGGTTTGAGCCGGTTCATGGCACATCCTTTCAATTTAATTATCAAAAGAGGGTAAATAAGTTAGCGCAATCAGGAGAAAATGTCAACCGCTTTCGCAAAGAGGTCGTCGTGCGATGGCCATACGAATCATCGGGACCATCGAGGGAGGCGCCCGCCACAACGTCATAGACGATCAGATAAGGACGATCGGAACCGTCCGTTCATTCTCGTTTGATTATTTCGATTGAGCCTTTTTCTTTCCTGCCGGTTCTTTTTTCTCAGTCGGCTTTACAGCGGATTCATCGCTTTCGGCTTCTGCCTTCTGAATCGAACGGTAAATCACATAAGCGCCGACAAGAATCAGCATCACCGGAAAGAGAACCCGGCTGAAAAAATCCGTAAAATTCCCGGTCATCATCACCATTCCGGCAATGATCAGAGAGATAAGGCTGGGGAATTTGGCCCAATCCAGAGGGTTCTCCCGGTCTTTAAGAAAATAGAGGGTGCCGAAAATAAGCCCGGATCCGGCAAAGAACCAAACGCCATGATAGATATCGGCACGCCTGATGAGCATATCCAGGATCACATGACCGGCAAAGACAAAACAGTAACCGCCCGGTATGATGACCCACCAGTTCTTTTTGCCTTTCCTCAGACCGCTTAAAAAGATCGAGCCGGCCAGAATAAAAAACAAGGCCCCGATGAAATTGTCGGAAATGACACGCGTTTCACTGATGAAAATGGCCAGACCGATAAATACACTCGCAACGCCCACGATAAGAGTCCAAATGGGCTTTTGAAAAAGAACGTGAGCGAGCAGCAAGACCAGGCCTGCCGAAAAAAAGACAACCGCTGCCGCTACTTCCTCCTGCACATCGACAACACCCAGTGTCCCGATTAAAAACAGCGCCCCCAAAACGATCAGAAATAGACCCGCAAGAAAAGAATTGGACCGTGTCCGCATGATGACCTCCCTGTTTTTCTTCGACGACTTTGAATCGACCGGCCGCCACCATCTTACCTTTTTCGTTTACGGTATTTGCAGTCCAAATGTTACCCCCCCCCTCTCCCCCTCGAAAGACAAATGCAATCCTTTATTCATAGAAGGCGGACAACAATCATGATCACCATGACAATGGCCAGCAAGATTTTCGTTGTCTTGCCGCCTACCGCCCCGAAAAAGGCTCCCAGACCGACCCGAAAGGCAATTTGTGCATCCCGGACATGCAAGTACTCCAAAATCATCGCCCCTGCAAACGCTCCTAAAAATCCTCCCAGCAGGGTTCCAAGCACCGGCACAACGGGGGTCCCCGCGATGGCGCCCAGAAATCCCCCGATTATGGCTCCGGCCATTCCCCAGCGAGAACCGCCGAAACGCCTCGCCATGAAAGCACCCAGAATCCCCTCCAAAATTTCCATCAGAACCGCCAGTCCCAGCAGCAGTCCCACAAAAGGCAGCGTGATCACCTCAAATCCGGTCAGCAGACCGTAAATGAAAGAAGCGCCCACAATGATGAACGTCCCGGCCACACCAAAGGGAATAATAAAAACCCCTGTTAAAAGAGCAATTCCGAACAGAACGATTCCAATGATCTCCAGTGCCATCTGTTCTCCTCGTTTGACGGATGAAAACTCAGCGCAGCAGAATCATCTTGTGAATCTGCAGGCGGGCCCCGGCCCTGAAGCGGACCAGATACGTGCCGCTGCTTACCGCCCGCCCCCGGTCATCCGTGCCATCCCAGATCACTTCGTGAATGCCGGCTTCACATCGTTCGGAAAGCAGCTGTCTCACCGTCTGACCCGTAACATTCATGACAGTAAGCTCTGCAACCGTGGCAGCGGTCAACTCAAAACGGATATGAGTAAACGGATTGAAAGGATTGGGATAATTCCCCTGAAGGCGATGACCGGCCGGATGGTGGTTGTCGGGCACATTCGAAGGCGAAGACATCACGGCCAGGGCTTTGATGCAAAAATTGGCTGTTTCGGCATATTCCACATCGCTGTTCTGCATGTCTTTCCATACACCGGCTTCACGATAAAAACTCTGCCCCGGACCTGCCGATGAAGGCACTTCAACACCGCCGGATTCGCCCCCCAGTAAAACCTCGACCCGCGAGGTGCGGTCAAAAGGGTGTCCCCCCGCAGAGAGAGACAAATACACATAGAAATCGTCTCCTTCCTTCAAAGACACGGCTTCATCCAGATCCACGGTGTGAAAACCGGTATGGGCCAGAGTTCCGGTCTTTTCTGCCATAAGCCCCTCAAGCACCTCATCGAATGTGTCATAAATACGGCAGATGTAATCGACCGTGTCCGCCGCGGTATAAAAACTGACGGCCGTCAGATAACTGGTTTCGTTAGCGGTAAAAGCATTGAATGCTTCCTGACAGCCGGTGTACGTGTCACGCCATCCATGATAATCCCATGAATAGATCCGGTCAAAGGAAAGCACCTCACCGTACCGGTAGGAGACGGCCCCCATTTCAGGATGCTTTCCGCAATGCGCATCGTAGTAGGACACCCAGAAATAGCCTTCCTGGCCCCAGCGGCTGCCCCAGCTGTTTTTAATCAGCCAGGCACCGGGATGGGAGGCCTGAGTGACCTTCTCGTCATCCCAGCCCACAATGGACACGGCATGATTGGGATCGAGCCAGTCGCTGCTGCAATAAAAAGTATTCGAAGCGGCCTGATAATAATTCGAATAATACGCGATACAGGTGCCGATCACACCGTGTTCCATCAGAACCCTTTTCAGGCTGCCGATATGTTCCAGATTCGGGCCGGTTTGAAGCCACGCCACGCTGCGGTTGTAATAAATGACATAAGCAGCATCTTTCTGAAGCGGCGGCGCATGATACCAATTGGCATCGTATTCGGTCATGTCATTGGCCGCCTCGCAATAAACCATTCCGTCGCCTCTGGCCATATAGGCCGCTGCCACAAGATAGTCTCCGCCGTAATGAACCTGAAGACCCGTACCGCTTCCGGCGTCGGCATTGTGGTACATGTTGAACCCATTCCACCAGTCCAGATGATACTCTGCCAGATTGGGCTCATGCCCTGCCTCCATGATATTCCAGGCTCCTGTTGTGAGCAGATTGCTCTCTGCGGCAGCCATCACCGCATGGGCCCAGCAGGTGCCTCCGGTCTGAGCCTTCACCGAAGTCACCCGGCTGTCAACACTCAACCGCAGATCAAAACGGACAGGCAGATCATCACCCGCCAGTACTATGCTTGTCAGCAGAAAGATAAAAGCCGGGATTGAAATCGCATTTTTCTTCATGCCCTGCTTCATTGTATTTCCTTTGCCTGGTTTTTTCCATGCCGCTTATCGGTCGCCGGTTCTTCCACGAAACCCGGAGAAAGAGAGTTTTCATTTTCGTACCCGCCGGTTTCAACAACAGCACAGGTTCCGGTGCCTTCGAAAACAGTCCCTCTTCTCCTGCCGTGTTTTCGGGACAGCCTGAGCCGTATCTCACCGTTCAGACATTTTTGATCCAGCCTGGTAAAAGCCTCTTGCAGCGGGACCATCAGGCCGCCGTCTTCAGACCGCTCCGCCAGTATTTCCAGATCCCATGAATCTTGACGGAGAACCATGATCACATAATCGTTATATATACGCAGATCCGTGACGCTGCCCCCCTGGTATGTCGTGAAAGGAACCCATTTCCCTTCATGCAGCAGAGCGGCAATCAGACTCCTGAAAGGTCTGCGCATCCAAAGGGTTTTGGTCAGCAATGCGCAAAAAGAGGTGCCGGCGGTTTCGAAATGATTGGACTGCATTCGAATCCAGGCTTCGGGAAAAGCGCGTCCCCATTCTTTATCCACATATCCCCTGCCGCCTGTAAAGTCTATTTCCCGGCCGCCCAGTATGAGGTTCCCCTCCAGCTCATGATCCATGCTCAGTACCGCGTGATAACGCGGCATGAACGGCAAAAAGGCGAAAGGGCCCATGGCGCCCGGTGAATACCAGCGCACCGGCCAGGGCTGAATGCCCCTGAGCATCAATTCGCCTTTTATATCATGTATGCCGGACACATTCAGTGAAAACAACCGGTCCGTAAAAAGACTGGCGCCGACAACCATCTCGAAACGCTCGCTCTTTGCCCGGCAATCATGAAGCGGGTATGATTTCGTCTTCGTTTTTCCCTGAACTGCGTCCATAATACGGATAAAAGCGAAAGATTCCCGCGAATGCTTTAAAATGCCGGGTATCACCGCAACCCGTTCCTTTTGGTGCCTGTCTACTATCTTGTAATACCACCGCTCGAAAAATGGAGGACGTTTGGATTTGCCATGATAACGTGCCGGGCGGTAAATGCCGGGCTTCCATTCCATCATGTCCCCGTATTCGGCTTCCGGGTTCAGGTTTTTTCCTTTTATGCTTCTCAGTCGTCTTCATACAGCTCGTTGATTTCATCCCAGGCTTCGGGTTCATCCTTCCGAAGACGCAAAAGCAGACGGTAATGATAGACAAGGAGGCTGATATGATTCAGCTTGAATGTCTCCGTATCTTCCGCCTCGATACCCCGTTTCCGCAGATCACCGGTTTTCAAGGAAGCCGCCCGATCGATTTCTTTCAAAAGGTCTTCCCTGGTGAAAAAAAGAAAGTTTTCGGTCCTGAAAAGAAGCGTGGGATTGAAATGCATGCCCTGCAAAATTTCCGCTGTCTGTTTGATTTTTTCCGTATCCTCGACATCCTGCATCATCCTGACCCGGTCCTTGAATTTCTCGATTCTGTTCTTAAATGTCTGATCCATGTTGTTTCCTCCCGTTTCCCGCGTGCTGCGCACTGAACCGTTCCGCGACGGGTTGCCTCATTATCGATTCGTGTATAAAAACATGAAATCAGGATTTGATCAGCCGTGATTTTTGCCGCCTTAACTGGCTGCTTCAACCAGTTTTTTTCTCGATTCATGAATTCTCTTGACCAACGACTGTGTGCTTCTTGCATGGCATCGGTTCAGCACATGAGCCGCCAGCAGAGGAAAAATCACACTGTATTCACCCCAGATCTGCACCAGCCCGGCTTCATCGGTCTTTTTATATTTTCCCCAGGTGACGGCCTCGCCGAATGTGCATCCTGACAAACTACCTTCCCGTGCCAGTGCCGTTCCGATCTGAAGGCCCCGGTCCGCTCCTTCGAAGTCGACACCCAGTATCTGGCTGATTGTCGGCCCGGTCTGCTGAATGAAGTTTTTCGGCCCTCCCCCTCCCAGCTCGACAAAGCCTGAACCGCCGGCCGCGAATGCTATGGCCGCGGAATCGAGAATATCTTTCTGTGCCGAAATCCGAATTGGAAAACCTTCAAGATCACACTTGAGCAGATTCATGGCGATAGAATGATTGGCCAGAGAATCCCAGAAAACCGGAACGCCCAAACGGGACGCCCAGACCATAAAGCTCCGTTCCGGATCGGGCGCATTGGCGTCGGTCCATTGTCCCAGATAATGGTTGAATTCCCAGCTGCCGAGATCTTCACCCGACAGCCTTTGATGATTGTCCCGTACGAATCGACGGATCAGAACGTCCTGAGCCTCAAGGGTTTCCCTCTCTCGAATCCCGATATCATAGATGCGTGTATCACCATGCCGCCTCAAAAGATCGTCGTCCCAGTGCGGATGAATGGCTTTTACCGGCAAATCAAAGGCAAAATGGAGATCGTGGTAGATTTGGGCTCCGGTGGAGCAGATAACATCGATAAATCCCGCTTTCAGCAGTGAGATAACCATTCCCCCCATGCCGCCCGCGATTCCGGCACCGGCAATGCCCAGCCAGATGACATCCTTGTCATTGATCATGGATTCAAACAGACGGGCACCCCGATACACATTCCGGGCCTCGAAGGCGGTGCCACCCATAAGCTCCAGGATTTCCGAAATGTCCATGCCGCGCCGTATACCACGGGGACGAATATCCGGCGCGTCCTCAAAGAGCGACTTCTTTTTCATAACGTCTCCTTATTCACCCGCATGCCCTTGTTCCCCGTGTCTTGCCCGCGGGTTCGATGTGTGCTTTATGCACAGCGTTTTCATAACCACGGGTGCTATTTTATTCGCCCAGAGCCCGTACATTTCGGCTGAAGGATGAAGTCCGTCCGAAGCCAGCAAGGCGGAATCGTTCACGGCTTTACGGGACAGGGATGTAATATCCACGAAATGCGATCCCGCCCTTTCTGCCTCAGCCCGTTTTACCGCGTTGAATGAGTCGATTTCGCGGGATATCCGGTCCCGGTTTCGAGTCCGGGCGAAAGGCGTCACGCCCCAATCGGGAATGGAAACCGCCACGACGCGTTCCGCCCTTCCACCCGCAAGATTCCGGGCCCGATGCAGCAGGTCGATCAACTGAATCCGGAATTCTTCAACATCTCGTCCCCGGTATTGATTGTTGACTCCGATAAGTAGGGTCACCAGATCGTAAGGTCCCTCAAGTGCCGCCCGATCCACACCTGCCATGAGTTCATCGGTTGTCCAGCCGGTTCTGGCTATGATTCGGACCTCTTGAACATCGCCCCCGGCTTGACGTATTTTTTCAGCCAACAGAACCGGCCACCTCTTCGAGGCCTCGACCCCTTCCCCGATGGTGTAGGAATCACCCAATGCCAGATACCGGAAGGTTCGGGTCCCGATGCCTTCCCGACGGCATTCGATCAAAAGCAGAGGAACACTGCAAAGCACCAGCCAAAAGGAAGGATGGATCACGCGAACACCTGATTTATAAATGCCCTGTCTTATTTTGCTTTTCTCTGAAACACCTGCCTCCTGAAAATGCGAAGCCGGCGATAGAAACGCGGCGGTTTGATCCACCGATTCCTCCAGTATTTAGACCGTTCCGGGAAAATTCCCTCCTTGACATACCGAACATCTTCAAGCGTATAAAAGGCTCTGGGATTGAACCGATGAATGTTTTTTATTATCCGGTCGATATCACATCGCTCGATGATCGAGTAAAGCACATGAACCCGTCCCTGGGCTCCTCGGGCCTTTATTGAGGTAACCCCGAATCCGGAACTCCTCAATGAATCGATAAGCTCGGTGGCATCCTTCTGGGTAATGATACGAACAATGATCTTTCCCAGGGCCAGTTTCTCTTCAATGATGATCCCCACAAAATTACCGAACGCGAATCCCGACGCGTAGGCCAGATAACACAGAATATTGGAAAGATTCTGCATAATCTGCCCGATGGCCAGTAACCAGATGAGAACCTCGAAAAATCCAAGAATGGGAGCAAGAAGCTTGTCGCCCCGGGAAAGAAAAAGAATTCGGATCGTACCGATCGTGACGTCACAGATCCTTGCCAGAAAGATGAAAAGGGGCACGAGAACCCAGGTAAAAA
Source organism: bacterium (assembly GCA_011388275.1). GTDB lineage: Bacteria > Zhuqueibacterota > QNDG01 > QNDG01 > DSAB01 > DSAB01. The sequence goes on along the minus strand of DSAB01000121.1, from coordinate 100,499 downwards.
GCGATGAATCAATAATCGATAATTCCATAAAGAAGGACCCCGTCAATTGATCGACCATGCATTATACCATGAATGTAAAAAAAAAAATTTCCGTTTCAAAGCGATGAATGCATTTCAGGAGAGACCGATGATCCGTGTGTCATCAAGCCACTGGAAGGAAATAATCGATCCGGACAGATTTAAATATGTCCGAAATGAAGCAGCAATGTCTTGATCTTCTGTACAAGAATCTCATAGGAAAAATGCCGGGACGCCAATTCATAATTTTTATCCACCATAGCCAGCCTGCGTTTTTCATCCCGCAGAATATCCTGTACCGATGCCAGGACTTCATCACTGATATAATGATTCATGGCGATCACATCGAACCCGAGGGGTTCGATATCGGACTGATAGATGGAGTAGCGGTTGACGAGAACGGGTTTCCGGAAAAAAACGGCCTCCAGAAACGCGTTTCCAAAGCCTTCATAAGAGGAAGGATAGGTCACCAGATCGGCGTGAGGGTATATATCCCATATGCTGTATATTTTTTCTCCGTCAGGCCCCATTGATCGATGGCTGCCGAATTTTTCGGGCCGGATGACGAGTGGAACCTTGAGCAGATCGGCATAGCTTATTATTCGGTTATAATAGGCGGTGCCCTCGTCTTTTCCGGAATGCGTGATTACCAGTTTGATCTTCGGATTGTTCAGACGGTGAACCATTTCGATCGCACTCTCAATTCCCTTCCGCTGGATAATGCGCGTGGGCTGAAGGAACAGGAGATCGTCTTCTTCAAGACCGATGTCCTGTTTCAGGCCTTTGTTGTAATCATCGATGCCCGGGGCTTTTTGATCATAATTGAACACATTGGGAACAATGTAGGAAGACAGACCGCGCCGGTAGCTCAGCATCTTTCTCGCTTCCGAATTAATCACCACATGTATCAGCGAATTCAGACTCGGCGGAAAGGCCATCGTGATGTAATCATTGACACAGTTGACCATAAATCGTTCACGCTCCCAGTAAAAATCGTGATGATGTCCCACCGCGGGAATATTGGTCTCCGTAATCAATTCCGTAACAGCCAGCCCAAGGGGAATATGCAGGGGAATGGAGATCGCATTTTCGATAATCAGCAAATCAATATCAAACTTGCGGATAAATCGATACAGAGCCTCTTTCAACTCTTTCCGGATAGCGTGTATTTCCTCCGTGTACTCGACACGCCGCGCCTTGATGCCGAAAAAATGTTCGTGAAGGGATTTGATGCGTGGATGCCCGAAAAAAGCTTCAGGAACGATCATGCTCTTTTTCGGATTCCAATCGGAGAGACCGGAAAAGAAATAACAATCAAACCGCATGTTTTCAAAAACTTCCACCCATTTGGCCGCTTCCATGGACACTCCGTCCGTCCCATGAAACCGGGTTGAAATAAATCCTACATGTTTCATTCGCGTATTTTGATACATTAAGGCTCCTTCAGGCAGTCAAGCAGTTGATTCCATTCCGTAATGACCAGATCCGGCGACAGATTCCGGCATTTTTCCATGTCTCTTCGCAGCCGTAAAGACCGCCGGTCACCGGCAAATAACGCCGTGCAAAAACCGGCTGACCGGGCCGGCAGAATATCGTTCAGCATATCATTCCCGATGAAAAGAACCGTTTCCGGCTGAACGTGAAAATGCAATAACCGTTCCAAAGCCTCTTTGAAAAGGAGGGGAGAAGGCTTGGCTCTTCCCCATTGACAGGAAAAAAACACCAGTTCGGGGTCGATTCCCAGCGTTTCCATGTCCGCCTGCATCAAGGCTGGAAACAGCAGAGGTGTAAAAAACTGGGCGTTTGATATCAAGCCCTGACGCATCCCCGATCGTTTCAAACCCTCGATCACCTCTTTGGCAAAGGGCATAGGAAATACCGGATTGACGGCCAACTCATAGACAAGGGCCCAGATTCGCGCTGTCTCCGTATTCTGAGTCCCCAGTATGTTCTGCCACAGAACATCATAGCGAACCTCGGGGAAGTCGGCACCTCTCGCTTTTTCGGAGTGATGCGCTTTTCGAATCTCGGCTTCAAATCGGCGGGCCAGTTCCCCGGCAGAGAGGGTCGAATCCAAACGATATTGTTTAAATAAGCGGTCCGCTGTTTCATTTTGCAATACATTCTTTCCCAGATCCCCGGAAGCGCTGATAAAAAGAGTCCCATACACATCATAGAGTACCGCCCGAATAGGGTTCAGGGGTTTCAAAACCGGATCAACGTCCGTTTGCACTGGCTGCATGGGGAATGAATTCTCCCGTATCAGAGCGGCAAGTCTTTTTTCGAATCTATTCATTGTTCCATCGTATCATTGTGAAATCCCGTGGTCGGAGAAAGGCCTTCAGAACGGCTTCGGTGTCGATCCGCTGTTTGACGCGGCCCTTTATAACCGCATCGTATGCTGCCAGAAGCCGCTTTCTGAAAGCGTTTTCTCCCCAATGCTCCCTGACGGTTTGCGCGTTCTTGCTGATTTTTTTTCGAAGGTCCCGGTCCGGTTGGAAGAGACGGCGATGCGGGTTCAATCCGCTGATTATCCTTTTCGCCGATCTCTCTTTTACCAGATATGTGATCGCCTCTCTCTGCGCCGTCTCATCCAGCCGGCCAAAATCGATGGATCCGGCGGCAGTTAACGTGTTCAGCGAAGAATCGACCGCTTCAGGAAGCAAAGCGCGTCCAAAGGCCGCCATCGCCCGTTTCAGAGCCGCCGCATAGCGTTTTTGAAATGATCCGATATCGAAAAATTCAGCGGGAATGAGCAGCCGAGTATAAAGATGGTCCAAATCAACACCGTGTTCCTTGAAATCATCACATACCGAAAGCCGGCGTCCGATCACGGCCTTTCCGGCTGTCCAGGGTTCCAAAAACGAAAAACCGAAACCTTCGTTGACACTCGTGGTAATGACCAAAAAGGCATCCTGCATCAACCCATTGAAATCATTATGGATTCCGATGTCAAAATGAACAGAAAACGCCTTTTCGCGGACAAAACGCTCCCAGTCTTTCTGTATAACCCTGTCCGAAACACTGTTGGCCGGCAGAGTGATTCCCAGGGATCCGTGAAAACCAAGCCATTGATGGACAAATATGGCTTCACCCACATTTTTTCGCCGAATAGCCCGCACCGGATAGATCAGCGTGTCGCCCTCTTCGGATTCATGGAACGGAAATTCACGGACTCGATTATCCAGCCGATGAAGCCCTTCCGGCTTGAGTCCCGCATCAAGAAGAACGGACTGATCCCTGGCATTGATCACCCCGTAATGCACATCTTCGAGATAGGAATCCGGATCGTAAAGCCGGGGTCTTCCGTCTTCGGCGAAATCATGGATCTGAAGAAGCAGTGGGCAGCCCCGGTCCCGCAGGCGAATGAGCGCATCCCTGAGTCCCCGGTTCTTTCCCAGGGTGGGATTATGTACATGCAGAACATCACACAGAGAACCCCAACGGCGTTTCATCTCCAGCTCCATGATGTCCGCCAGCTTTTCAGACCGAACGGGCTCTATGATGTCCGAGTCGTAGGCAAGCCAGGGGATCTGTTTCACGGGAATTTCAGGAGATTCGATAAATGGAGTGGATGAAAAAACCATCACATCAGCGACATTCTGCACGGCCCGTATCTGATGTTGAATCACCGTGGTGACTCCGCCAGGTTTCAAATGATAATGTAAATACGCGACTTTCATGGCCCGGACGCCGCCTTAAAGGCCTTTTTCCTTTTTGGAAACCGTTTTCTGTACGTTTCCAGTTCAATCATGGGTGGTCGCACCTGATGCTTCAACTGATGTGTTTTCGGCATATAAATATCATCGGCCGCCTGGTACTGTATCAACCGGTCATGAAGGGGCTGATTCAGAGCAATCAGTTTTCGATTTTGCGCAAACTTGAAAAAGGTATGAAGAATGCTGAAAGACATGCGTCCCAGGGCCAGGGTATCCTGATTGCGGTGGATACGCTTGTCCAAATCGACCTGAGCCATCACGTCCAGGCCCCACCGGTCATAAATCTCGAGAAGCATGCCGGTCTCCACGCCATATCCGATGGGAAAATTCAGCCGATCCAGAATTTCCCGGTATGCGGCGTATTCACCGGAAAGAGGCTGAATGATCTGTGCCAGTCCCGGATACAACAGTGAAAAAAGGGGTCTGGTAACCAGCTCGGTGACTCTGCCCCCTCCTGAAGGACGAATAACCCCCGTCTCTTCGGAAATGGGCCGATCATAAAAAGCCTTGGTGAATTTGATATCCTTCTTTAACAGGAGCGGACCGATCAGCCCATAGGCAAACCGATGATGAATATTCTTGATATCCGCATCCAGATAAACGATGATGTCGCCCTTTGCCACATAAAGCGCTTTCCAGAGATTCTCTCCTTTCCCTTTATACTTTTCCGGCAGCTCGGGAAGAATGTCATCGGCAATATAAACATCCGCCCCGTATTCTCTGGCTACAGGCACCGTATTATCTGTTGAACCGGAATCGATGACAAGAATTTCATCGATAAGGGGTGATTTCAACACCAATTCCGATCTCATGATAATGATCTCTTTGGCTATGGTTTTTTCCTCGTTCAACGTGGGGAAGCACAAAGAAACGGTCAACTTCTTTTTCTCCTTGATCTCCACCAGCTTGTTCAGATCAGAAAAGTCGGAATAATGAAATGTATGGGTATTCAGCCAATGATCGCTCGTCATTTGACCCCCTCCTCATCGATGGCCTTGATCACCCCGACAAGCTGGGCGATGCCCTTGTAAATAGACGGTATGAATATCTGTTCATTCTCTTTCTGGGGATTCAAACCGTGGGCAATGGCCAGGGTGATGGCCGGTATTCGATGTGAAAGAAAAACCGAAAGTTCCGACTCGCTGGATTCAATAATCGGCTTGATTTCCAGCGCCTCCATGACCCGAATCGCCGCCTTGATCATGGGATGATGGAAATGCAAATGCGCCGCCTTTACGGAACTGATCTTCCTGAGCCGTATTTGAGCGCTGAATTTATGCGACAGATCATCGCTGATCTCCAGGATTCTGCCGAAAGTATCCTCCACCATATCATCGGAGTCACTGTGAATCTCAAATCCCAGACGCGCGTACAACGGAAGCTCTCCGTGTTTGTATCCGCTGTGAATCTCCCCCAGCACGATATTGGTCTGCGGCCTGAGGGGAAGGCGGATGGCCAGAACCCGGTTGATGACTTCGTTCATGACAATAATGGCATTTAAACCGTACTTGTCCGTATAACCGATTTCCTGGGGGATATCGCACAGGATCTCCGCGCGTATCATGCCTTTTGAAAAGTAGTTCAACCGTCCGATCTCTCCTCCTTCGATACACACAGCCGCCTTGACCGGGCTCTTCCAGGCGGAAAGAAAATTGCGTATGCTCTTCAAATTGCTGTCTCTCAATGATTCCGGCAATCCGATGAGAACCAGATCCGATTTCAGTTTGATCTCCAGTGTTTTGAGAATATCGGGAATGGAAATCAGAACCCCCACACCCAGTGAATTGTCGATGAGTCCGGGACCAATCAGATAGTCTTCGCTCACCTGATAATGACACTCCGATTCCATCCCCAGAGCCGTATCCATATGGGCCACCAGCATGATGGGATGTGACCGTGCCGACGCACCCTTGAACAAAGCCAGGGGATTTCCATGAAAATCCGTCGTCAGTTCATCAGGCTGCGTCTCGGCCAGACGATCCAAAAACATTTGAGATCGAATCGAATTGCTTTTGCTTTCATCCGAATGTGCCTGGCTGGGTGTCTGTCCGATCAGCACAACATTGGTAAGGATGATTTCTCTGATCGACATAATCTTATCCACAGTCTGCTTTAGCTCGGAGAAATTACTTTTCATTTGAATTCTCCTCCAGACAGCCCGGTTGAATCCAGAAAATTTCATGGGGGCCGATTTCAACACGATTCATGTCGATTGTCTTCTTGTTCAGCACACAGAATCCTTTTTGTGAAATTCCGTCCGCAGGAAGACTTGTAATCCAGTTTTGATACGTGACATTCACCACTGCCAAAAGAGTCTGCTGCGGACACGAACGCCGTACGGCAAACAGACGGGGATCGATCTTCAGCACCTCACACGATGCCTGGGGATCCAGGGCAGGCTGTTCTCTTCTCGTCCTGAGCATTTTCGAAAGCCCCTGAAAAACGCGAAATCGAAAAGAATCCGAACATTGTGTCGCCTGATTCACTTCATCCATATCCAATTTTTCACGGTTGATCGCCCGGGCAATCCCCCGTTGCCGGACTCCCTCCAGCCAGTTTCGGGAACCCAAAAGGCTGTGAATATAGACCGCGGGAATTCCCGGTAATATCAAAGGCACGGACTGTGAAGCCAGGAAGCGCCGGGCCAGATCGGCTTCATTTCGGGTTTCCGGTCCGTTGAGAGCATCGATATAGGTGATATTCAATTCATAGGGAACGCGGTTTCCGTTAAAATCCCGGCGATACGAAATCTTTCCGCCGTTCTCCCGGATTCTTCGGATGATCCGCCGCAGCTCATCGGGTTCCACGATCCCTTCCAGGGGTCTGACACCGATACCGTCATGAGAAGCCGTGAAATTCAGGAAAGTCGTATGACCGGACAGAGTCCTAAGAGTCGATGCCCACCGGCTCAGTGTTCGAGTATCGCCGTAAATGAACGCATGGAGCAAAAGCGGCGGCAAAGTAAAATTATACACGAGGTGGGCCTCATCCTCTCCATCGCCGAAATATTGAATGTTCTCCTCATGAGGCACGTTGGTTTCCGTGACCAGAATCGCGTCTTTCCTGACGGCGGTGACTATCAGGCGTATCAGCTTAATGAGGGCATGCGTCTCCTTCAAATGAATGCCGGCCGATCCGGAACATTTCCACAGATAGGCAACCGCATCCAGTCTGAACATGGAAATTCCATGCCGAAGATAGAGAAAGAGAACGTCCATCATCTTCAGCAGCACATCAGGGCTTTGATAATTCAAATCCACCTGATCGGGTCCAAAGGTCGTCCACAGGTGAACCCGGGTTCCATCCGCCTTGACAAAGGGCGTCAGAAGCGATGTCTCCCTGGGCCGAACGATCCGTGACAGATCGGCTTGAGGGCTCACTTCAATAGCCAGATTTTGAAATCCTTCTTCGCCTTTTAAATAGGAGGCGAACCAGCCGGACCGGGAAGAGACATGATTCAGTACCAGGTCGGCCATGATTCGAAAATTTTGGCTGAGTCTCTCGATATGCCGCCAGGAGCCCAGAGGTGGATTCACGGACGAGAAGTCTTCGACTGCGAAACCGTCATCGGATGAATAGGGGAAAAAGGGGAGAACATGAATCGTGGAAACGATGTCTTCGCAGCGGGACATGAGAAACTCTGAAAGGGTCTGGAGCGGATATTGACCCTTCCGACTCAACGTATCGGCATAGGTTACAAGAACAATATCCCTGGAAGACCAGCCCGGATCAGGAATCCGATTCGGAGAAAGAGACCGGGCTTCATCGATCCATCGAACCAAAAGACCCGCCGCTTTCCCGGCCTCTTCAGGCGGATAGAGGCTGCTTAATATGGATTGAATTTGCTTTTCCAGCGCTTGCATTCCGACCGTTAACGTATTCTTATGGATGTTCCGGCTGTATTCCCCGGCCAATGAAGCCTTCCTGACATTCAGCAGAGACCGTTTCACCGCCCGCTTGTCTGATCAGGGGGCTGCGAACGCTTGAAATAAGCGGCCCGTTTGATATCGCTTAACTCGACGGTAATCTGTAGCCGACATTCAGAATCGGTTTGAAAATGCAAATCAAGCAGTTCAAGAAGCCGTTTGCCGACCGCTTCCTTGACTTCTTCTTTTCTCCCTTCAAGAAACCGAACCTGTAAATGAACAAAAGCCCGATCCGATTCACCCTCACCAATCAGAAAACGATCCTGTTTTAGAATACGGCTTTTGCAGTTTTCAATGGAAATACTCGCCGTATTCTGCAAGACACGGTGAATGGACAGCAAAAGCGGTTTCTCCTCGGGATCCGGCAGATTTGAAGTATACTCCAGGATGATCTGCGGCATTCGATTCTCTACATGACGCCTAACCCTGTTCACCTCCGGGCCGGCCGGAAAGACGCATCGTACTGTGTGTGGAAAATGAAACCCGATGAACCGAATAGAGAGGAAAATACCGCATTAATCAGGCTGACGATTGTCCTCCGCTCGGCCGGTTCTTAATCAATAACACAGGGGAATAACTCTCTTAAGCAAAATCCTTCTCCGGCCTCATGAATCCTCACCGAAAACCAGGAGGTCCTCCTTGACTTCGATGTAGACACTTTTCCGTAAATCTTCAATCAATTCCTGAAAATATTTCATCTGTTTGGCCTGCAGCGCATAGGCCGAGATCTGTTCCCAATCTTCTTCAAGGGTCAGGGGCCTCGGTTCCAGCCGATTCTCAACCTTGACAATGTGATGACCAAACTGTGTGGCAAAAGGCTGTGAAATCTCTCCGGCTTCCAGAGTATCAACCGCATTCTTGAATTCGGGTATTTGCAGCTGATCGATCACAACCAGTCCCAAATCCCCACCCGACTCACGGGTCGTTTCATCATCCGAATACTGACGGGCCAGTTCGGAGAAGTCCTCTCCTGCCATAATACGGTCTCTGATCTCATGGATTTGTTTGACCGTATAACTTTCATCCGTATCACTGACATCCAGACGGATCAATATGTGGCTGACGCGGACCTGATCTCCCCGCTTGTCCTGTATTTGAATGAGATGAAGGCCCACGGGACTTTCCACGACTTCGGAAACTTCACCCGGTTCCAGCAAAAACGCAACCTGCTCAAAATCCTGAAAAAGGGTTCCTCTCTCAATATATCCCAGATCGCCCCCCTGAGGCGCGGTTCCTGGATCTTCAGAATACTCCCTTGCCAGATCGGCAAACTCCTCCCCCTGAACCAGTCTTTCACGAATCGCTGTAATTCGATTCATGGCCATATCTCTCTCTTCCCCTCCCGGCTTTACTTCCAGCAGTATGTGGCGCATTTTCGCTCTGACAGGATTTTCCGGAATACTGTCCTTCATGGTCGTGAAAAAATTCTGTATTTCCCTTCGGGACACCTGAATGGGCTGCATTTTCTTGGCCTGATAGGTTTGGACAATGAGCTGTTTTTTAATGTCGTCGCGATATTCCCGCTTGATTCGACTGACGGGTTTGCCGAAATACTGCTCCACCCTTTCCGCAGAACCGAGTTGCTGAATAAATGACTGGATTCTGTTCTCCAGTTCCTGCTCCACACGCTGATCGGAAACCGTGATCGTATCGTCTTTGGCTTTGGCAAGAAGCACTTTTTCGTCGATCATGTTTCGAAGCACATCTTTCATCAGATTCTGAAAACGCTCGGGATTCGAAACGGGGCTGAAATTCATTCGCATGGCGATTTGCTGGGCGTTCTGAATCACATCGGTCCGCAGAATGATTTCATCGCCGACAATCGCGACGACTCCATCCAGCACTTCCTGGGCCCGGACGAATCCGGCCAGCATAAAAAACAGGCATAATATCGTTGATTTCATACACTCCTCAATCATTCTGTCAAAACGGTTGCCGCGGGCTGTATTCTGCCGTATCATCGAGGGCTGTTCCGGCCCCGGGGATCTCCACCTCGACCTTGGTCTGGTTCTGCAGCTGAAACAAGAGATCGTAGTAAACCGCCCGCTCCCTGGACACACGCAATCTCTGGATGATGTCATCCCGGACATCACCGAGATCTTTGATGTCTCCCTGACGTCTCTTTTTTACGGCTTTAATGAGATGAAAACCGTAATCGCTTCGAATAACATTCGACAATGCACCCTCGGACAGTGCAAAAAGCACTCTTGAAAGTTCGGGAATGATATCACCGCGCCGGACATATCCCATGTCCCCGCCTTTGTTTCTGAACATCCCTATGGATCGCTCCCTGGCCACTTCCTCGAACTGGCGGCCTGCCGTTATTTCCTGCCGGGCCAGATTGGCTTCGGACCGATCACGGGTGAGAATGTGAAAGGCCCTGACTTCGTCCTCCTCGATTCGAAACTGTTCCTGATTTTCATCGTAATACGTCCTGACTTCATTCTCGGTGATTTGTATTTTTTCCCGGTATGTGTGTTCCAGAAGACGGTGGATCATCCATTCTTTCTCAATCAATTCCAGCTCCCAGCGAAGTTCATCATTTTGATCCAGTTTCTTTTTTCTGGCCTCCTGATAGAGCAGTTCCCGATTGATCCATCTTTCCACATAAACGTTTTCCTGATACGGCTTCAGTCCTTCCCATGTCATAAAACGGGCCAGCGCCTCTCTCGTTAAAACCGCATCACCGACCCGTGCGACGATCTCGCCATCCCCCGGGCCGGATCGGCATCCGGTCAGACAGCAAATCAGCACAATGGAAACCGTCTTAACCGGATTCTTCATCAGCCAGCAGATGTTTCTCATAACGCTCCACTCTGTGTGTTTTTTCCCAGTCATGAAGCCACGCCTCAAACCGCTTTTTTCTCACACTGTCAATATAGTCTTTCTTCACGACAGAATCAACCCATTCATAGAGCGCGGTCCGGGGAGGTTTCTTTTCCAGAAGCCTGATTACCGAATATCCCTCATCATGGGCTACGGGTCCGCCTATTTGTCCTTCCTGCAAGGCAAAAGCAGCCTTTCCGATAGGCCCCCAGTCCGACTCCCGCATGTTCTGAATAACCCCTTTGATTTTCTTAAAAGCTTCCCGTTGGGAATACTGCATAACGAGTTCGGTGAAATCCTTCCCCTTCTCAGCCAAACGTAAAACCTTCACGGCCGAAGCCGAATCCTCCAGAAGAACTTCCTGAATTGTAGCTTCTTCATGAAATGTATACCATTCGTCTTTTTTCAGCTCATAAAATTCACGGAGCCTCACCTCGGAGGTGTCGATAACACCGATGATATCCCGTTCCAGCAGTGTATGCTTCATGGCCAGTTCGAGAGAATCTTTCAGCTGGCTGACCACCCATGAATCCCTGTCCAGGCCCCGCTTCAGGGCCGCCTGTGCGGCAAGATCGTCGGCAATCCAGCTTTTGAGCAAGCGCTTCAACTGATCGGGCCGATGAATCATAAACCGTTTCGGTCCATCCAGTGTCTGCACCCGCAAAGAAAAGTCGTCTACGGTAAATTGTGTGCCCTCATATCGAACCAGAGCCTGCTGCAAGAATTCTTCAGGCCATGTTTTCATCAGTCTCGGCAACAGAACGGCCAACAGATTCGGATAGGGTTCGAAACGACGGCACATTTCGAGGATCACATCATCCTGCCACTTCAGTTCGACACGATCCAGAAAAGACATGGTCATTTCATCGTATTTGGATGACAGAAACGCATTGTATTTATTTTCAAGCTGATCGCGAATAAACCCTCGCGTTTCCTTCAGAGGTTTCACGGGACGGGAAATCCGATCGACAACACGGATAATATGAAAACCCCGGCTGGTTTCAATGGGTTCGGAAACAGAATTTTTTTTCAATTCATAAGCGGTTTCCATGATCACGTTCTGAGATGCCGAATAACTCAGTGTATCCTGAACATAAGTCACGGATATAGACTCATGGGGCATATCGGTCCCGAAAGCCTCGAACGGCTCTCCCTGCTTAATCCGCTGTCTGACATTCGAGACATAATCCAGAAAAGATTCCTTTCTGTCCGGACTCTTTCTTCCATGAATTTCAAAGGAAAGACGGTCGACAACCACATCGAACTGCATTTTTCGATAAAAATCCCTGATATCTCTCGATGTAATATAGCGATTCACAATTTCCTTTTCATAGAGGCGCCGAATCAAATAATATCTTTTTAAAGGACCGATTCGGAACTGAACATAGGGATCTTCTTCCATGGAAAGCTCCCGGGCGGCTTGAAGCAATATCTCATCGGTCATCATGGCATCAAGGTGTTCGACTTTATCGGAAAAATCGGCCTGTAAAATTTCCTCCATGGTTCGATTTTGAATGAAATCCTTCTGAAAATCCTCAAGCGTAATCTCCACGTTTTCAATGCGTGCCACGACGGTCTTTTGTTTCGAACAGCCGCCGATGGCCAGAAGGATCAAAATCCATATACAATAAACTCGTTTCATTCCGCCTCCAGACAGGAAAGGATTCATCGAATAGTTATCAAAAGGTAAACAACTGGCTCCACCGATGCAACAGGTTTTTAGTAAAGTCAACAACCTCTCCCGAGTCCTCGGGAACATCGAGTTGAATCCCGAACACATCGCCTCTTAGAAAACGCAGGGGAACCGGCGAAGAATCCAATAGGGTACGAATATGCCTGGAAAAAAGTTCCGAAGAAGCGAATGAGTCGACCCAGGTCTCATGAAAAAACAATTTGATCCGGCGGCTGTCAACCACAATCCGTTTGATACCGGTCCGGCTTCCCTGTATTTTCAGGCGTGCGATCTCCGCCAGCATGCGGGCTTCCGGGGGAACCGGTCCAAACCGGTCTCTCAGCTCCCGAAGCAGTCCGTCGATTTTCTCCGTCTCGTTCGCAGCGGCAAAACGCCGGTAGAGATTGACCCTCTGGCTCTCGTCGAGTATATAGGATTCAGGAAGCAGCGCGGTAAAGTTCACCTGAACCGAACAATCGACAGGAACCGGCGCAGTCTCAACCTCTTCATTTTCCAAGCGGATTTCACGGACCGCTTCTTCTACCATTCTGGTATACAAATCGAATCCCAGAGCGTCGATATGACCGCTTTGTCTGTAACCCAGCAAGTTTCCGGTGCCTCGAATTTCCAGATCGCGCATCGCAATCTGAAAACCCGAACCCAGCTCCGTTAATTCCTCGATGGTACGGAGCCGTTTCAATGCTTCCCTGGTGAGCAGATGAAACGGCGGCGTCAACAGATAAGCATAGGCACGCCTGTCGGATCGGCCGACACGGCCCCGTAATTGATAAAGCTGGGAAAGGCCGAGCTGATCCGCCCGGTGAACAATGAGTGTGTTGACGTTGGGCATGTCCAGACCCGACCCGATGATCAGTGTGGATACCAGGCAATCATATTTTTTGTCGCCGAATTCCAGCATGACATGCTCCAGCTCTTTCTCATCCATTCTCCCATGCGCCACCGCCAGCCTTGCTCCCGGTACGAGCCTCCGAATCATTCGGGAGACCCCGTATATGGAACGAATCCTGTTGTGCACAAAAAATACCTGCCCTCCCCGCTCTATCTCCCTTTCCAGGGCCTCTGCGATCACCTCTTCATTGAATGGCATGACTTCGGTGTGGATAGGAAGCCGCTCTTTCGGCGGTGTGTTGATTACCGACATGTCCCGAATCCCCATGAGAGAAAGATGGAGTGTTCGGGGAATGGGTGTGGCCGACAGAGTAAGGACATCCACATTTTCTCTCAAACTTTTCAACCGCTCCTTATGCCGAACACCGAATCGTTGTTCCTCATCGATAATCAGCAATCCAAGATCTTTAAATTGCACATCTTTGGACAGCAATCGATGTGTTCCGATCACCACATCGATGGCTCCGGAGGCCAGGCCTTCGATCACTTCCTTCTGCTCCGAACGAGAGCGGAACCGTGACAGCATCTCGATGTGAACAGGAAACCGTGAAAGTCTTTCCCGGAATGTATAACCATGCTGCTGGGCCAGAATCGTTGTAGGAACCAATACAGCGACCTGCTTGCTGTCGGCCACCGCCTTGAACGCCGCGCGAACAGCCACTTCGGTCTTTCCGAAACCGACATCTCCACAGATCAGCCGGTCCATGGGTCGGGTTCGTTCCATATCTCTTTTCACTTCTATCATGGCCCGTGTCTGATCAACGGTTTCTTCATGCGGAAAAACCGATTCGAGATCCCGATGCCAGGCGGAGTCGGGAGAAAAGGCATATCCCTTGATTATCTGGCGTGTGGAATACAGGTCGACCAGTTCCCGGGCGACTGTTTGAATGGCGGTTTTGGTTTTTTTCTTTTGCTGCTCCCAGGCCGTTCCGCCAAGCCTGTTCAATGCCGGGACATGGCCCTCACGCGAGTTGTATTTCTGCACGCGTTCCATCTTTTCGACGGGGACATACAGTTTATCGCCCTCCTGATACTCGACGGCCAGGCACTCTCGATCCAGGCCCTGAACGCGAATTTTTTGCAGCCCCTGATAGCGTCCGACACCATGATCGATATGAACCACATAATCACCCTGTCTGAGAGCCGACAATTCCCGGAGTATGATTCCCTCTTTGAATTGCGTGTCGCGGTGCGAACGGGTCTTGCGGCCGAAAATCTCTGAATCCGAATAAACCGTCAAGGATCCGCTCTCAATGCGAAAACCTTTTCGAATCGGACCCCGAAGAATCGACAGCCCTGATATGGGCTCCTCTTCCACTTCCAGAAATCGGCGCACACGCCGGACATTCTCGTGCGAAGCACATACCACGGTCACGGACTGACCGGTATCCGTCATGGAGCATATTTTCTCCCGTATTTCCCCGGCTGTTCTGCCCAATGGCGAACAGCTGCGTCCGCCAATATCGATCCAGTCACCGGAACCCAGCGTATGATGAATCGCCTTCGGGATTCTGTTCAGCTTTGATTCCATGATTTCGGGACTTAAAGCGTCTTTTGCCGGATATCGCTTTCGGCCGTATTCCAGAATCCGTTCAGGATCTTCAATAAAAACGCAGCCGCGGTCCGAATAGTCCAGGATCGTGTGTTCCCTTTGTTGCCAGGTCATGGGGGCCGGAATCAGCATCAGTTCCTTTCCGCTCCCAATAGAACGCTGAGTCTGCACATCGAAAAGGCGCATGGATTCCACGCGATCCCCCATGAATTCGATACGATGAGGATTTTCTCCTGTATAGGGGAAAATATCCAGAATGCCGCCCCGAACGCTGATCTCTCCGGGCCGTTCCACCATCGATTCCCGGCTGTAACCGGCCGTTACCAACCGTTCAACCAATCGGGTAAACGGAGTTTCGATTCCGGGCCGCAAATCGATGCACTGACTTTTAAGAACACGCGGGTCGGGAAACCGATGAAAAAATCCTCTGGAACCGGTAACAACAACCCTGCACCGGCCTTCGAGAAGGCCGCGGATGGCACGCATCTGCAAACCCGAACGGCGGGGATTAATGACGACCGGACTGTCGGCTTCTTCATCGCCGCCGGGAAACAAGGCAGCGGATTCCCCCATCAATCCCGTCAACTCCTCAGATAAAATCTCGGCCTCCTCTTCATCAGGCAAGACCGCCACCCAGGTTTTGGAGCCGGATTCCACCAGTCCTTTCAGGGTCAACGCCTTCAGAGAACCCGTCAATCCTTTCAATGGCAATTCATTGTTTTCGAATAGCCTTTTGAACAACCGGCCGGGTTTGATCAAAGAATCGATTTTTTTGGAAAACTCGGTAAATTCGCTTGACATAATATTATTTTTAGTTAATATATATCAGGGCGACATAACTGGCATCCAGGCGGAAAAGCCCGGGGTAAGGATCATAAGGAATTATCCGTGTGTCGGTGATCCCCATACATTCAGCCTTTGTCTTCAATATGCTCATTTCTCTGAATATCCCCGAACCTTTGATAACGGCCAGATTTCCGCCCTCAGGAGGGACGAACCGGCGGCACCACCGGACCAGAGTCAGCAGATCCGATACTCCCCGGCTGAGGATCCAGGACACCGCTATTCCTTCGGCATCCAGGTTTTCCGCCCTTCCTGCACAGACATGAATCTTCTTCAAGCCGAGTATGTCCATCGCCGTGCGCAGAAACGCGGCTTTTTTTTGAATCGACTCCACCAGTGCAAAGCTCAGGTCGGGACGGACCAGTTTGATGGGAATTCCCGGAAACCCGGCCCCTGAACCCAAATCCATGATGCGGGCATGCCGGGGAATGTCAAGTACCGTCAGAAGGCCTGTCGACTGGAGAAAATGACGCGAAACAAGACGCGGTTCATCTCGCTTCGATATCAGATTCATTCTTCGGTTCCAGTCAATAATCAGATCCCGATAAACCTGAAACTGCCGGACAACACCCTCTGCCCGGGCTCCGATTGAGGGCCTGAGTGCTTCTTCAAGAAGAGCCAGTGTTTCCACGTGCTGATCTCTCTTTTTTCGAGCCCCTGGCAATCCACAGGGAAAGGATCGAAATGTCCGCCGGCGAAACACCGGATATGCGAGCCGCCTGACCAAGTGACCGCGGCCTGACCTCGCTCAGCTTTTCGCGTGCTTCTCTGGATAATGACGTCATTTCATCGTAATTTAATGTTTCCGGAAGATGCCGGATTTCCAGGTTTTTAAAACGATCAATCTGCTCCCGCTGCCGTTGAAAATAACCTTCGTATTTCAGCTCGATCTCGACCTGCTGCAAGACCTCATCCCGAAGGTCACCCGGTTCCATGAGTTCTTCGACCTCCGGCAAAACAGCCAGAGAGGCAAGCCGTACCTGCGGCCGTTTTACCAGCCTGGCCACGCTCTGCCGCTCCTGAACGGGAGCAGTCCCCAGGGCGATCAGTATCGGGTTGACGCGTTCCGGATCCGGTTTTATGATCCGGCATGCTTCGACAGCTTGACTGACAAGACGCGCTTTTTCCATGACCCGATCATGCCATGAATCGGATACCAGACCGATCCTGAAGCCCAGTGGGGCCAGCCGGATATCCGCGTTGTCCTGACGCAGCAAAAGCCGGTATTCGGCGCGGGACGTAAAGAGCCGATAGGGCTCCTTCGTGCCCTTGGTTACCAGATCATCAATCAGCACTCCGATATAACCCTGAGACCGATCGATAATGACGGGCTCCTTGTCTTTCAGAGATTGAACCGCGTTGATGCCGGCCATAAGGCCCTGGGCGGCGGCCTCTTCATACCCGGAAGTTCCGTTAATCTGGCCCGCGAAGTAAAGCCCCTGGATTCGCTTGGTTTCCAGAGTCAAGCGAAGCTGCACAGGAGGAAAATAGTCATACTCAATGGCGTATCCCGGCCGTGTGATTACGGCGTTTTCCATGCCCCTTACGCTGTGGACCGCTTTAATCTGAACATCTTCAGGCAGGCTGGTGGCAAAACCATTGACATAATACTCTGTGGTGTGCAGGCCCTCGGGTTCCAAAAACAGCTGATGCCTGTCCTTCTCCCTGAAACGAACGATTTTATCCTCAATAGACGGGCAGTATCGGGGTCCCGTCCCGGTGATCCGTCCCGTGTAAAGAGGCGACCGATCGAGACCGGAAGCCAAAATCCTGTGGGTATCCATATTTGTATAGGCCAAAAAAACCGGAAGCTGTTTTCGTTCTATCCGCCGAGTATGATGCGAAAACGCGTGGGGCGGGTCATCACCTTCCTGGATCTCCATGACGGAAAAATCCAGGCTTCGCCCGTCCACACGCGGCGGCGTACCGGTTTTCAACCGTCCCGACTCAAATCCCAGACCCTGAAGGCACTCCGTCAATCCTTCGGCCGGGAATTCACCGGCACGGCCGGCCGGGAATTGCTTAAGCCCGATATGGATCAATCCATTGAGAAACGTTCCACAAGTCAAAATGACCCGGCGCCCGAGTATCCGTCTTCCGGTTTCCGTGACCACATGGGTCACCCTTTTGCCCGACGCTTCAACCGCCTTTCCCGTCCCCTGAAATATCGAAAGGCCGGGTTGATTTTCAAGCACCTCGCGCATATAAACACCGTAAGCCACGCGGTCGGCCTGGGCCCTCGGGGCCCAGACAGCCGGGCCCTTGGATCGGTTGAGCATGCGAAACTGAATTCCGGCCGCATCGATGGCCCGACCCATTTCTCCGCCCAGGGCATCGATCTCCCTGACCAGATGTCCTTTGGCGGGCCCTCCAACAGCTGGATTGCACGACATTTGGGCGATGGTCGATATGTTCATCGTAAGCAGAAGCGTCTGCGCGCCGAGCCGGGCGGAAGCCAGGGCGGCCTCACAGCCGGCATGGCCGGCTCCGACGACGATCACATCAAAGATTGCATCATCCATTCGATTTCCTGCCTGACGAGACCCGAATGTTCCACGTGGAACACAATGAAAAATAACGCCTGTTTCCAGTCCCGTGTTCCACGTGGAACATTATTTCCCGACACAAAAACCGGAAAATATCGTGTTTAATATGTCATCCGACGTTGTCTTCCCGGAAACCGCACCCAGATGGTCTAATGCCGCCCGTATGTCCATGGCCACAAATTCCTGAGAGGCCTTTTCTTCAAGCGATTTCTGCGCATGAGCCAAACAGGTTTCGGCACGACTGAGCTGATCGCGATGCCGCTCCCGGGTCAGAACAACTTCCTCGGACGAAGGCATCTCCCCCTGCAGGCCAATATCCCTTAGGGTGTCGATCAGTTCCGGAATTCCCGAACCGTAAAGCGCCGACACATACCGCACACGAAGAACACTCGGATTCCGGGACCACGATCCAAGGTCCAAACGGCCCGGCAGGTCCGATTTATTGACTACCAGAAGGGTATGAATTTTCCGCCTGATCGCCTCTTCAATCAAAGCTCCGTCCTCTTCGGTCGATTCCCGGCTGCCGTCCAAAACCACACACACAATATCAGCCTCTTCCATGGCAAGCCGGGCCCTTTCTACACCCTGTTTTTCAATCGGATCATCGGTATGCCGAATTCCCGCCGTGTCCGTGATAACCAGCATGAGGCCTTCGAGATCCAGGGCCTCTTCAACGGTATCCCGTGTCGTGCCGGGCACATCGGTGACAATAGCTCGCTCCCGGGCCAAAAGCGCGTTCAACAGGCTGGATTTACCCACATTGGGCCGTCCCACAATCGCCAATCGAAGGCCTTCTCTGCAAACACGGCCGCGCAGGAACGTTTTCAAAAGTTCAGACAGGTTTTTTCGCGATTCTTTAAGAAGAGACAGAAGCTCTCGCCCGGAAACCAGTTCCAGGTCTTCTTCACCAAAATCCAGCTCCAGCTCCAGCAGGGCGCACATCCGTATCAAGGCTTCGCGCAAGGCTTCAATGCGGCGGGTCAGGACGCCTCGCAGCTGAGAGACGGCCACCCGCATCGACGCTTCGGTTTTCGCTCGTATCAGGTCAGCGACCGCTTCCGCCTGAGTCAAATCCATGCGTCCATTGATGAACGCTCTTCGGGAAAACTCTCCCGGCCCGGCCAGGCGGGCCCCTTTTCGAACCAGAAGTCCGAGTATCCGTCCGGCGATATAGGGACTCCCATGGCAGCTGATTTCGACCGTATCTTCTCCTGTGTAAGATTGTGGCTTTCGGAAAAACAAAACAACAACCTCATCAACAGGATCCTCACCGTCCATTATCCATGTATGATATGCCCGATGGCTCTCAACCTCGCCGATGGGCCGGTTCAGAACAGAGCGGACCACGGTAAAAGATTCCGAGCCGCTCACACGCACAACGGCGATTCCTCCCTCACCGGTCGGAGTCGAAACAGCGGCAATGGTATCCATGAACCCTCACCCTCCAAAAGCTCAGCCCCATCTCCAAATCGTGAGAGGGGGCTGCTGACAGGTCTTGCTGACAATCTCTTGACAAATTACGGTTTATTTTTTCCGCTTCATGATCAGTTCCTGGGAGATGGTCAGGACGTTGAACATCAGATAATACAGATTCAGCCCCGCAGACAGGTTATAGAAAATGAACAGCATGAAGATGGGCATCATATAGGCCATGACTTTCTGCTTGGGATCCTGACTGCTCAGTTTTTGCTGAATGATCATGGTCGCGCCCATCAGAATCGGCAGCACATTGATGTTTCCAAAGATGGCGTCCGGAGCGGAAAGATCATGAATTACCCCCAGAAACGACGCCTGCCTGAGCATAATCGTGGTCCGAAAAAGGTTGAACAGGGCAAAGAGCACCGGCATTTGCAGCAGCAGGGGAAGGCATCCGCCCATGGGGTTGACGCCATGCTGTTTGTACAATTTCATGGTTTCCTGATTCAGGCGCTGGGGATCCTTTTTGTGTTTTTCCTGAAGCGCCTTGATCTTGGGCTGAAGCTCCTGCATCTGACGCATGGATTGAAGGCTCTTTCGGGTCAGGGGATAGAGCAGCACCTTAATGATAATAGAAAACACGATAATGGCCCAACCGTAATTTCCCAGATAGCGCTCGAGAAACTCCAAAGTATAGAAAAACGCGATGCTGAAGGGTCTGATAATGGTCCATCCGAAATTCATGGTCTTTTCCAGGCCCGCTTCCATGGCCCGGACCTCGTGATAATCCAGGGGACCCAGATAGATGTCGAAGCGATGGGTCTCTTCGGCCGCGCCGGAGTACGGCATCGCCAGTTTTACATGAAACTGTTTCCACTCTACCTTTTGATTTTCGTCCTCGTTCTTGTCGTCTATTTTCTGCTTAATTTTAGTGCCTTCCAGTTCGGCGCCATTGGCCGAGGGTTCGCGTGGAATCACGGCGCCGATGAAATACTTGGTGCGAATCGCCGCCCAGTCTGTGATTCCCTCCCTGAAACCCGTTCCCTTTTCCTTTGTTTTCAGAATCTCGCCGCCCTGAAGAGCAAAGGCCTCATAGTACGTCAGATCGTTTTTTCGGCTTCGAACGGATTCCGAAGAGGCCAGGCCTGAATTCCATGTGATCAAATAGTGGTCTCCCAGACGGTTTCGATTCATTCCTATGATCTTGACGACCAGCTCACAATGGTAGGCGTCCGGATAAAAGGTATAGGCCTTTTCGAGCCGGCCGCCATTTGGCAGGAAAGCGGTAAAACGAACCGATTTTTCCCTGCCCAGAGTATCGGTTTCGATGTCGAAGACCAGATCGCCGAAATCCACGCCGAACGCGATTCCCAGATTTCCCTGTGCTTCATCGGGAATCATTTGCACCCTTTCGCTTGGATCTCCCTGATTTTCGGGCTGTTGAAAATAATCGAGCAATTCCCAGCCGACAAGCGTGCCCCCGCCCAGGCTGGACAGAGCCGCACGTATGCGGTTGGTCGTGATGAAAAGCGTGTCCGCCTTCATTGTCTCATTCGAACGCGTGGAACGCTGTTCCGTTGCGGAGTATGGCATTCGTGAGGTTCTCTGCACCGGGCTGTCTTTTTCAGGCGGTTTTGCCTCGGGTTCGGCTGCGGTTTCCCTGTCCATCGGTTCTTCTTGAAGAGTGGATTCCTGGGGACCTACAACCGTCTTCATGTACATGGGCCATAACAGCAGAACAGCACCGATGAGAAGCAAGGCAATGAGCGTATTTTTATCCATGATTTTTCCTCATGCATATTCAGGGCAACGGATCGAAACCGCCGGGGTGCAGCGGATGGCAGCGCGCAACCCGCTTGAAAGAGACACCCAGCCCTCTCATAAGTCCATATTTTTCAATTGCTTGAATGGCATATTGAGAACACGTGGGATAGAAACGGCAGCTTCGGGGTAAACCGGGAGAAATCCACCGTCTGTAAATTCGCAAGAACGAGAGAATCAATTTTTTTATTATCGTCAATCAGCAAATCCCGCCTTTTTGGATGAAACGAATAAGGTCTTCTTCCACTCCCGCCATCCCGGCGCTTCCCGATCCTTCCCGGGCCAGAAAAACAAGATGATAAGATCCGATTTGATGTTTGTTCCTGCGGTAGGCTTCACGCATCCAGCGCCTTATTCGGTTTCGGTCCACTGCTTTTCCGGTCTTTCTTGAGACACAAAATGCCGCCTGTCGGCCCCTGGATTCTAGAAAATAAAATTGAATGTATCGACCCTGCCACCGCTTTCCTTTTTCGAAGACCCGATAAAGATCTTCCCGCTTGCGCAGTATCTCTTTTTTGGGGAGGCGCTCATCGTGTCCGAAAGCCTTATTCATCACTGACTGTCAAACGGACTCGCCCCTTGGCCCGGCGCCGCTTGATCACCAATCGGCCTGCCTTGGAAGCCATTCGGGATCGGAAGCCATGTTTGTTCTTTCGTTTCCGGTTACTGGGCTGGTAGGTACGTTTCATATGCCATCACCTCTTTATCATAATCCTTTAGGGGATAAACTATATTAAAATAATATTTTTGAATCAAAAGTCAAGTCATTTTCTGGTCTTGACAAGATTCAACACACCGGCAACCGTCAGAATAATATTCCCGAGCCAGGCGGCCAGAAGCGGAGACAAGCTGCCGGTTTGTCCCATGGTCTCGCCGGTTTTCACGATTCCGAAATAGAGGAAACAGATCAAGAGGCTGATGCCGAATCCCATGGCCAGATTCTTTTTTCGGCGGTTGTAAGCCAGGGGAACGCTGAACAGGACGATGATTACATTGCTCAGCGGGTAGGAAAAGCGCAAGTATAAACTCGTCATCCATTGATATACGGTTCCTCCGGACCTTCGTATTCGGTCGATAAAACGCAGCAGTTCTCCCATGTTCATGGCATCCGGTTCGATTCCCGCAGTCAAAATTTCTTTCGGTGTAAAATGAAAATCAAAATAGCGCGTAGAAGAAAACTCGATCAGCCGCTCCTCTTCTCTTTCAAAAACCCTCTCAACGCCCTTTTCAACCACCCATCGTCCGCTTTCATATCGCATTTGGGGCGCGTCGATTCGTGATACCATGCGATGATCCCTGAACTCTTTGATCTCGACATCCCTGGCCAGATTTTGGGTTCCATCGAACAGGGCTATGCTCACGATGCTGTTTGGCGGCTCTTGTATTTCAACGTTTCGAGCCCTGATTCTTTTTATCAATTGTGATTTTTGTAAATACTCAACATCGATTGCTTCCTTTCTTCGATTGGCTTCCACCACAACCACCTCGGCCAGAAAAAATGAAATGAGACTGACCGCCAGTCCCATGGCCATGAGGGTTGCGATCACCCGATATAAACTGTAGCCGAGTGCCTTCATGGCCACGACTTCATTATAGCGGGCCATGCCTCCAATAGAAAAAACAGCCGCCAGCAGCGTGGCTACCGGCAGGACGAGAACGACTGTATAGGGAATGGAATAGAGATAATATAAAAAAATGATTTGACCCGGCACTTTTTTGTCGATGAAACGATCCAGGTTTTCAACCAGATCAACAACAACAAAAATCATGATCACCGCGACAAGGCAAAAAAGAAAAATGCCGATAAAACGCTTGCGAATGTATCTGGGAAGAATGCGGTTCACAACGGACTCCTTTTCCGTATCCGTTTCATTTTTTCCTGGAAATATTCCCAATGGATAAACGTTGTTTCGTGAACCGCATGGATGACCAGATAAATACCGACTGCTCCGATGATGAGATTGGGAGCCCACATGGCCACAACCGGATCGATGATCCGCCGGTCGGCCAGCTGCTCTCCGCCGATGAGAAAGGCCCAGTAAACGAGGAAAAACAGCATGCTCATTCCGCCGCCCACGGCCAGGCCGCCCTGCCTGGCCATAATACCCAGGGGAGCGCCGACTAAAATAAACACAATACATGCGATCGGAATCGAATACTTCTTGTGTATTTCCACGCGCAGAGCGCTGATGGATCTTCGGTATCCTTCGATGACACGGATTTCATTTTGAATCTGCTGCAAATTCAGCTGAACGTGCCGCCTGAGCCCCTGTCTCTGTCTCATCAGCCTGTTGAACACAATGCTGTGTTCCTCTCTATGGGTATCACCCCGAATATATTCCTCCGGAAAAATACGGCTCATCTCCCGCATGATGAAAAAATCGATCTGTTCGTGCCGTTCCGCAATGGCTTTATCGTGCTTTTGAATATCTTCCCTCATCATTTTGGCGCTCTTTTCCCGGTCGCCCCTGTATTCCGATTCGCTCCGTTTCAACACCATGTTGTCAACCGCAATATTGATAATATGCCGGTTGAACAGCATCCGCCGATATTCCTGAAGATCTCCGGTCAATTCATGCACTTCACCATTTATGAGAGTCAGCACCATCAATTCCATCTCTTTTTCAAACTGAAGCGTGCCCTGTTCCGCGATAATGGTTTTGGGCTTGTCCGTATCCCTTCTGTCCGTAATAATAATGCCCTTCAGAAGATTTTCTCTATTGTCAACCTGATGCACCAGAATGCTTAAATTTTCAATCTCGTCAAAAAAAACATGCGGCTCCAGGGTCAGTGTCGGCTTCTTTCGGGAAATATCCCTGTACAGAAGCTTGACTCGCAGATTGAATTCGGGCAGCACGCTGTTGTTGAATCGCTCCAGCCCTGCCGCCAAAATCACGGATGCAAGAACAACCGGCAAGAGAACCCGATACAGATGTATGCCGCTCGCCTTGATGGCGGTCATCTCTGAATCGGCCGAAAGACGGCCGAACGCCATGAGAGTGGAAATCAGGACAGCCATGGGAACCGCCAATGCGATGATCCATGCCAGGTTGTACAGAAAGAACTCCAGTATCACCCCAACGGTGAGTCCCTTGCCCAAAAGCCGTCCCAGATCGCGAAATACGATGTTTAAAATAAATACAAAAACAATGGTCAGCAGGGCGAAAATAAATGGGCCGACATGTTCTTTGAGTATGTAACGGGCGATAATCGACAAAAAATGCTCCCTATGTAAGGAGTTATAATATATATTAATGGCTCGATTTTTGCAAGCACATTCTTGGCAGAACGATTTTCTTCTTGCAATTTTATTACAATTAATGTAATTTATTGCAAATTAATTAACCCCTATCGGGAGATGCCTATCGTTTCCTTGTTATCGTTTGCGTTTGATACAGCATCCAATTCGTAATATCTCGGGAATGCCCGAATCAAACAGACTGCTCGTGACAAGGAGACGATGATTTCGCATCAGTTCACAAGATCGAAAAAGGTTCTGATTGCCGTCTTTTCGATCATTTTCATAGCCGCTTCACCGTGCGCGGAAATGGGGTTTCGCCTTCCCGGTCTCTGGAAGCCGGTTTCCTCCCTGGATCTTTTTCAAAGACCCTCCCTGCTTTCACTGTGGCCTCCTCACGAGTATACGCACGTTCTTATTCCTCGTTCCCTGAATCGCTCCGTGGAGTTCGATTCTCTCTCTGTTCTTTTGTCCCTGAAATCGGGACCCGTCTTTCTCGAACGGCCCATCGGCCTTTCTCTGGATGATTTTTCCCAGTACCAAATCGAGCGCCGTTCGTCTCTTCTCTGGCAGGAGCATGCACGAAGTCATGTCCTTCCCGAATCGCGGGGACCCGCTGCCAGCGGACTGACTCTCGAATCCCCTCGGATTCGCAGTGAGGCTTTCCGCCGCGCCTTCGGAGGAGACCGGCTGAGTCTTCGCGTGGATGGAAACATCACGATCGACGGCGGAATGCGCAACGAAACCCGATCGCAGAAACAAACCGCGGATAACCGAAGGCCCAATACCAGCTTTCAGATGAAGCAGACCCAGCGTTTTCATGTGCAGGGGAAAATCGGTGAGAGGGTTTCGATATTTGTCGACCAGGACAGCGAACGTCCATTTGAATTTGAAAATGCGGTCAAGCTGGAATACAGGGGAGATGAAGATGCGATCATACAGTCTATCGAAGCCGGCAATGTCTCTCTCTCTCTCCCTTCAACTCGTTTCGTTACGTTCAGTACCCAAAACTCGGGCCTTTTCGGCATCAAATCTCAGTTTAAAATCGGCAATCTTGACCTGACAGCTATCGCCAGTATGCAGAAAGGCGAAAAAAAGAAAAAATCATTCAAGGGCGGAAAAGAAGATCAGTTGATCCAGATTCAGGATTATGAATACCGGCGGCATACTTATTTCTTTGTCGATTATTTTTACCGGGATCAATTCCCCAACTACGACGAAAGCGGCAAACATATTATCGACCCGTCACGCATTGTCACAGACATCGAAGTCTACAAATCGGGCGCAAACTACAAGCTCCAGGATGGATCCATCAGGGCCTGGGCCACACGAACCGGCGAGCCCGACACATTGAATCTCGATGACGAAGAGACTTATAAAGGCTATTTTCTTCGTCTCAACCCGCTGGATGACTATTTTATTCAGCCCGAATTGGGATATATATACATGAACACTCCGCTTCAGGAGGGAGAAATTCTGGCCGTTGCATTTCGTGATACCTCGGGGAACCAGGCGGGATCTTTTATTTCCGGTTTAGCGGACACATCCCAGGCACCGGTTTTCAAGATGATCAAACCCCGGACTCCCAGGCCGGCTGATTATACCTGGAATCTGGAATGGAAAAACGTATACAGTCTGGGTATTCGGGACATCACCCAGGAAGAGTTCGATGAGGGCCTTGAAGTCAACATCTATTTTAAAAGCACCGATGGTGACCCAAAACTGTCCACCCAGGTAAACGGAAAAACCGTGAGCTATCTGGAGCTGTTCGGTTTGGATCGCTTCGATAAAAACGGCAGGCCCAATCCCGACGGGGCCATCGACAACAATCCCAACATCATCAACAAGCGGCGGGGTGAATTGATCTTCCCCGATTTGAAACCCTTTGACCCGACGGATCCTCAATCACCCCTTCCCGAAGCACAGCGGACGCCGGCACTCTACGATACGACAAACACCAATTATATTCACCAGCAAAGCAAGTTCTATCTTGAAGTCAAATCGTCTCGACGCTCCACCAGTTTTAATCTGGACATGAATATCATTGAAGGAACGGAAGAGGTCTATCTCGACGGGGTTCGAATGACCAAAGACGTGGATTACACGATCGATTACATGTTCGGCTCCCTGACCATGCTCAACCCGAATGCTTCCAATCCCAATGCGGAGATCGAGATTAATTATGAATCGCAGCAGCTTTTCACGATCGATAAAAAATCCTTGTTGGGCGCCCGGGCCGAATACACCTTGTGGGAAACGGGAAACAGGCGGTCCTTCATCGGAGGCACCTTCCTGTATATGAATCAAAGAATTCTGGAGCGCCGAATCCGCGTCGGCAAGGAAGCACCCATGGAGAATATGGTCTGGGACGTCAATACCGCTTTGTATTTCGAACCCGCTTTTTTAACACGGGCACTGGATGCTTTGCCGATTATTCAGGCTTCCGCTCCGTCGACGATTTCCATTGAAGGTGAAATCGCTCAAATCATTCCGAATCCCAACACACTCAACAGCCGTTCCACCGGCGACCGGGACGGTGTCGCCTATCTGGATGATTTCGAGAGCGCCAGAAGGCAAACTTCTCTGGGCGTCATGAGAAAAAACTGGTCAATGGCTTCCCAGCCCTTAAAGGATGAGAACACTCCGCATTCTCTTCTTGCCCGTGGACACCTGATCTGGTACAACCCGATAGAGATGGTACCCATCAGGGATATATGGCCAAACCGGGAAACCACCACCAATTACGGCGGCAGCAACCAGGTACAGGTGCTGACTCTCGAATTTACACCCAATCCCACGATCACAAAAACCCGGGAATCCTGGGGCGGCATTATGCGTTTCCTTCCAACGGGATATGCGGATCAAACAGACAGCCGCTTTCTGGAAATCTGGGTCAGAGGAACCCGCGGAAGACTTCACGTGGATCTGGGACAGATCTCCGAAGATGTAATTCCCAACGGCCGCCTGGACACGGAAGACAAGGCCACCGACACCGAGATCCAAAACAATCTGCTCGACATCGGTGAAGATACCGGCCTGGACGGCATGATGGGCGACGACCCCCCGTCTCTTTTTCATCCTCATGAAGACGCCTATGTGGTCTATGAGCAAATGGATGGCCGCCGGGTGGCCAGAGGCATCCCCTACGACTTCTGGGATCTGAATGGAGACGGAATCAAACAGCCCAATGAGCCCTGGAGCTATGATGATTTTAAATACCAAAACCGCAGCAATGTTTATGATCAGATAAACGGAACTGAAGGGAACATCAACGATGGCACCCAGACACCCGATACCGAAGACCTGAACGGCAACGGGGATGTGGATCTGAGCAACAACTATTTTGAATATTCACTCTCCCTGGAACTGCAGCACCCGGATACTTCTTTAATCGTCGGCGGCATCAAGGATGAAAACGGCGATTATCCTGAAGACGGCTGGAGGCTGTACCGGATCCCTCTGGAGTCAGGCCGCACCATCAAGAACCCCGATATGTCCCGCATTGAATATGCCCGTATATGGATCGACAGTCTGGATCGGAAAACCTCTGTCTCCATTGCGGAAATCAACCTGACCAGCAATGAATGGAAACCCAGAGGAGTCCGTTCGGAACTGGATTCGACTTTTTTTTCAGGTGATGACTCGACCATGACCCTTGCGGTCATCAACACCCATGACAATCCGGATTACACTCCCCCTGAAGGTGTCCGGGGAGAACTGGATCCGGTACAAAAAATTCGTTCCAAGGAACAGTCGCTCGTTATCCACCTGAACAATCTGGCTCCCGGATATGAGGCCATCGCCCAAAAGCAGTTCTTTCAGCCTCAGGATCTGATTCAATACCGCAGCTTGAAAATGTTTCTTCACGGTGGAGGCTCCGATCATATTATCGGATCGGATTCCATCGAATTCTTCCTTCAATGGGGGTCCGATACGGAAGGAGAAGTGTATTATGAGACGCGTATTTCACAGGTCCAAGACGGCTGGAAAGAAAACGATATAGAAGTCTCGTTTGATGACTTGAGCCGAATGAAAATCAAAATGCTCCGTGACAGCCTGAACACTCTGGACTCGACACTGACACACAGACAGCGCCTTCGAATTCGAGGCAAGCCCTCTCTGCGGAATATACGATGGCTCATCATCGGCGTTAAAAACAAGGGCCTTGCTCCTTTTTCCGGCGAACTCTGGATCAACGAACTTCGGGTTTCCGGCGTTCAAAAAGACAAGGGCATGGCCATGCGCCTTCGGGCCGATGTGGCTCTTTCCGATTTCATCTCTCTAAGCGCGGAGTATCAGCGCACCGACGCCGACTTTCATACTGTTACGGAACGGGTCGGTTCGGGATCCCATTCACAAAGCACCAACATCAACGCCAACATGAAGCTGGAAAAAATCCTTCCGGCCTCGTGGGGATTGTCCATTCCCGTGACAGCGACATTCAGCAACACCATGCAAACACCCAAATATTTTCCCAACAGCGACATCCTGGTTTCCCCGAAGACGGCTGACGAGGATTTCCTTGAACAGATCCGAACCCGGAATACCAGCAAGGCGCTGAATGTATCGATTTCAAAGCGAACACGCTCACAGGGCGGCCTGTTTCGTTTGCTGGTGGACCCATGGGCCGGGAAATTCAACTACACGCGCATCGATCAAAGCAATTCCCAGATTGAAGCAGCCGGTGAGACCCGCTGGCAGGGAAATATCAATTACAGTCTCTCCATCGGGAAAGACCATTACCTGGAACCCTTTTCCTGGTTGGGCAAAAGCGGCCTGCTGAAAAGCCTGGCATCGGCACGTTTCTATTATCTGCCCGGCAAATTTGATTTTCAAGCCGAAGCCAAAGATATCGGTAAAAACACCGAGTATCGGGACGGACGAGCGGACACCGTAAAAACGGCTCTGTTCACCCGAAACATTTCAACCGGTTTCAGTCCCTTTTCGGCTCTGAATTTCGATTTTTCACGCATCTACCGTTCAGACATGCAGGAAGAGGGGCTGTCACAGTGGGATCAGCTCTTCGCGTCTCTTTCTCCCGGGCGTGCTCGTTCTCAAGCCCAGCAGTTCGGCACCTCTTTTAATCCAAAAATCGCCTCATGGCTGACAAATAATTTCAAATATACCGCCAACTATCAGTGGGAAAACAATCCGCAGATTCAGGAATCGGGCAACAGTGCCCGTGTCAACAGCAATTTGACACTCAGCGGAACACTTAATTTTAAAACCCTGGTCCAGTCCCTGAAAAGCAAACCCGGCGCCCGGGAACAGGGGCCGCGACAGCCCGTCACGCGGCAGCGACCCGCTGACGAGAAAGCCGATACCGAGGACCCCAAACAGGAAGAAGGACGATCCGTTCTGACATCGATTCTTTCCTCCATCGGATCGATGATGGAAAAACTGGACCCCATCAGCATCAATATACGCGAATCCAAAACCGATGCCCAATACGGCATTCTGGATAATGAAGCACCCTCTTTCGCCTATATGATCGGGTGGGACCTTGATCCGGGCGTGAAAACAGCCGATGATGTATCTACCGATCAAAGCTCTGAAAAAACCGAACGCAGCGTGACATTGGGTACGGGTTTTCGAATTTTTTCAGGGTTATCTGCCAGCATCGACTACTCTTTGAGCAACGCGCAAACCCTGTCCACTCAGAAAACAGGAAACCGCTCTTCATCCACCTTGAATATCGGGGATGAAGGCTCCATTCCTTTTCCAAACTGGACTGTACAATGGCAGGGCCTGGAAAAAATTCCGCTGTTTAACAAAGTGTTCCGCAGCATTTCGATCAACCATCGATATTCAGGAAAACACACTCAAACATGGAGCGGTTCGTCGCAACAGATAACCCAGGAGACATTTTCCAGTGATTTCAGGCCCTTCCTGGGTGTCAACATGACATTTCTGAATGGAATATCGGCCAACTTCAACTACAGCTTGTCCGAAAATCTGACGGTTCAAAAAACATCCGGTCTGGATCAGCGCCTTCAGACATCCGAAGACATTTCATTGACCGCCAGATATTCCATGAAACAGGGAATCCGGCTTCCTTTTTTAAAAAACAAACTGGAAAACAATATTGACTTCAATCTCTCGTTTTCCATGAAAAACAATAAAACAGAAAGGAAGACTGAAGATAAAAAAGGTTACACCACCATGTCTTCCACGGACAGCTGGTCGCTTCAGCCGCGCATTGATTATACTTTTTCACAAACCGTGCGGGGAGGACTGAGTTTTGAGCTGGGAGAAAGAAATGATCAGCGTATGGGAAAAACCCAGATCAAGGCGTTTAACCTTCACGCCGCCATTTCTCTGTCAGGACGATGACCCCGTTACCGGCTCCACCCGGCACTGTCGCGACAGAACCCGAACTTCTGAAAAAGATACATGTTCTTGACTTTTTCTTTGAATATGCGTATAATTCTAATCTTGTTCATAAAACACATCCAGGGGAGCAGCGACCATCGAAAAGCGAATTGGAATACGCAGAGAAGACAAAAACCCGTGGGAGAGACGCGTGCCTCTGACTCCGAAGCATGTTTTCAATCTGAAAACCATGCATCGAATCCAAACGGTTATTCAGCCCTCATCGATTCGCATATTCAAAGATGAGGAATACGTAAAAGCCGGAGCGGTTGTTCAGGAAGATCTTTCTTCGTGTTCCGTTGTTCTCGGAGTGAAGGAGATGCCGCACTCGTTTTTCCTTCCATCCAAATTTTACCTGTTTTTTTCACATACCACAAAGGGTCAATCACAGAACATGCCCATGCTCGGACGCCTTGCGGAGCTGGGCTGCACACTGCTGGACTACGAAAAGGCGGTTGATCGAACCGGACGGCGGATTCTCTTTTTCGGTCGATACGCAGGCCTGGCGGGCATGATTGACACGCTGTGGGCTCTGGGCCGTCGCCTGGAATGGGAGGGAATCCGAACACCGCTGCAGAGAATGAAACCGACCCATCAATACAGATCTCTGGCTGAAGCCAAGTCCGCGGTTCTGGAAATCGGTCAGCTAATCCGACAATACGGGTTGAGTTCGCTGCATCCTTTGGTCATCGGTTTTTCAGGATACGGCCATGTTTCTTCGGGAGCCCAGGAAATTTTCAACCTGCTTCCGCACAGGGAGCTTCCGCCCAGCCAGCTGACTGAATGGGAGTCCATTGAAAAGGGGCCGCCCAATGAACTGATCAAGGTCGTGTTTCACGAAGAAGATCTGATGCGGCGCCGGGATGACCGCAGGCCTTTTGACCTGCAAGAATACTATGACCATCCGGATCAATACGAATCCCGGTTTGAGTTCTTTCTTCCCTATCTCACCGCATTGGTCAATGCCATATACTGGAGCCCCCGTTACCCGCGCCTGGTCACCAGAACGGCTCTTAAGAAATTGTATGATCTTCATCATCCTCCAAGGCTTCGAGTGATCGGAGACATCACTTGTGACATTGAAGGTTCCATTGAATGTACATTGCGATCCACACAGCCCGATGATCCGGTCTTTGTTTACGATCCTTTCAGCCACACCGTACAATCCGGCGTGGAGGGAAACGGTCCGGTTGTTCTCGCCGTCGACAATCTTCCGTGTGAACTGCCTCGCGCTTCATCCAGATATTTCGGCAACGCCCTGATGCCCTATCTTCCCGAAATCGCCGGTGTACGCCTGGATGCCGATTTTGAAAATTGCCGCCTGTCACCGGAAATAAAGGGCGCTATCATATTATACAAGGGGCGTTTCACTCCGCCCTACAGGTACATGGAGTCTTTTATTCAATGAGGCGATGCGTTATATGAAAACGGTTCTTGTTTTGGGTGCCGGAATGGTCACCCGCCCTTTGGTCGATTATCTGCTCAAAGACAGCGATTTGATTGTCCGGGTCGGCGACATGATTGAAGAAAAGGCCGAACGGCTCGTGGCCGGCCACAACAGAGGACGGTCCCTTAAAATAGACATGATGGACATCCCGGAGTTGAACCGGGCCGTAGCAGAGGCGGATCTTGTTATCAGCCTTGTGCCCTATTCTTATCACCCCCGGGTTGCCGAACTGTGTATTGAAAATCGGGTCAACATGGTAACCGCCTCCTATGTCAGCGACACCATGAAATCACTGACGAAAAAGGCGAAAGATGCCGGTATATTGATACTGAATGAAATCGGTCTCGATCCGGGAATTGATCATATGTCCGCGATGCGCATCATACACGGCATTCGGGATCGGGGCGGACATATACAACAATTTTATTCCTATGCCGGTGGATTGCCCGCTCCGGAAGCCAATAACAATCCATTCGGTTACAAGTTTTCCTGGAGCCCGAGGGGGGTCGTGCTGGCCGGACGAAACGCCGCCCGCTATTTGAAAAACGGCTCTGTGGTGAACATCTCAAGCGAGGACTTGTTCGCCCATTACTGGCTTCTCCATATTGCAGGAATTGGATCTCTGGAAGCCTATGCCAATCGAAATTCCATTCCTTACATCGATCTGTACGGACTGCAGGGAATCGATACTCTTTTCCGAGGCACACTCCGATATCCGGGGTGGTGCGACACCTGGAAGAAAATGGCGGAACTGGGACTGTTGAGTCTGGACGAACGCGGCGACCTGCGGGAGGGAACTTACCGGAAACTCGTCTCCGTTCTCTCAAACATTCCCAATCACGTGAATCTGAAAAAGGCTCTTGCCCGGCGATGGAATCTGTCTGAAGATTCCGAACTCATGAACCGCCTGGACTGGCTCGGTCTTTTCAGCGATGAAAAATTGCCCGGCAGTGTCTGCTCTCCCCTCGACATCCTGGCTGTCCGTTTACAGGAAAAACTTCAATACATGCCGGGCGAAAGGGACATGATTGTTCTCTATCACCATTTTGAGGCTGTCTGGGTCGAATCCGGACGAAGGGAAAAGATCACATCCACATTAATCGATTACGGAATTCCCGGAGAAGACAGCTCCATGGCCCGAACCGTCAGCCTTCCAGCGGCCATTGCCGGCCGTCTCATTCTGGAAGGGAAGATTCATGAAAAAGGAATCCAAATACCCGTATTGCCGTCTGTCTATCGTCCGGTTTTAAATGAATTGGAAAAAATGAATATCACCTTTAAAGAAGAAGTGTTTGATGAACTGTAAGGACTGTTCGCCGTGATGAACATGAAAGCCGTCGGTTCGCTCTATCTGGTGAGTACGCCTATCGGCAACCTGGAAGATGTCAGCCACCGGGCTCTGCGCGTTCTCAGAGATGTACGCTGCATCGCGGCAGAAGACACTCGAAGGACCCGGACGCTTTTGACTCATTTCGGCATTCATAATCATCTTGAAAGTTATCACGACCACAATAAAAGACAGAAAACGCCCGTCCTGATTGAATGGCTGGAATCGGGCCGATCTGTAGCCGTTGTGTCGGATGCGGGCACACCGGGCATCTCCGATCCCGCTTTTTACCTGGTGAGGGAATCCATCCGGCGGAACATCCCGGTCATTCCCGTACCGGGACCGGTTGCCGCCATCGCCGCCTTGACCGCTTCCGGCCTTCCCACCGACCGCTTTGTTTTTGAGGGGTTTTTACCCGTTAAAAAGGGCCGGCAAAAAAGAATCCGGGCCCTGGAAAAGGAAACACGAACCCTGATTTTATATGAATCGCCTCATCGTCTTCTGAAAACGCTGAAGGACTGCCGGGAGGTTCTCGGCAACCGTCCCATGGCTGTTTGCAGAGAGCTGACAAAGCGATTCGAAGAAATACAGAGAGGGACGATTGACGAATTAACCCGTCATTTTACTGGTCGAAAAATTCAGGGAGAATTTGTTCTCGTCATTCAGGGAAACAATAAAAAAAATGAAAAATTTCACACAAATTCAAATTATACCCGATAAGCTGAAAGCCTTTTACCTTTCACTTCTGGATCCGGTCGTCAGACTCTCGACCCGATGGAAACTCAATCCCAACACATTCACGACCCTGAGCTTCCTTTTGGGACTGACAGCAGCCCTTCTCGTTTCTTTGGGACACATTCGCTGGGCAGGGGGTGTGCTGCTGCTTTCCGGCATGTTTGACAATCTCGATGGCCGTCTTGCCCGTTATACCGGCCGGGTCACGAAATTCGGCGCTCTGTATGATTCCACTCTGGACAGATATCAGGAAACCGTTTTTTTTCTTGGTTTGTTCTTTTTTTACATTCCTCGATATCCCCTGATTCATACGGTCGGTCTGGCTTTCGGTATGATTGGATCGTTTATGGTCAGTTATATTCGAGCACGTGCGGAAAGCCTGGGCTTTCACTGCCACGTCGGCATGGTTCAGCGGGCGGAACGGCTGATCCTCCTGGGAATTGGATGCATCCTGTACGAAATACTCGTTCCCATCGTCTGGATTATCGCCGTCCTGACCAATATGACCGCTGTTCAGCGGCTGCTGCACGTTTATAAAACAGAACGTCAGGAAACGATCTCGGTTTTACCAAAAGGAAAGGATCATTAATTATGATGCGTTCCATGCTCCGGGCAAAAATTCACGGTGCCAGAGTCACGGGAGCAGATCTCCATTACGAAGGCAGTATCACCATCGATGAAAACCTCATGGAAGCGGCTGATTTACTGGTGAATGAAAAAGTTCATGTGCTGAATCTGGCAAACGGCGCCAGAGCAGAGACCTACGTCATTCGCGGAGAAAGGGGCCGCGGAGAGATCATCATGAATGGCGCCATCGCCCGTCTGGCCCGGGAAGGTGATACGGTGATTATTCTCTCCTATGCCGTGATGAACGAAAAGGAAGCGGCCGCCTTGAAACCGAAAATCGTGCGGGTCGATGAAAACAACCGACTGATATATCAGGAGTGATCCTTTGGAAAAAAAGAAGACCCCCATTCAACCGGCTTCCGGTAAACTCGGCGTATTGATTCCCGGACTGGGCGCGGTGGGAACGACTTTCATTGCCGGGGTGGAATCCGTTATTCAAAAGCAATACCTCGCCTATGGGTCGCTCACCCAGATGGGGACTATACGGCTCGGAAAAAGAACGGACAACCGAATACCCAAGATTCGTGACTTTGTTCCCCTGGCTTCTCTGGAGAATCTTGAATTCGGAGCCTGGGATGTTTTTGAAGATAACGGATATGAAGCGGCCAAAAATGCCGGTGTATTAAAAGAAGAAGATCTCAACCGGGTACGAGACCGGCTGGAATCGATCCGGCCCATGAAAGCCGTGTTTGATCAGCGATATGTCAAACGTCTCAATGGTGTTTGGATCAAGAAGGGAAAGAGCAAGATGGACCTTGCCCATCAGCTGATGGACGACATCCAGTCTTTTTCGTCCGATTATCATGTTGATCGCCTGGTCATGATCTGGTGCGCATCCACGGAGATCTTCATCGAACAGGAGGATGTTCATCAGGATCTCGAACGTTTCGAGAAGGGCCTGAAAAACAACGATCCGTCCATATCAAATTCCATGATCTACGCCTATGCCGCCTTGAAATCCGGCGTTCCATTCGCCAATGGCGCTCCCAATCTGACGGTCGACATTCCGGCATTGGTTCAATTGTCAAAAGAACAGGGTCTCCCCATCGCCGGCAAGGACTTTAAAACCGGACAGACGCTTATGAAAACCATTCTGGCCCCCGGGCTGAAGGCCCGTCTCCTCGGACTGCATGGGTGGTTTTCTACCAATATTCTGGGCAACCGGGACGGAGAAGTATTGGATGATCCCGAATCCTTCAAAACCAAAGAGGAATCCAAGCTCTCGGTACTGGAATATATTCTTCAGCCGCAGCTGTACCCCGAACTGTATGATCATTTTTATCACAAAGTCCGTATAAATTATTATCCTCCCCGGCGGGACAATAAAGAGGGCTGGGACAATCTGGATATTTTCGGCTGGATGGGATATCCCATGCAGATCAAAGTGGATTTTCTATGCCGTGACTCCATCCTGGCGGCACCGATCGTCCTGGATCTGGTGCTCTTCCTCGATCTGGCGACCCGCGCCGGCATGGCGGGAATTCAGGAGTGGCTCTCTTTCTATTTCAAGAGTCCCATGACCGCTCCGGAACTGTACCCTGAACATGATCTGTTTATCCAGCTGATGAAACTGAAAAACACACTGCGTCATTTGCAGGGAGAAGATCCGATCACCCATCTCGGGCTGGAGTACTACGATTGATGAAAAAAGGAAGCACATTATCCTTTTTAAAAACATCCCTTCCGGCCGCCCTTGATCTGGCTTCGCAGCCGGTGATGTGGCTTGTGGAAGCGGTCTTCATCGGTCGGCTCAGCGCCGCCGCACTGGGAGGCGTCGGTTTTGCGTTGCAGATAATCATGGTTACCGTGACACTTCTCCTGACTTTTGTCATGGGAGCCATCATCGTGATGAACCGACATCTGGGGTCCAACAACCGCTGGGAAGCCAACCATATTCTGGGGCAAACCATGATGCTCGGTTTTCTTCTCTCTATTCCTATCGGCATCATCTGGTACTTCGGATCACCCGTTCTCTTTCAGCTGATTCGAGAGGGAGAGCTTCTGGCCTCATTGCCGGATTCGGCTTCCTATATTTCCGGTATGGATTCCGGGATTCAGTATCTCCAGACGGTTTCGCTGTTCTGTCCGGTTTTGATCACCAATTTTGTCGCCGTGGGTCTCATTCGGGGTTCGGGAGACACCCACATGTCCATGACGATCAACGTCACGGTTAACGTGACCAACGCTCTTTTCACTCCGATCCTGATCTATGGGTTTTTCGGATTTCCACGGCTCGAGGTGATAGGTGCTGCCCTGGCCATGGGAATCGCTCATACTCTTGGGTTCTGCATAACGATAACCTACCTGCGTCGAAAAAAGGGCACCTTGTTTTTATCGTTCCGGGAGATGGCGACTCCCAATTGGGCCAGTGTCAAGCGACTGTTTGAGATGGGACTGCCGACCACGGTGGAGCAGCTGGTATGGTCTGCCGGCCAGCTTGTAGTAACCGGTTTTGTCTCCATGATCGGAATCACGGAATTGGCTATCCATCAGGTGCTGCTGAGAATTCAGGGGGTTCTCTCCATGTTCTATCTGGGTTTCGGCATGGCCGCAATGACCCATATGGGGAAAAACCTGGGGGCCAATGATCAGCATGGCGCTGAAAAACACAGCCGGATCACACATCGGATCGTGTTTGTTTTTGGTGTCCTTATCCTGATTTTAATGATCGTCTTTGCCGGACCCCTTCTTCATATTTTTATTCGAAAAGACGATGCGCTGATCGTGGATTACGCCTATCGAATCATCTTTATTGCTTTCGCCCTCGTCCAGGTACCCAAAGCGATGAATACGGTCATCTCGGGAAATCTGCGCGGCGCCGGAGACATGAAATGGATGATGTATATCACCATTTTGGGTGTTCTTTGTTTTGAAATCATGATGAATTGGGTAGGTGCCTTTATTTTCCGATTCGGACTGTTGGGAATCTGGGTCGTCCAGATGCTTGACGAAACCTTTAAAAGCAACGCCAATTACTACCGGTTTCGAGGAGGCAAATGGAAACTCATTCAAATCTGACGACCTGCGGATTCTTCATTACATTCGAGGGTATCGACGGCTCGGGAAAATCCGTCCAGGCCCAACGTCTGTCAGACCGGCTGTCCCAATCGGGATTCGAGGTTTCATTGATCCGTGATCCCGGAGGCCCGCCCATTTCCGAAAGCATCCGATCTTTGCTGCTGGACCGCACGCTTCACGCCATGACGCCATTGACAGAATTGTTTCTTTACGAGGCGGCCAGAAGCCAATTGGTATTCGAAACCATTCTGCCCCGCCTTCGGTCGGGGTTGATCGTCATCTGTGACCGGTTTTTCGATTCAACCAGCGCCTATCAGGGCTATGGCCGGTCTCTGCCGTTGGATAAAATCCTGATGATAAACGAAATGGCATGCCGGTCGCTTCGTCCGCATAGAACCTATATACTTGATATTTCAACGGATGAATCCCGAAGGCGGAGAAGATCGGCAGGTCTCATCGATGATCGAATGGAAAACCAGGAGGATCGGTTTTATCGAAAAGTTCGGGACGGCTACCTGAATCTCGGGAAACAAAACCCCAACCGGATCATGGTTCTGGACGGAACAAAAAGCATTTCGTTTCTGGAACAAGAGATACTAAAAGATACTTTAAGATGTATGGATCGGTTACACCCAAATCATTTTATCCAAAAAAAAACAGGACGGGAACAATGAAGGTGTCCAAACGAAAAACGATTCATTTGATTGTGTTCTTTCTGCTGATCGTGTTCAGCGCACTGATCATCGGCGCCTCTCAAAGCAGCATCTATTCTTCCATTTCCAAAAATCTGACTCTTCTCGGGCAGATTTACAAGGAAGTCTCCATCAACTATGTAGATAAAATCGACACCGAAGAATTTTTAAAAGCCGGCGTCAACGGAATGCTTTCGACACTGGATCCTTATACAACCTACATCGAACCGCAGGACCGAACTCAGATCGATATTATCACTCATGGAAAATACGGCGGGATCGGTGTGACCCTGACCAACCGCAATAATCAAACAACCGTTGAAGAACCGCCCTTTCTTGGAACCCCGGCGGCAAGGGCCGGCATTCGAGAAGGAGACATCATTATCAAGGTGGATGATTCGTTTACCCGAGATCTCAGTTTTGACGAAACAGCCAGAAGAATTCGCGGGCCCTCAGGAACGGAAGTTACCCTCACCATTCAACGCGAAGGCGAGGAAAAGCATCTGATTTTCAAGTTGATCCGTGAGGTGATCAAGATCGAAGATGTTCGTTATGCGGATCTGATCGGCGACCAGATTGGATATATATTGCTGTCCGCATTTTCCGACAAAGCCTATTCCGAACTCAGAGAGACATTGCTGGACATACAGGCACGGGGGGCCAAAGGCATTATTCTCGATTTGCGTTCCAATCCCGGAGGGCTGCTTGAGGCGGCCGTTCAGGTGTCGGATCTGTTTTTGCCGAAAAACAGTGTCATCGTCTCGACCAGGGGTCGCGCTTCAGGAACCGATCGAACCTTTAAAGCCGCTCAGGAGCCGATTATCGATCTTCCTCTTGCTGTTCTGGTTAATCGCATCAGCGCATCAGCATCCGAAATCGTAGCAGGTGCCATTCAGGACAATGATATCGGCATTGTTTTGGGTGATACGACTTTCGGAAAAGGCCTGGTGCAAACCGTCATACCCCTGTCTTCTTCTCTGCTCAAGCTGACCACCGCAAAATATTACACTCCCAGCGGGCGCTCCATACAGCGCAGTCACTATTCCATGTGGCAGGATACAACGGAGCAAGGGGGCTCGGTTTTCCACACATTAAGCGGGAGAACCGTAATCGGCGGAGGCGGGATCGTACCCGATATCGCTATCGAGCAGCCTCGTATCAACGGCCTGGTAGTGGACTTGAGAAGAAAATCCATGTTTTTCAACTTCTCCGTTCAATACACGGCAAACCATCCCCGGCCTGAGAAACCGGATTTCGAAATATCCCGGTTCATCCTTGAAGATTTCAGAAAATATCTAAAAGACAAAAATTATGAATACCATCACCCGTTTGAAAGAGACCTTGACGGAATGATAAACGAAGCCAGAACTTACGGATATGGAGAGGCGATCCTTCAGGATATCGATCGCCTGAGCCAATCCTTCTCTCAGGTCAAAGAAAAAATGTTTGCCGATCAGAGTCCTCAAATCAAACAGCTTCTTCGAAGGGAATTGGCGACCAAATATTTTGGTGTGAAAGAAGGGATCGAATTGGATTTAAAAGACGACCCTGTTGTCCGAAAGGCTCTCGAGGTTCTGGAAAATCCACAGGCATATCATGCTATGCTGAAAAAATAATCGGACGGCTGCAGTAAGTATATCTGTATTAAAAAAACAAGGAGGTTCATTTGTCCAAGAAACTGGTTTACTCTTTCGGTTCCGGCAAAGCCGAGGGAGATGCGTCCATGAAAGATTTGCTTGGCGGCAAAGGGGCCAATCTGGCCGAAATGTCCAGACTGGGAATTCCCGTTCCTGCCGGATTCACCATTACCACGGAAGTGTGCACGCATTTCATGAAAAACAGGGGAGACTACCCGGAATCTTTAGAAAATCAGGTGCATACCGCTTTGTCCAAAACAGAAAAAACAATGGGCCAGAAATTCGGCGATCCGGACAACCCGCTGCTCCTTTCGGTTCGCTCGGGTGCTCGGATTTCAATGCCCGGTATGATGGAAACGGTTCTGAATATCGGCCTGACTCAAAAAACCCTGACCGGCCTGATCGCCAAAAGCGGAAGCGAACGTTTTGTATATGATGCCTACCGCCGGCTCATCATGATGTACAGCGATGTGGTAATGGAAAAGTCCGCGGGCATTAATCCCGGCGAAGGAAAGGGAATCCGGAATCTTCTGGAATTGGAAATGCAGAAGCTCAAGGACTCCAGGGGAGTCAAGGACGACACCGAGCTTGATGCCGCAGACCTGAAAAAACTGGTGAAAATATTCAAAACGAAAGTCGAAAAGGTTTTGAAAAAACCCTTTCCCGACGACGCCCATGAACAGTTGTGGGGCGCCATATCCGCTGTTTTCAAATCCTGGAACGGAAAACGGGCCATCTCCTATCGACGGATTGAATCGATCCCCGATGAGTGGGGAACTGCGGTGAATATTCAGGCCATGGTTTTCGGCAACCTGGGTGAAAATTCGGCAACCGGAGTCGCTTTTACGCGCGATCCGGCCACCGGCGAGAATCGCTTTTACGGTGAATTTTTAGTCAATGCCCAGGGCGAAGACGTAGTAGCCGGCACCCGGACTCCGCAGGCCATCAATCGAGTGTCCAAGAACGAAACATCCAAACACCTGCCCACTCTCGAAGATCTGATGCCCGATCTGTATAATCAGTTGGAAAAAATCCGGATCAAGCTGGAAAAACATTACCATGATATGCAGGATATCGAATTTACCATTCAGGACGGCAATCTTTTCATGCTGCAGACCCGTACCGGTAAAAGAAACGGTGCCGCCGCTGTTCGAATAGCCGTCGAAATGTGCCAGGAGGGACTGATCAACCAAAACGAAGCCATTAAACGCGTTCAGCCCCATCAGCTCGACGAACTCCTGCATCCCATGCTCGACCCGAAATCAGAAAAAGCAGCGGAGATCCTGGCCAAAGGACTGCCTGCGGGTCCAGGAGGCGGCGTCGGGCAGATCGTCTTTTCCGCTGATGACGCAGAGACCTGGAAGTCAAAGGGCCATTCGGTCATCCTGGTGAGGGACGAAACCAGCCCGGAGGACATTCACGGTATGCGTGTCGCAGAAGCAATCCTGACAGCCAAAGGCGGTATGACCAGCCATGCCGCCCTGGTTGCAAGAGGCTGGGGAAAGTGTTGTATTGTGGGTTGTGACACCCTGGACATCAACTATTCGAAAAAGACTCTTGATGTCAAGGGAAAGACACTGAAAGAGGGGGACTGGATCTCTTTGAATGGAACAAGAGGCATTGTCTATTCGAATAAAATTTCTCTCCTGCCGGAAGATCCTGAAAAAAACAGCTATTACAAGAAATTAATGGCCTGGGCGGATAAAAAGAGAAGACTCAAGATCCGAACCAATGCGGACAATCCCAAGGATTCACGTCAGGCCCGCCAGTTCGGTGCCGAAGGGATCGGCCTTTGCCGCACTGAACATATGTTTTTCGGACCGGACCGTATATCGGCCATGAGAGAAATGATTCTGGCAGACAATGAAGAGGGCAGAAAAAGGGCTCTGAAAAAATTGCTTCCTTTCCAGAGGAAAGATTTTATGGGCATTTTCAAGGCCATGGACGGATTACCGGTAACCATACGAACCCTGGATCCACCCCTTCATGAGTTTCTGCCCAACGACACAGCCTCCCAAAAAGAGATAGCGGAATCAACAGGCGTTTCCTATCAAGCCATCAAAACCAAAGTTCAGCTGTTGCACGAACTGAACCCCATGCTCGGCCATCGTGGATGCCGCCTGGGCATCACCTATCCGGAAATAACCGCCATGCAGGCCCGGGCCATTATGGAAGCCGCCTGTAGGAGCGCGAAAAAGGGCATCAAGGTGTATCCCGAGATTATGATCCCTTTAGTCGGTACTAAGGAGGAGCTGGAGAATCAGCGCTTGCTCGTTGAAAAGACCATTGAAGAAGTTCAGGAAAAGGAAGGCATCAAGGTAAAAACTCTTATTGGAACCATGATAGAAATTCCCCGTGCCGCGTTGACAGCCGATGAAATCGCAACTGTTTCGGATTTCTTCTCTTTTGGAACCAACGATCTGACTCAGATGACATTCGGTTACAGCCGTGACGATGCCGGAAAATTTCTTCCGGAATACCTGGAGAAGAAGATTTTGCCTGATGATCCCTTTCAAACGCTTGATCAAACCGGTGTCGGTCAATTGGTTTCCATGGGCATAGAAAAAGGAAGAAAAGCCAGGAGCAGCCTGAAAGTCGGTATTTGCGGTGAACACGGCGGAGATCCCCAATCCGTTGTATTTTGTCACAAGGTAAAAATGGATTATGTCAGTTGTTCGCCTTTCAGGGTCCCGATAGCCCGTTTTGCAGCGGCACATGCAGCCCTTGATGAACAATAATATATTTGCTCGAAACACGTCGAAGCCCCGGGATCCTGTGGTCTGACAGGACACCGGGGGTTTTTTTATTTTTCGGCCGTTTTCTATCGATTTTTCTCTTGACATTTTCCGGGAATATGGTATATTGTCTTCGCTAAATGACGTTGGGGTGGGGCCGTGGACAACTTGTGGATATTGTGCTGTGCCCCTGATTTTTTCTCCTTTCTGTTTGTAACTTATACACATACATGTTTTTCATTGTTGTAATGCGATTTTACATAAATAAATAATTATTTAAGTGTTTAGGTTAATCCCAACACAACGAGGCCGCATTTTGTCGAAAAAGGAGCCTTTTATGGCACAGGGTGTGGATAACCTGTCTTTAAATGTGGAAAACTTCGATCCCAAGGCTGTTTGGGATCGCTGCCTTCGAATTATTGAGGATAATATTCATCCACAAAGTTTTCATACCTGGTTTCTTCCCGTGGTTCCTCTGCGCCTCGATAATCAGAACCTGACGATCCAGGTTCCCAGCCAGTTTTTTTATGAATGGCTTGAAGAGCATTACCCGAAAGTCATGCGGAATGCTCTTAATCAAATTCTCGGTCAGGGAGCATCCCTTTCATATTCCATTCTTGAAACAAACCGAATCCCCCCGTCTTCTTCGCGTGTCATTAGAAAAGATCACAAGAATTTCCAGGATGATGATACACAGCTGAATTCTCGCTACACATTTGATCATTTCGTCGAGGGGCGAGGCAACGAATTTGCCCGTGCAGCGGCTTTCGCGGTTGCCGAAGCGCCCGGCAAAACGTCTTTCAATCCACTGGTTATCTATGGTGGAGTCGGACTGGGGAAAACCCACCTGATTCAGGCTATCGGGAATTATGCGCGTGAGAAAAATTCGGCCCGAAGGATTCGATATGTTTCAAGTGAACGGTTTACGATTGAATTTATCAATTCTATTCAGAACAATAAAACCACGGAATTCAGCCAGGTATACAGAAACGTGGACCTTCTTCTGGTAGACGACATTCAATTTTTTACCAGCAAAGAAAGAACCCAGGAAGAGTTCTTTCACACATTTAACACGCTTCATCAAAAAGAGAAGCAAATCGTTCTCTCCTCAGACAGGCCGCCAAAAGAACTGAAGGGTCTGGAAGAAAGGCTTCTCTCCCGGTTTCAATGGGGTCTGGTTGTGGATATTCAGCCGCCGGATCTTGAAACCCGCATCGCTATTCTTCAGAAAAAAGCCGAGAGCGACGGCATTGATCTTTCCATGGAAATTATTGAATACATATCGGC
The DNA here is from genome assembly GCA_011388275.1 of bacterium. GTDB lineage: Bacteria > Zhuqueibacterota > QNDG01 > QNDG01 > DSAB01 > DSAB01. The sequence goes on along the minus strand of DSAB01000121.1, from coordinate 56,136 downwards.
CAACATCACTTCCAACATTCGCGAGTTGGAAGGGGCCCTGATCAAGCTTCTGGCAATCTCATCCCTGAAGGGTGTTGACATCGACCTGGATCTGGCGAAATTTGTTCTTCGCGACATCGTGAATACCAAAAGAAAAGACATCTCCATCGAAGAAATTCAGCGTGTTGTATGCCAATTCTACGACATTCCCGACGATCTGCTGAGAGGAAAAAGCCGAAAACAGGAGATCGCCTTCGCGCGTCAAATCGCAATGTATTTGTGCAAAGAGATGACCCGATTTTCTTTAAAAAGCATCGGTCTGCATTTTGGCGGAAGAGACCATACAACAGTAATACACGCAATCCGTACTGTTTCCCGTTTTATGAAAGATCCGTCAAACCATGGAAAAATATCCGAATCGATCGATCTTTTGAAAAAGAGAGTCGATATGGCTTCTTTATAATTTGTTGACAACGGTCTCTGTTATCTGAGTTATGTGTGGCCTCTCTGTGGACAGACCCTTCTTCTTCGAAACAGTACCTGTTTCGATTTTTATTTATCCCCATTAAAGGAGAGGTTTTCCACGATCATTCAACAAACATTTATATTATTATAATATTTTTAAGTTTCTTTTTTTTATGTGTTTGTTCTCTATTAAATAAAGTTGTTCTTTCTTTTCACAGCACTACTACAACAACTATTTTTCTTGTTTATTTTTAAGAAAATTCTTATAATAGTATGATATGGACCGTTTTTCATCCCGGGAGGTAAGTAAAATGAAATTTACCATACTTCAAAATGATCTGCTGGAAGCTCTTCAAAGAATATCCGGTGTGGTTCCCACCCGCTCGACAACACCCATCCTGGAAAATATTCTTTTTGAACTGGACGAGGAAAAACTAAAAATTACAGGCACTGATCTTGAAATATCCATTACAACAGGGGTGACACCGAAAAAAATCGAACAGACGGGTTCAATCGCCCTTCCGGCGCGTGTTATTACAGAGATGATTCGTTCTCTGCCCGCCATTCCGGTCCAATTTGAGCTTGATGAAACCAAGAGAGTCCGAATAACCACAGATCAGGGATACTATCAGGTTGCGGGTATTTCCAGAAATGAGTTTCCCGACAACCCTTCTCTTTCAGAGGCACGGTCCATCGAATTAAAAAATGATCTGCTGCGCCGCATGTTCAGCAAGACGATTTTTGCTGTTTCCTCCGAAGAACTTCGACCGGCCCTAATGGGTGTTTATATGCAGATTATGCCGGATGAATTCCGTATGGTAGCGACCGATGGCCATCGCTTATCAAAAATCATAGACAGCAGTTTTCGCTTCGATGAAGCGGGAATTCAAATGATTATACCGCCCAAGGCAGTGCAAATAGCCCTGAAAAATTTAAATGAAGAGGGTAACATAAAACTGCAGCTTAACCAGGGCGGACTGTGTTTTATTTTTGATAATACGACACTATATACACGTCTGGTTGAAGGGGAGTATCCGGATTACGAAAAAGTGATTCCCAGAGATAATGATAAAAAAATGGTTGTTGACAGATCACTGCTTATGGCAACGGTTAAGCGAGTATCCCTGTTTTCAAGCGCATTGACCCATCAGGTACGATTCTCTTTGAGTCAGAACAGACTTGCGGTCTGCTCGGAGGATGCTGATATTGGCGGCGAAGCCAGAGAAGAACTGAATGTGGAGTATAACGACGAGCCCATGGAGCTCGGATACAACGCCCAGTACATACTTGATATACTAAAGCACGTAGACGACGACAAGGTAGTATTCACGTTAAAGAATCCCGTTCGTGCAGCTGTGGTGAAACCGCTCAGTCAAAAGGAGAATGAGTCGTTTATGATGCTGATCATGCCTATAAAACTGAATTCTCAGGAGCATCAGTAAGAATCCATGAAAATTCTTGGCGACATCATTAAAGAAACAATCGTCGACCTCGGAATACAGGAAACCATCAAAAAACATCAAGTCATTACGGATTGGGATCAGCTGGTGGGAACCGCCATAGCCCGGGTTGCCGAGCCACAGAGGCTCTCCCGCGGGCGTTTATTCGTTAAAGTAATCAATGACGCCTGGAGAAATGAGCTGTTCTACCAGAAAAATGAGATCATCGACAGGATTAATTCGGCTTTGCGAAGCCATGTGGTTACAGACATTGTCTATATTTAAACCGGACGCGAGGAAAAATGACAGAACAAGCTTATGATGCGAAAAAAATAGTCGTTCTCAAGGGTCTTGAAGGGGTTCGAAAAAGACCTTCCATGTACATTGGTGACACGTCTGTTCGAGGTCTTCATCATTTAGTCTATGAGGTTGTCGATAATAGTGTCGATGAAGCACTGGTAGGATACTGTAGTAAAATTCTGGTGACAATCCATGAAGACGAGAGCATTACGGTCATGGATGATGGCAGGGGAATCCCGGTGGATATTCACCCCGTTCAGAATCGTCCGGCACTGGAAGTTGTCATGACCACTCTGCATGCTGGCGGAAAGTTCGACAAGCAGTCCTATAAGGTGTCCGGAGGGCTTCATGGGGTTGGTGTATCGGTCACCAACGCCCTTTCGGAATATTGTCGGGTCAAAGTATACAGGGACGGCAATATTTATCAGCAGGAATATGAAAGAGGCACACCAAAGAACGACATGAAAATAGTTGGAAGGATAAAAAACCGGACCGGAACCGAAACCACGTTTAAACCCGATTCGCAAATTTTTAAACGGGTCCGGTTTAAGTTTGATATTCTCGGACAACGACTGATGGAACTGGCCTTTTTAAACAAGGGACTCAGGATTATCCTTAAAGACGAAAGGCGGGGGATTGAAAAAACATACCATGCAAAAGGGGGAATCGGGGAATTTGTCGATTATCTGAATTCCAACCGCAAACCCATTCACCGCAAGCCGATCGCTCTTGACGGGATGCGCGAAAACATCGATGTTGATGTGGCCCTGCAATACAATGATTCCTATCAGGAAAACATCTTCACTTTTGTCAACAATATCGCAACTTCCGAAGGCGGAACGCACATGGTCGGGTTTAAAACGGCCCTTACCCGAACAATGAATAATTATGCACAAAGAAATCATATTATCAAGAATAACAGCATGGTTTTGGCTGGAGAAGACGTGCGGGAAGGCATTACAGCGGTAATCAGCGTGAAAGTTCCGGACCCTCAGTTCGAAGGACAGACCAAAACAAAACTGGGTAACAGCGAAGTCAGAGGCATTGTCGAGTCTATTGTGGGAGAGGGACTGTCCGATTATCTGGAGCAGAATCCGGCGGTGGCAAAAAAGATCATCCAAAAGGCCATGGGGGCCGCGCGGTCCCGTGAAGCGGCCCGGAGAGCCCGTGAACTCACGAGAAGAAAATCGGTTTTTGAGGCAGACACACTGCCCGGAAAACTGGCCGATTGTTCCATAAAAGATCCCGATTTATGTGAGATTTATTTGGTAGAGGGTGATTCGGCGGGTGGATCGGCCAAACAGGGCCGGGACCGCCAATTTCAGGCTATTTTGCCGCTGCGCGGAAAAATTCTCAATGTTGAAAAAGCCAGCCTTGAAAAGATACTCGGCAACCAGGAAATAAAGACGGTTGTGGCCGCCCTTGGAACCGGAATCGGATCCGATGTTTATGACATCTCCCGTCTCAGATACGGGAAAATCATTATTATGACCGATGCGGACGTGGACGGATCTCACATACGGACTCTTTTGCTGACCTTTTTTTTCCGGTATTTTCGGGACCTGGTTGAGCAGGGACATATTTTTATCGCTCAGCCGCCGCTATACCGTGTTCACAAAGGACCCAAGGAAATGTTCGTATATACCGAGGAAGAACGTGCGGACGCTCTTTCGAAAATGGGAAAGGAAGGGGCTTCCATTCAGCGTTACAAAGGGCTGGGAGAAATGAACCCGGAACAGCTGTGGAAGACAACCATGGATCCGGCAACCCGGACGCTGTTGAAAGTCAACATTGACGACGCAGTGGAAGCCGATCAGATATTTACGATTTTAATGGGCGAGAAGGTCGAGCCGCGCCGCCAGTTCATCGAAGAGAATGCCGATCTTGTTCGCAATCTGGATGTGTAAATCACTTTATTATTACAGGAAGGGTAGATGACGGAAAACCGCGATCGAATTTTACCGGTCTACATAGAAGAGGAGATGAAGAGCTCCTATATTGATTATTCAATGTCGGTCATCGTATCCAGGGCGCTTCCCGATGTGAGAGACGGGCTGAAACCGGTGCATCGACGCATCCTGTTCGGTATGCATGAGCTGGGCCTGGCCTCTAACCGGCCATTCAGAAAATCGGCAAGAATTGTCGGAGATGTTTTAGGAAAGTACCATCCCCATAGCGATGCGGCGGTTTATGATTCCATGGTTCGAATGGTACAGGAATTTTCTCTTCGATATCCCATGGTTAACGGGCAGGGCAACTTTGGATCCGTAGACGGAGACGCGGCTGCGGCCATGCGATATACGGAGGCCCGGCTGACCCGTATCGCGGAGGAGATGCTCCGGGATATTGAAAAAAATACCGTTGATTTTGGGGCCAACTTCGATGAATCGCTCGAGGAACCCCTTGTTATGCCGGCAATGCTGCCGAATCTGATTATCAATGGAGCGTCCGGAATTGCCGTCGGCATGGCAACCAATATTCCTCCCCACAACCTCAACGAAGTCATTGATGCCATAGTTGCCCTTCTGGGAAGACCCGACATTCGAGCGGAAACGCTTATGGGTTATTTGAAGGGTCCCGATTTCCCCACGGGTGGAATTATTTACGGAGATCAGGGTATCCGCGAAGCCTATGCAACCGGAAGGGGCAAGGTTTTGATTCGGGCTCGAGCATCCCTTGAAAAAGGAAAGGGAAGCCGGGATGCCATTGTGATTACGGAAATACCCTATCAGGTCAATAAATCCAACCTTATCAGTGCCATTGCGTCTTTGGTCAAGGAGAAAAAAATTGAAGGGATATCCGATCTCAGAGATGAATCCGACCGCGATGGCATGAGAATCGTTATCGAGCTCAAACGAGATGCCCAACCCAGGGTTATTCTTAATCAGCTGTATGTTCACACCCAGATGCAGACCACTTTTGGCGTGATATTGCTGGCGCTGGTCGATGGAAAACCCAAGGTTCTCAAATTAAAGGAGATGCTGCAGGCCTTTATCGACCATCGTTATGAGGTCGTCATTCGAAGGACCCGTTTCGATTTGGATAAAGCCGAAAAACGGGCCCATATTCTGGAGGGGCTGAAGATTGCCCTGGACCATATCGATGAAATCGTACAGCTGATTAAAAAATCTCGTAATCCGGAAACCGCAAAGAACAACCTGATGAAAACCTTCGGATTGTCGGAAATTCAGTCCAAGGCGATATTGGAAATGAGGCTTCAGAGACTCACCGGTCTCGAGAGAAAAAAGATCGAAGATGAATATCTCCAGATCATCAAGTTGATTGAAAAACTGAAACAGATTCTCGGCAGCCGGACCAGACAAATGAATGTTATCCGGGACGAATTGCTGGAACTGAAGGAAAAATACGGCGATTCGAGACGTACGGAGATTATTGCGGAAACGGAAGAATTTTCCATGGAGGATATGATTGCCGAAGAAGATATGGTTATTACAATTACACACTCGGGTTTTATCAAACGATTTCCCGTGTCCGGATATCGCAGGCAGCTTCGGGGCGGGAGAGGCGTGATCGGGGCCGAACTCAAAGAGCAGGATTCCATCGAGCATCTTTTTATTGCCTCAACCCATCACTATCTGCTTTTCTTCACGGATTGGGGAAAATGCTATTGGCTGAAGGTTCATGAGGTTCCACAGGTTGGAAGGGGATCCCGCGGACGGGCTATCGTCAACCTCATTCAGGTTGACAAAGGAGAGATAGTAGCATCGGTTGTGCCGGTGAAGTCGTTTGAACCGGACAAATATGTGTTCTTGTCGACACGATCCGGTCTGGTGAAAAAGACTCCGTTGAATGCGTTCAGCCATCCGCGCAAGGTGGGCATACAGGCCATCAGCATTAATGAGGGCGACAGACTGATCGGCACGGCCCTTACGGACGGAACACAGGATATTATTCTCGGCACTCGGGAGGGTAAGGCGATCCGCTTCAGAGAGTCCGATGTCAGGCCAATGGGCAGAAACGCTGCCGGAGTTAAAGGGATAGCTCTTTCAGAATCCGATAAAGTGGTGGGAATGGTCGTCGTTCGACGCGAAGGCACGCTTATGGTGGTCACTGAAAAGGGATATGGGAAACGATCGCTCAATACGGATTACCGGGTGACCAATCGCGGAGGGAAGGGAATCATAACCCTGCACACAACAGAAAAAGTTGGAAAGCTTCTGACCATAATGGACGTTCTGGACGACGACGATCTGCTGTTGATTACAGCCAGGGGACTGGTCATAAGACAGAAAATCAGCGAAATCAAGGTCATTGGAAGAAACACTCAGGGCGTCAGACTGGTCCGCCTTGATGAAGACGATCATGTTGCGGATGTCTGCAGGGTAATCCGGGAGGAAGAAGAAAATGGAAACGATAACGGAAAATGACAGACGTTTCTTTCTTTGAGCATACCGCAGATATCGGCATGACAGTCAGGGCGAAGACCCGGAGTGCCCTATTCTGCAAGGCGGCCGAAGGAATGATGTCGCTGATCCTTGATCTTAAAACGGTTCGGCCGCTAAAAACCACCACCCGTTTTTTCGATGCCCAACGGGGAGATCTATTATTGCATGACTGGCTCAGCGAGATACTCTTTCTATTTGAGCAGGGAATGGCATACGCTTTTTTCCGGGTGACAGGGGACAATATTTCCCGATCGGAATCGGGCAACTATCGGTTCCAGGGTATCTTAAGGGGGGAACCCGTTGACCTTTCGAGGCATGATATTTGCAAAGAGATCAAGGCGGTGACACGCCATGACTTTTCCCTCCAATGGAACGGTAACCATTGGGAAGCCAAAATGCTCTTTGATGTATAGAAAGGTAACGGATATGTGGGAAGATGAGACGGTCGTATTAATGACCAGTCTGAAAAAGCGGATCCTTCAGGGATCCGAGAAAGTCCGTTTTGGTAAAATCACATCTGACCAGGCCATACCCGATTATGTGAAAAGGGTATTTATGAGGCGGGTCGAATTTTTGATTCGGAAAGAAGCGCCTTTTTCTATCCAGGCCACTCCCCATTTCGAGATTCGCAGGGAGGATATCGAACGTCTTCAGGCAAAGTTTTTTGAAATTTTTAAAGAGGCGGCAACGTTTTCATCTCGGGAAGTTGACGAGATTCTTCGACGGGCTCTTGTATTGCGACTTGATTATCTCATTAAGCCCGCGGATACCATGAGACGACTTCTCTTTGAAGAGAGAAAAGAAATTTCTCTCGAGAATGTTGAGCCGGTTTTCGGTTCCATTGTTCACGACCTGCCCTATGCGGAAACGGTATTGAGAACCTGTTTACAGAAAAACCTGACACTTTTGAATAATGAAACATATAGTGAGATTGTCAGTGATGTAATGCAGCGCATTTTTGAATCGGATCCTGTTTCTGAAACACTGAGAGATTTCTCTGTTCTAACAGACTTTCTTTCCGAATCCAAGGGAGAAGATGTGATTCGAGTGGAGGGAGGTGTTCTCCAGCAGTTTTTAGCTGACCGAAATCTGTGGAACTTTCGGCGCGCTCTTGATGTTGAAATGAAACTGGGGAAATCGGTTTTTTTAAAAGAAGATCTGGAGATGATTTTAAAGCGGTATATTGAATTTGAACAGGAGTTTTCAACATCCGGTTCGGAAGGTCAGGAGACATTCGTTGAGGAACCAAAAACCGATTCTCAACATGAAGATGTCTTCAGCATTTCCGAGGTTGATGAACCAGAGGAATCCATCACCGGAATGGGCGAAGATAAAACGGAAATCTCTTCGGAAGAAACCTGGGATCTTGACCAAATGACCGAGCCTGATACGGAAAAACATCAGGAAACCGAGATCACCGAAGCGCCGCACAAGACCTCGAAAGAAAAATATCATGAGATTACTGAAAATGAAGACCAACAGCCGGCCAAACCGAAAACCATGCGAATCATTCGAAGAGATCAGAAAAATGAGGAAGAAGAGGAGTCAGGTGAGGCGGCCCTTTTGTCGAATACCGATGATATGGGAGAATATGGAGAAAAGCCCATTGAAAGGGAGGGCCTCGGGTCTTTTATTGAAACAAAATCCGAGAAAATCTTTATCAAAAAATTATTTAATGGTGACGATAACTCCTATCATGATTTGATCAACAAGCTCAACGAAGCTGAAAGCTGGCGCGTTGCAAAAATTCTGATTGACAACGAACTTTTTAAAAGAGATGTCGATCCTTTTTCCAGAGAGGCCATCAAGCTGGTCGATCTGGTCTACAGCCGGTATTATCCTGAAGAAGGTGTGGGAGGTTCGAAATGAAACGCTTCGCTTTATGGATGCCCGGTCTGATGTTCCTTCTTTCTGCGGCCGCGGGAGAACAGGCCGATCAGAACAGGAAGGGCATTGTCACATACATTGACGGACAGGTTAGAAGAAAAGCAATCCATTTGGAAGAATGGACAAGCGCACCGGTAAACACCGAGATATTATCCGGCGATAAGGTCAGAACCTTTTCAGAATCAAGGGCCGAGCTGGATTTGGCCCAACTGGATATCATACGGCTGGCTCCACGAACAGAGGTGGACATTATCAGGCTGTATGAAGAGACCAGGGAGAAACAGGTTTCCACCCAAATTCATCTTGCCGAAGGCGAGATTTGGGGGGCCGTCGGAAAAATTGAGGCAGAAACCGAATTCGATGTCTCGGCTCCCATTGCGGCTGCGGCCATAACGGGAACGGTTTTTCGGCTGAAGGTGGAAACCGATTCTACCACACAGCTAAAAGTTTACAGCGGGGAGGTTCGAATTACCAACGCGATTGATAAAAAAGAACCCGCCATCCATTCTCCGATTCCTCGTCAAATAGAGGGACCCAGGCAAATCGCTCCTCCCCATGAAGTGAGTGTGGAAGAATGGATGGTGATTATTCAATCCATGCAGCAGGTCACCATTGACAAACAGGGCCGGATCGTATCTCAAGGATCTTTCTCCCATAAAGACAAAGACGAAAAAGATCCGTGGGTTCTCTGGAATAAAAAGAGAGACGAAAAAATAAGGAACCGACTCCAGGAATAGGGGCCAAAAGACCAGAACGGCACAAGAAAAAAATAGACCCCGTTCGTTTTTCAGAACGGGGTTTTTTCAACGGAAGGGCAGATAGAAAGAACGGCCTGCCGATAGATACCACTGATGATATCCTTCACTGTGGGAACCGCGTCCCATATAGATGGGTCCGAGCGGCGAATTGACGGAAAGAATCAATCCGGTTCCCCATTGTAAATCGTCCCATTTGATTTGTGAAAAGGTTTTCCATACTCCACCGAAGTCGTACCGCAGATGCAGGCGCGGTTCCAGCCACGGAAGCAGAGGAATGTTGAAAATAATTTCACCGTTCAGGACAAACAGGCGCTTCCCGTAAACCGCCCTCTCAGGCAGTCCCATGAAACTGTGCAGCCCTCCCAGGTTAAAGTATCTGACAAATGGGACAGAATGGTTAGCCGAACCCCAGGAGATTCGAGGATGAATGCAGAGCATTGAATGAGGCGAGTAGAACAGCTCCATACTGGAAAACAGACGGGAAAATGTCGCGTCACTCCCCAGATAGGGACCTGAAAACTGAGATTCAAGGATGTGACGTTCTCCCGTATTCGGGAAAGGCGTTTTGTTCCGGGTGTCTACTTCCGATCGAATGGTCAGCGCCCGGATGAGCAGATTTTCACGAGGCGCTGTACCCATTTCAGGAGTCAGACGAACTTTTTCAGAAGACAGCTTAAAGGACAGGGTTCCCAGCCGTCGCATTTGCCGGCCGAGGATAATCGCGCCGTGCGTAAATGTTTGTTTGTACGTATCGAACTGTTCGAGGTCTCGATAATAATCCCAGAGAAAGCGGCCGGCACCAAAAGAGACGTCATAAGTAAAAAGCGTATTAAAAAGTCGATCAGACCATAACCGTACCAGCAGATACTCATCTTTTCTTCCCAAAATACCTTTGACAGATAATTTTCCACCGCGGCCCGTCAGATTTTCTTCAACGAGTTCCACTTGTGTGGACGTCAGACGCTCGAGGTCGTACCGCAGCCCCCATCGCATCAGGCGGTAGCTGTGTTCGTCAACCAGGATTTTCAAATCAAAACCGTCATCATGAGCATCAAGATCATAACGGACACTGTCAAAATATCGAGTGCTGTATATATTTTCTACTCCCTGCTGAGCGTTCTCGATATTGAAAACATCTTCTGCCTTGATAGGCCATTCTCTTTGTATGACCGAAGAATGGGTGTGGTTATTACCTAAGATCTCGACCCGCCGTACTCTCCCTTCATGGATGAAAAATATGAGTGTTCCATCTGATGAAAGAATTGTTGTGTCGATACGGGCCAATGCATAACCTTGTTTTTTATATAGATCGATGATATTTCGACAACCTCTGTCGATATGTTGAAAATTCAGGACACCAGGTGCAACAGTCAGTACAGATTGTATCAGAGAGTCTGAAAGAACACGATTCCCCATCAGGCGGATTCGATTGACAGGAGGATTTTCGGTTAATTGAAACAAAAGTTCTTGTGTTTGGGCGCGGTAAAAAAGTCGAACCGCTTCGAAAAATCCGGTTTGACGAAGCACCTCTCCGGCCCAGAGAACTTGGGAGAATGGAAGACGACCGGGTGACAGATTCAATATGTCGGTTAATTGCTGATTGTCCAGGCGGTTTATTCCTGACAGGGAAATTACAGAGACAGGAAGAATGGAATCCGGTTCCGGCCGGATCAAAAGGGATTCTATTTTGGGAAGGTTTTTAATGGCGGCTTCTTCGCCTCTTTGAATGATGGATTTGATATGCCGAAAGTCCGTATTGGAGTATTCCTGCAAGTCAACGGTCAGCGCGACATCCGCCAGGCTCAATTGTTCCTTGAGCTGTTCTTTCTGCATGATGGTTGTTACCTGATCCGCAATTTGCCATGGTGCCCTTAGAGCGGTAAGTTCTCTGGGTTTGGATGAAGCATCCACGGCGATAATGATATCATTGCCGAATTCCTGCGCCTCCTCAACAGGCAGATTTTGAACCAGGCCCCCATCGACAAGGAGCATCGAATCCATGACCACCGGCGTAAAAAGGAGAGGGATAGCCAGCGAGGCTCTCATCGCGTTGATAAGACTGCCCTTAGATAACACCACTTTTTTACCCGAAACCAGATCCGTTGTCACGATTCTGAGAGGTACGGGAAGACGGTTGAAATCGCGTGTGAAAGGGGCGGGTGAAAGAAGAATCATTTCAGAGAGCATGGCTGTTACTTTTTGTCCGGTTAACCAGGCTGAAGGGATTTCAGGGGCCAATCCGTTCAGCCGGATCTGAAAGATCGATTCCGTGGTTTCATCTTTTTGACCCAAAAACAGTTGTTGTCGCCTGGGCGAATCGCTTAAAAGCTGATCCCAATCGATTTGATAGGCCAGACTTTCGATTTGAGCCGCCGAATACCCAAGGGCATACAATCCGCCCATTACGGCCCCCATACTGGTGCCGGAGATGCCGTCAATGGGGATCGATCGGCTGTCCAGAACTTTCAAAACACCGATATGCGCAAGGCCGCGCGCGCCTCCGCCGCTGAGGGCCAGGCTTATTCTCGGGCGCTGAAGGAAAACCGTTGAATCGGTGTTTTGGCCGGGTGGGGAAAAAGGGCGAATATCCAGAGGAATCTCCACCCAGGGAGACTCAAACAAGGGAGCGAACAGGAAAAATGCTCGACAGATGAAAAGCAAGACGGGGTTCATGCAAAAAGATACATAAAACAGCCCTAAAAAGCAATATCCCGATTGAATGAAAAAGGAAAAATCAAATTGCATTTTAGATAGTATTTTATTAAAATACTTTTCTATGTAAATACAGGCTGAATCAAGGTCATGGGCCATAAAAGCCAAACGGGCTATCTATGAGAACCGATGTCAGGGCATTATTATGGACGGCACTTTTTGTATCCCTGACATCATTGGGTGGATGGGTGCGAATACCGGTTGCCCCGGTTCCTTTTACATTACAGACTCTTTTTGTCTACTTGTCAGGGGATTTGCTGGGAAACCGAAGGGGCTTTATCAGTCAGGTTCTCTTTTTAATGCTTGGCTTGATCGGTGTACCGGTTTTTTCCATGGGCGGAGGACTCGGCTACATATTTCAACCCACTTTTGGATATTTATTGGGTTTTCCACTCGCTGCCTGGACAGTCGGTGTGGTCTGTCAGCGTTTGGGTGCTCGTAATCGATGGATGCACTGGATGATTTGCAATACAGCGGGCATGTGTGTAATTCTGACGACAGGTGTTCTGTATTTGGCTTTTTATCTTCGTTTTATTATTCATCAGGAGATTTCCTGGGAGAAAATAATCCTCAGCGGCCTGATTGTTTTTATTCCGGGAGAGGTTGTAAAAATGTCTATGGCATCGATTCTGGCAAAAAGAATGGCCCCCTTTTTTCATGATCAGGGCTTGATGATATGAGAACGGTTTTTCATTTTGCAATCGCGGTCGCCTGCATGTTGATTTTTCCATTTACGGCCGATGGACAGGGAGAAAGAGATTTAACGCGAATCCGTCGAGAAATCGAAGAGCTGGAAAAACAGATTCAAAGCCGTCAGTCCATGGAAAGAGATATTTTGCAGCAGATACAGGATCTTGACCGGCAGATGGGACTTCGAAGAACTCTGATCCACGAATATGAGATATTGGAAGCAAAAAAACGAATCGATGTAAAAGAAATTGAAAAAAGAATCAATGAAAACAACCTTGCTTATCAAAAGCTGAAAGATCAGGTGATCAGACGGATGGTTTTTGTCTATAAAAGGGGGAGGCTCGTTGAGTGGGAAATACTGCTTTCGATGAAAAATCTCAATCAAATGATGGTGTGGATAAGTTATCAAAAACGAATTATGGAAAACGACGATCGCCATATGCGGCTTTTGCTTGAGAAGAGGAAACACATTGAATCAGACCGAAATGAATTGATTCACGAATTGCAGGAAATACATCGACTGGTAGCAAAAAAGGCCGAAGAACGGGATGCTCTCACCCAAACCAGGTCTCAGCAGGAAGCCTTGCTGGGGCAAGTCAGGGAAGATCAGACGATTCTGCAGAAGAGGCTGAGACAGAAACAGGAGGCTTATAAAGCCATTCTGGGACAGATAACGCAGGCCGAAACCCGCCGCAGGGTCACTGCCATGCCTGAAGATGGAAAAGCATTTCAGGCCCTTAAAGGGAAAATGGACTGGCCGGTGCCGGGTTCTTTGATATCGAAGTACGGACGCTACAGAGATCCTGAACTGAGAACCGAGGAAGAAAATCTCGGCATTGTCATCAAGGCCGAAGAAAGATCCATGGTCAGGGTGGTTTCCGACGGAACTGTCACCTGGGTGTCCTGGCAGAGGGGTATGGGGAATATCGTGCTTGTTGACCATGGAGGGGGGTATTATACAGTGTATGCCCATCTGGACGTTGTTTTTGTGGATAACGGAGATCCATTAAAAAGAGGAGATACGATAGGGCGTGTTGGTGAGCGTCAAAGCATGAACGGCTCCAATTTGCATTTTGAAGTATGGAGCGGCAGGAACCATTTGAACCCGGAAAACTGGATGAGGAAGTAGATCATGATTTGGGATTTTCCCGTCGGCCAGAGCAGAGTCAGGATGCTGTTGGAGAACAGCATCAAACGCCATCGTTTGGCACACGCCTATTTGTTTCACGGACCAAAGGGCACCGGGAAAGACGCGATGGCCGTTTTTCTGACTTTAACGCTGAATTGCAAGTCAGGAAAAACCGGCGGTTGTGGAGAATGTTCCTCTTGCCTTCAGATTCTTCAGCTGAATTACCCCCATGTCCATTGGATCGTTCCGGCTCCAACCCGTCCGCGCGGCATGGATGAAACGGATTATTTAAAGACCATTCGCGAGAGCGTGCTGAACTGGATCGACAATCCGCATATGGAAGTTGTTTTTCCTTCGGAAATGAACACACTCCCGGTTATCAGCATTGATCAGATACGCACTCTTAAAAAAGAAATGGTTCTACGGATTCAGGAAGGACTGACCCGGGTGATCATCCTTTCACGGGCGGATCGAATGACGGATTCGGCGGCCAACAGTCTGCTGAAAATTCTTGAAGAGCCTCCGGAACGGACAGTTTTAATATTGACATCTCATCAACCGGGGCTGTTGCTTGAGACGATCGTATCGCGATGTCAGAAAATACGTTTTCATCTGTTGCCCGAAAAAGATATATATACGGCTTTAAAGGATCGTTGGAATGTTGAAGACGGTCGTGCCCGTCTTCTCGCGCGCATGGCGGGGGGAAGTATGCAGAGGGCTTTGCAGCTGAACAACGAGGCTTTTTTGACGCAGCGACAGGAAGCGGTTCGATTTTTCGAAACGGCTCTTCTCGGTTCGGAGATGGACCGGATCGAATTAACGGAAAAATTTACCCAGGGGGGCGAGAAAACACAAGTACAGGAAATGTTATATTTGCTGATTATATGGTTGAGAGATTTGGGACACTGGCGGAGGGGATCCTGTCAGCTTATTATGAATATCGATCATGAAGACATTCTGACGCGCTGGAGCCGGCAATGGTCCGGAAACAAAACGGATGAAAGTGTTGTTCACGTTGAGCGGGCGATTGATTTGATAGAAAAAAATGTTTATCTTCCATTGGTTTTGATGACATTGAGCGGTCAATTGAAGGCCGGTTTCGGCTGCTAAACACGGGAAACAGGAAATGGCAAAAATATTGGAAATAGAATTCAAAGGGGGACGCAAGTCCTTTTACGCCAACCCTCAGGAGTTTCCGTTTATTGTCGGAGACCTGGCGGTTGTGCAGGCAAAAAACGGTGAGGATCTGGGCCGCGTGGTTAATATGGGGCCTTTGGTGGATCGGCGTGCGGGAGATACGGTTCCTTTTCAAATTATCCGTAAACCCGGTCAAAAAGATTTGATTCAATGGGAGGAAAATCACAGGCTGGAACGAGAAGCGTTTGATGATTGCAAGAAACGCGTTGAGATCCACCATCTTGAGATGAAAATGGTGGATGTTGAATATCAATTCGACCGTAACAAAATCACCTTTTATTTTACTTCGGATAACCGTGTGGATTTTCGAGCCCTGGTGCGTGAGTTGGCCGCCAAACACCGGACAAGAATAGAACTTCGACAGATTGGAGTTCGTGATGAAGCAAAGCGCATTGGGGGTGTCGGAGTGTGCGGAAAGTCTCTGTGCTGCACCACCTTTTTAAGAGAGTTTGAACCGGTTGTCACCCAGCTTGCGAAAGAACAGAATTTGGCCCTGAATCCGACAAAATTATCAGGAAGCTGCGGCCGCCTGATGTGCTGCTTGCGGTATGAGGGCGCCTTTTATCAGGAATCTTTGAAAAGATTTCCGCAAACAGGAACTCTCATCAAGACGGTGAAAGGGTCGGGCCGTGTCAAGAAAATCAATATTTTTTCGGATTCAGTTCTGCTGGAATATGAAAACGGTGAAGAGGAAGAACAAACTCTTGAGCAGATCAATCAGCTCATACAGAACCGCAAAGAACGGAAAAAATCAATAAAAAGTAAATTCCGGAAAGGGAAAAAAGATGGGTTCAAGCGAGAGAAAGACCAGGAAAATACTGGTCACTAGTGCACTGCCTTATGCCAATGGTCCATTACACCTGGGACATATCGCCGGAGCCTATCTCCCTGCTGATATCTATGTGCGTTATCAGCGTCTCAAAGGACGGGATGTGATTTATATTTGTGGTTCCGACGAGCATGGTGTTCCTATTACCGTGTCGGCCGATCAGGAAGGTATTTCTCCTCAGGAGGTGGTGGATCGCTATCATCGAATGAACAAGGAGGCTTTCGAATCCCTGGGAATCTCTTTTGACCATTATTCACGGACATCCCTTCCCGTTCACCATGAAACGGCCCAGTCATTTTTTACCGCACTGTTTCAAAAGGGCGATTTAAAGGTTAAAGAGTCTGAACAGTTTTACAGTCCGCGCTCCAGGCGTTTTCTTCCTGACCGGTATGTTGAAGGAATCTGTCCCCATTGCCGGTACGATAAAGCCAGGGGAGATCAGTGTGACCACTGCGGTAAGTGGCTGGAGCCGGCGGATCTGATCAATCCCCGTTCGAAAATGGACGGAGAGATTCCGGAACTGAGGAAAACGGTTCACTGGTATCTTCCTATGGGACAGTTTGCCGATTCCTGGAAGAAATGGTTCGAAAGCCGTCAGTGGAAGGATAATGTTCGCAATTACTGCCGGGGATGGTATGAAGAAGGGCTGGGTGATCGTCCAATCACCCGCGATTTGCACTGGGGTGTTCCCGTTCCCCTTGATGACGAAAAAGCTCGGGGAAAGGTTCTGTATGTATGGTTTGATGCTCCGATCGGGTATATCTCCGCAACCCGGGAATGGGCTGACAAGGTCGGCGATTCAGATCGGTGGAAATCATACTGGAAGGACCCGGAGACTTTTTTGGTGCATTTCATCGGTAAGGACAATATTGTTTTTCATGCGATTCTCTTTCCTATGATTCTCATGGAGGTCGGTGGCTATATTCTCCCCGAGGCAATACCTGCCAATGAATATCTAACGATCGAAGGGCGGAAAATATCAACCAGTCAAAACTACGCCATCTGGCTAAAAGATTACCTGGAAAAATTTCCGGCGGATCCTTTGCGCTATACGCTGGCGGCCAATGCTCCCGAGACAAAAGATACCGATTTTTCGTGGTCACAGTTTCAAAGCCGGAATAATGATGAACTGGCGGACATACTGGGCAATTTTGTCAACCGGTCGCTGACCTTTACCCATCGGTTTTTTAAGGGACGTGTCCCGGAACCCGGCAAACTTGATGAAGTTGATCAAGCCATGCTGAAGGCCATTCAGGAAACACGTGATGATTTGGGTGCCTGTTTCGAACAATTTGAAGTGCGGCGCGGGACCAAAACGTTGATGGATCTGTGTCGTAAAGCCAATAAGTATTTCAATGACAAAGCGCCCTGGGAAACCCGAAAAACGCGGCCCGAAACCTGTGCGGCGACACTCTACGTTTGCCTCCAGGTCTCCCGGGCGCTTTCTGTGCTGATGTCGCCAGTCCTGCCCGGAGCGGCTGAAAAACTGCTTCGTGTGCTGGGCGGCGAGAAACCTCTGTCATGGGACGAGGCGGGAACAGAACTTCTTCGCCCGGGATCCCGGCTTCGAAAGCCGGAGATACTGTTTCAAAAAATTGATGATGAAGTCATTCAGCGTGAGATCGAGTCTCTGGCGGCGATCGCCGGGCAGGACAGAGAAAATAAAAAAAACCGATAATTGATTAGGCATAAAGCAGCTGTCAACAAGGAATGGATGTATGGCCGGAGCACCCCGGCGACGCTGGTCCCAGCATTTTTTAACGGACAACCGACTCGCCCTGAGAATTGTCGAGAGCATGAAACCGAAAGCCGGGGACTCGGTCCTGGAAATCGGTCCGGGTCGGGGCGTACTGACTTCTTTTTTACTGAACAGTCAGGCCGGCCAGATCGTGGCCGTGGAAATCGATCCGGAACTTTCGGCCATGTTGAAGGAAAAATACGGGAACGAACGCTTTCACCTGATCACGGAAGATTTCCTGGCCATAGACTGGAAAGAGCAGTTGAGGGCCGGTAACTGGCGTGTGATCGGCAATTTGCCCTATGCCATAACCTCTCCCATTCTTTTCCGTCTTATGGAATGTCGACAATGGATACACGATATCACGGTGATGGTGCAGCGGGAGGTGGCCGATCGTCTGACCGGATCACCGGGAACCAGGACGTATGGCATTCCCTCGGTTTTGTTTCAGGCGCACTCCCGGGTTGAGACGCTGTTCCATGTTTCGAGAGGGTCGTTTTTTCCCGTTCCCGGAGTCGATTCTTCGGTGATTCGGATAACTTTTTATCGAAAGCCCAGGTATTCGATCATGAATGAGGTATTTTTTACAGAGATGGTCAGGGCGGTTTTTCAGCAGCGCAGGAAAATGATGCGAAACACACTCGCAACATGGATGGGAATACCGGATCTGGATAACAAGGTGAGAACAGATCTGTCATTAAGACCGGAAGCGCTCGGCGTATCCGGGCTGGTCGATTTGAGCAATGAACTGCAGGATTTGAAAAGGAGTTTGAGTGCAGGACAATCAAGCGGATAAAAACATTCAGGAGATTTTCGAGGAACTGCTTTCCTCGAAACGGTTTCAGTATCTGAAGACCGTTCTCATGGATCTTCATCCTGCAGATATCGCGGAAGCCCTGCAGAAAATGGACCCGGAAAACGTGATGGCTGTCATCCGGCAGATGGACACGGAGACGGCCGCACGGGTGTTCCTGGAGATCGATCCGCCTTTTCGAAAGGTCCTGTTTCAAAAGCTGGACGACCAAACTGCGGTTGACCTGGTATTGTCCATGGATTCGGATGACGCGGCAGATGTCATCGGCGAGCTGGAACCCGATAAAGCCGAAAAAATACTGGGAGGAATGCCTTTTGAAGAGTTCAGGGAAGTCAAGACGCTTTTACGGCATGACGAAGAAACCGCCGGCGGAATCATGGCCCTGGAGGTGGTTGCAATGCCTGAAACGTTGAGCGCCCGCGACGCCCTGAAAGAATTACGCCGTCAGGCGGAAGACCTGGAAGATGTCTACAATATTTATGCGGTGGATCATTCCGGTGTTTTGAAAGGGGTTGTTTCTCTCAAGGAGCTGGTATTGGCCAGCCCTAAAAAGTCGCTGAATGAATTTATGGACAAAGAGCCCGTTGCCATTCACACGAAGATGGACCAGGAAGAGGTGGCCAATATATTTAAAAAGTATGATTTGGCGTCGGCTCCGGTGGTGGATGAACATAACCGGCTGGCAGGGCGAATCACTTTTGATGATATCATGGATGTTGCCGAGGAGGAAGCCAGCGAAGATATCGCCCTGATGGCGGGAATAACCGATGAAAAAATTCACGGTCAGTCGATCTGGAGGATTTCGAGCGTGAGGCTTCCCTGGCTGATGGTTGCTTTTATAGGCGAAATGGTATCGGCTCTCGTAATGAGCCGTTTTCATGCTTCTCTGGAACGTGTTTTAGCTGCCGCGTTTTTTATACCGCTGATGATGGCGATGGGAGGGAACGTGGGGATTCAATCCGCTACCGTGGTCATTCGGGGTTTGGCCGTCGGCGATATCGGTATCAAAGATACCATGCCACGGCTTTTACGGGAAATTCTGGGGGCAATGCTTAACGGGTTGATCATTGCCTGTATCCTTGTGACGATTGTGACGTTTTGGCAGAATGAATTTCGGTTCGGTCTGGTTCTGGGGGTTTCACTGATTCTGGTTATCATCAATGCCGCCCTTTTTGGGACGCTGGTTCCATTTGTCCTAAAAATGGCTGGCGTCGATCCGGCCATCGCGACCGGTCCATTCATTACCACTTCCAATGACATACTCGGACTGATGGTGTATTTTGGAATGGTGGCTCTCTTTTTACCGAAAGTAATGTAGGTTTTATTTGTCGATATGGCGATTTTAAACACACAGGCTCTGGTTCTAAAGGGCTGGAAATTGGGCGAGACATCGAAAATCGTCGCGCTGTATACGCGGGATTATGGAAAGATCAAAGTGGTTGCCAAGGGCGCGCGTGATCCCAAAAGCCAGTACAGAGGCTGTTTGGAACCCCTGACTCATCTCAATGTGATCTATTATGACAAGCGGACACGCGATCTTCAGCTGCTGAGCAAGGCATCGATCGTGCGTTCGCCTGTGCAGATCATTGGGAATATCGAAAAAACAACGCTGGGCCTGGCCATGGCCGAACTGGTCAGCCGGGCTGTGGAAGGAGAGGAAACGCTTCCTCCCCTGTTCGATTTGTTATCGGATTCTTTACAGACACTGGACAGCGCAAATGGGTTTCTTGAGGGCATCATATGGTATTTCGAAACCCATTTTATTCGGCTTATGGGATATGAGCCGGTTTGGGAAACCTGTATGGCGTGCAAAGATTCTTTGGGCGCTGAAGGAGGTTTTTTTCATCCTGACAGCGGCGGTCTTTTTTGCTCGCGCTGTGGCGGAAAGAGAGGAGGGTTTGCGGTCAGCGGCGAAACACTGGAAATATTATTCTGGCTTCAGAGATGTCTTCTCAGGGAAGTCACGGCACTGAATGTTCAACCCGGACAGAAAGCGGAAATCAGGAAAATGTTCGATCTGTATTTTCGCACACATATTGATCACAGGAAAAGCCTGAACGCACTGAACATCTATTATTCTCTTGAGGGCTGTGCATGAGGCCCGGTTTTCGATCCGAACAGATTTGCATTCAATGATGTATGGGGAGGTATTATTGGCAGCAACAATGGAAAAAGTCGTCTCCTTGTGCCGGCGCAGGGGTTTTTTATTTCAATCCAGTGAAATTTACGGCGGTATCAACGCGTGTTATGATTACGGCCCTATGGGCGTTGAACTGAAAAGGAACATTCGGGACCTCTGGTGGGAATCCATGGTTCGTGCGCGGGAAAACATCGTTGGAATTGATGCCGCAATCCTGATGCATCCAAAGGTATGGGAAGCATCCGGCCACGTGGAGGGATTTACCGATCCCCTGGTGGACTGCCGTGTCTGCAAGATGCGTTTTCGGGAAGACGAAATCGATCCTGAAAAGCGAAAGGATGGACGCTGCCCTCATTGCGGAAACAAGAACGCCCTGACCGACGCCCGGCAGTTCAATCTGATGTTTAAAACCCATATGGGGCCGGTTGAAGAATCCGCTTCCATTATTTATCTTAGACCCGAAACCGCCCAGGGGATCTATGTCAACTACAAAAACGTGCTGGATTCATCCCGCCTGAAAATACCTTTTGGAATTGCCCAGATCGGCAAGGCTTTCCGGAATGAAATTACACCGGGAAATTTCATTTTCAGGACACGAGAATTTGAACAGATGGAAATGCAGTTTTTTGTCAAACCCGGTACCGATGCAGAGGCCTTTGAGTACTGGAAGGAACAGCGGATGAAGTGGTACTTTCAGCTGGGCATAAACCGGGAAAAACTACGGCTCCATGAACACGGGTCCGAGGAGCTGGCTCATTATGCCAGAGCCGCTTTCGATATTGAATATGAGTTTCCCATGGGCTGGAAGGAGCTGGAGGGCGTTCATAACCGAACGGACTTTGACCTTTCCAGGCATCAGGAGTTTTCGGGAAAAGACCTGACTTACTTTGACGATTCCACGCGTGAACGGTTTGTTCCGTATATTATCGAAACATCGGCTGGAGTAGACCGAACGGTACTGACCTGCCTGATCGATGGTTATGAAGAGGAAAAGCTTGAAAAAGAAACCAGGACGGTGCTTCATCTGAATCCCAAAATCGCACCGGTGAAAGCGGCTGTTTTTCCACTGGTCAACCGGGACGGCATGCCGGAGATCGCCAGAAAAATCGCCGACGATCTGATGCGGCGGTTCAACGTCTTTTTTGACGCGTCAGGTGCCGTGGGAAGGCGCTACAGGCGGCAGGATGAAATCGGAACACCCTTTTGTATCACAATTGATTCGCAGACACTGGAAGATGACACGGTTACCATACGGAACCGGGACACCATGATTCAGGATCGGGCCGGCATACGGAACCTTCTACAGATTATCGGAGACCGAATACGAACGGAAAGCGAGTGATCAAATGCATAGACGGCTGCATCCGTCGCGGATTCTTTTCTGTACATTGTATTTTTCTCTTGCGGGAATCGGTCAGACGGAAACGGATTCAACCGCACAAACACAGGATGAAAAGAAAGAGGCGATACCCTGGAAAAAGAAACTGGTGACCAGCATCGGTTTGAATCAGAACGCTTACAGCAACTGGGCCCAGGGCGGACAAAACGCATTGGCCTGGACGCTTCGCATGGAGGGCGAAGCCGTTAAGAACGGCGTGAATTGGGATTGGAGCCTATCGGGAATTGTTGTGTTCGGACAAACCAAACAGGAAAAGGAAAAAACCCGCACCAATACAGACAAGATCGATTTGGACGGCAGCTTAATCTGGAAGATGGGCCCGCACGTGAATCCCTATTTCGGTTTGAGCCTTCTGACACAGTTTGCCAGGGGATATGATTATTCAAAGGATCCTCCCTTGGCGAAATCCGCTTTTTGGGATCCGGCGATTCTGACACAGAGTCTCGGGGCACGAATCAAAATCAGGGATATTTTTAACAGCCAGCTGGGTATCGGACTGAAAGAGACCATGACCCGGCGGTATCGTCAATATTCCGATAATCCTGATACGGAAAAAAAAAGAAAGTTTTAAATTCCAGACCGGAATCGAATCGAAAAGCAATCTGAACGCGAAACTGTCGTCCAATCTGCAATGCCGTTCCAAACTGGAACTGTTTTCCACCTTTGAAACACTGAAAAAAATCGACGTTCGATGGGATACATTATTTACCTGTCATATCAACAAACATGTGGTGGTCACCCTGAATGTTCAGGTGAATTATCTGAAGGACGTGATCGATAAGGTTCAGCTTAAAGAGGTTCTTGGGATCGGAATCAGCCATAATATATTTTAATTGCTTGACATTTCGTTAATTTTTTCGTATTATTCATTAAATAGTCATGTGCAATTCAGACCAAGAGGAGGAGCATTATGTCAAGAGGAAGAGGAACCGTGAACAAGGTGATCCTGGTGGGGCGGCTGGGTGCGGATCCGCAATTGAAATACACGCCTTCGGGTCGAGCCAACGCGAGTTTCAGTCTTGCCACCAACGCGGTCTGGAAAGACCAGGAGGGCAATCAGCAGGAAAGAACGGATTGGCATCGCATCACGGCCTGGGGAAAACTGGCCGAGATCATGGGTGAGTATCTGAAAAAGGGAAGCTATGTCTACCTGGAAGGACGTATTCAGACGCGGACTTACGAAGACAACAATAACGTCAAGAAATGGATAACCGAAGTTGTGGTTTCCGACATGGAGATGCTCGGGAAAAAGGGAGACAATAGAGGATCGGCCCCTGCCGAGGATGCTCCTCCCGATTTTTCAGAGAGCAGTGAGCCCGATGATGTTCCCTTTTAAAAAGAAGAAAATTGTATGACAGGTCCGGGATCGTTCAGATCCCGGGCCTGAATGGTTTCAATCCACGGGGGGCCGATGGAATCATGGAAGACCAGCCTGATGGAGGCTGCCCGAAAGGCGGCTGAAAGAGCCTATTGTCCGTATTCGCAATTTCCTGTGGGCGCAGCATTGAGGACGCGAAAGGGAGATGTTGTTACAGGCTGCAATGTCGAGAATCGTTCGTACGGTCTGACAATCTGTGCGGAGCGAAATGCTGTTTTTCAGGCTGTAGATAAGGGACAGAAAGAGTTTGATGCCCTGGCGCTCTATACACCGACATCGGATCCTGTAATGCCATGCGGTGCCTGTCTGCAGGTTCTTTCGGAATTCAATCAGACCATGATCGTATTGATTGGGTTTCAAGAAGGGATCGTGGAAAAAAAGTTGAATGAGCTTTTCCCCGCCTCTTTCGATCATACACCGCCCGGAATGGTTTCTTATTCCTGTTCATAGATCAAGTCCGGTCGTTCAGCCACTTTTTAAGCTTGTCGGGAACTTGTTTCAGATTTCAATGAAAACTCGGTGTCGGCGGGGCTGTATGATTCGGCGTCCCGATTTCTCGGCTCATTGTCAGGCGGTCGGTCTGGTGCCTGATACTGTCTTCGGCAAGAAAAGTGGTCATTCCCGTTTTTCCGGCGATCATGTCATTGTCTGGATCGTTTCCCACCATGAAACAGTTCTCGGGAATCGAATTCATCCCGGTAAAAATCAATGAACCGGTCCCAGATAGTCTGATCAAATGATTTTCCGAATATCAGGAGTTGATTTTCAGCTGCAGAGTGGCGTTCAGAGGGGGACCCATGTTGGCGGGTGCGATCAGATAATTATATCGAAAGAGATTATCGATGACCAGTTGAAGGCGGTAGCGCCGCCAGGGGGAGATGCCGAAGCGAAGGGAAGCCACATACGTGGGCACCCGCGCATCAATGTCTTTAATAAAGGCCTTGTGATACTCATCGACGCGTTCTGTTTGACTGAGATATCGGAAATCAATCCCCATAGACAGTGGGTGGAGTTTAAAGTCTGTTGAGACATACAGCGTATGCCTGGATCGGTATTTCAGCGGCTTGTTATAGTCTGGTCCCGGAGAACGGTCCAGCGTGTTTAAAAATGTGTAACCCACACGGCTGCTGATTTGGTTTGTCCACCAGTCGGTGCGGAGCGAAGCATCAAGACCGGTGATCAGAGCCTTGTTGACGTTCTCGAATCGGACAACGACTGCATCATCTTCCGGATCGGTACTGAGCTGCGGTTCGATCAGGTTGTCATACAAGGAATAAAAAACAGAGAGATCCAGGGTCATGGAAGAGGCGATGCCCTGACGAATTCCCGCCTCGGCCGAAAGGCTTCTTTCGGGCAGAAGGCCGGGATTTTCCCGGACACGAAGACCGCCCGTAAAAGTGGAAACAAAACGCTCGGCAATCGCCGGTGCGCGAAATCCCTGACCCATGGAAGCTCGCAGATGCGTTTTGGCAGAGAGATCGCAGTTCAATCCCAGGGTTCCGGAGAATTCACCGGATGTGCCCTGGGAACGGATATTTTCTCCGTCGTACCGCCCCCCCAGCGTAATTTTGAATGTATTCAAAACATCATGAGATACCTGGGCGTAATAAGATGCACGGGAAATCCTTCGGTCTCCATATTGAATGGAATTCACATGGTCGCTTTGATATTCGGATCCGGCAACCAGCGTCCCCACCGAGGAGATTTGATAATTGAAAAGGGCTTCACCTCCGAGTGAATTGACGGAAGACATTCGAAACGAGTTATCGAGTATCGGGTCGACCTGGGACGGTAGCGATATTTTGCTTTTCAGTGTTTCTTCGGTGTTTGATTGTGCGTAGCGTCCCTTCAGGGTTAGCAGCATACGGTGATTGATGATGTAGGACACCGAAGGGTATACATAGGTCATGTTGGACTTGGATCGGGAGCGAAAACCATACGGGTCGGATCCATTCGCGTACGGATTGGCGAGGTCTTTCCAGTAGATATAGAACCCGCCCTGATTCCTGGCATGACCGGCCATCAGATCCAGGCGAAGATTGGAATTGTAATTGCAGCCGAGCATGGTCATCAAATTGAAGATTTGATTGTCATCATTTTCTCGGTAGCCGGTTGTAACCCGGTAGGATGAGGCCAATTGAGTGGATATTTTACCCAGGCGTGTTGACCATTGCACGGATGTGCCTTCAAAATGCTGCCGTTTGTCGGTCCAGTGCCATTCGGAAAATCCCGGTTTGCTGTAAAAACCGGTTAACGTACTGATTTCGAAGCGATTTCCCTCTTCTGGTTCCTGAGTGATGATGTTGATGACTCCGCCCATGGCACTGGATCCATACAGAGCGGATCCGGAACCTTTCATGACTTCGACCTGGTTGATATTGGCAGTAGGAATGCCGTACCAATTGACGCTCCAGTTGTCGCCGGTCATGAAAGGCTGTCCATTGACCATGACCAAAACCCGGCTTCCCACGCCCCAGTTGAAACCGCTGGAGCCCCGGATGGTGATTTGTCCGCCGGACATACTGTTCACGCCCGGAACGTATTTCAGGGCTTCGTCAACCGACAGAATGTTTCGTTCATGGATCTCCATGGCTGGAATGAGGCTGACGCTGACGGGTATTTCATCGAGGGATTGCTGATATCGGCTTGCCGTAACAGAGACTCCGTCCATGAGCACCGCGGTTTCCTGCAGTGTGAAATCAACAGTGTGATTTTGGCCTTTTTCCACGCGGACGGTTTTTTGAATGGATTTAAAACCGATGGCCGAGGCCTTGATTTCATAGATGCCTTGCGGAACACCCGGAATATAAAACCGCCCCTGCGAATCGGTGGCCGCTCCGAGCATCGTACCGATCAACAAGACATTGGTTCCCACGAGGGGAGTCTGTGTTTCCGCCTGTGTTACGGTTCCGGAAATGGATCCGGAATCCGTCGAAGGGTCTGAAAAACCAGACAGCGAAACAAAAAGAAAGAAGATGACGGCAAGATTTGAAAGGATCCCCTTATTCATGGTACAAAACCTCACGGCATTTGATGACGCAAAGCGGATATTTTCAAAGTTGAAGACTCCGTTGCCAGGGGCTGCAGATGAAATACCAGGGTTACAGGAATACTCAATATACCTTCATAGGAGAACATGTTGTTGACACTGATCAGATCCATGCCTCGGGATGTGGATGATATTCCCAGTGTATCCAGACGAAAAACCTGATTCTCCATGGGAAGGCAAAGTATCCTGTCGTCGATCAGCTCAAAAGGGCCGGAGGCGCGGAGTGTATCCGTAAACAGAAATGACATGGGATTTGGCAGAGAACTGACCCACACTTCGGGAGCGAGTGTCACTACCGCGGATATGGAACACACACCGGTTATTTCGAAATGGAAGATGCCTTCCCAGCGGGGATTCAGGGCCAGGCTGTCGACGATGGAGGGGATCGCCGATTCATCCAGAATAACCAATTCCAGAGAGAGGCTGTCGTCAGGCTGCCAGGACCCTACTGGATTTCCGCCCAGGGGCTCAATGGAAAATACCGGCATATCCGGCGTTTCTTCCGGCGGCTGAAGTCCCTTGTCGCAGAAAATGAGACTGGAAAAAACGGCGAGAATGAACCAAAATCTTCTATCCAGCATGCGCATCTCTCCGTTTTATCGGCTGGTTTAATATACACATATCAAAATAAAAAATCAAGAAGGAGTACAAAGATCAGTGGCGATGAAGATCTTTGTGCATGATCTTTCTTGTTTCAGTCAGACGGTCATCGGCCGGCAGATTGGCCAGAACAGTGTTCATTTTTTCATCGTTTTCCCTGTTTAGCAGATCGATGACATAATCGATAACACCCGGCGGAAACACATGATCCCTCTCATAGAGTTTTCGATTTTCAGCCAGAATCCGTGCCGATTCCACACAGCTTCCGGGCAGCTGTCGCAGCGATTTCAGGAGGGAGGTCTTTTCGAATATATTTCCGGTGACATAGAGTTTGTCGGCGATTTCAAGGGCTTCTTCGTTCGTCAGACCCCATTCACCGGCCATGGTAATGCCGGCTAAAAGCAGATGGACCATCGCGCTTCCGTCCGGAGTGCGTATTTCGACGGTCTGGCGGCTTCCCAGGTTTTCAAGCCGATTTGTTTCCTGAGTGTTCACTCTCATGGCCAGATTGTCGATGGTTCCCCATCCCAGCGGAACGCGTATCATGGTGCTGCGGTTTAAATCGCTCCAGCAGACGCGGGTCGGCGCTTCCTGATTGGGAACCAGCCGCAAATAGGCCGATGAAACGGTGTTCCCGAATGCGGTCAGAGAGTCGGCGTGACGGCATAGGCCGCCGATCAACTTTTTCGCTTCCACCGACAGGGAACCATCTTTGCGGGTCATGGCGTTTTTGGCATTCTTGACGAGTTCCATGTGAAAATGAAATCCATTGCCTGCATGGCCTTCCTCGATTTTGGGACTGAACGTCGCGATGCATCGATGCTGATAAGCCACATTTCGAATGATCCACCGGGCCAGAACCAGAGCATCGGCGGATTCATCAACCGGGGCGGGCAAAAATTCAATTTCCAGCTGTTCGGCCATTTTCCCGTGAATTTCCGGAAGGTTGCTGCGCACATGATCAATATACCCTACTTCGCTGTGAGCGTACTTGATGGCCCCGGTGATCTGCGTGAGCAGCCGGAGTATCTCGTTCACGACCGGTCCGCTTTTGACAAACGGCGAGGATTCGTGATAACCCCGTTGTTTCAATCCTGAGTAGTCCGTATTTTCCGGTTCCATGAGCAGATAAAATTCCAGTTCCCCCAGAACATTCAAGTCGAAGCCTGTGCGTTCGGTAAACAGACGGTAAGCGTTTAAGAGGATATTATCCAGGGTAAAGGGTGCGGGTTCTCCATCGCGATTCAGGTATCGGCAGATAAAATCAAGGCTTCCGGGATCGAAAGGGTTGAAGAAAGCGCTCTTGTACACCGGCAGAATGAAGAGGTCGGAAACACCGACGTCCACTATTCCCTTGAAAAGAGAAGATCCGTCGACTCTTTCCCCGTCGGTAAGAATGCGTTCAGCCTGATTGCGGTTTGCGATCGGGATCTTCATCTCCTTTAATTTGCCGTCAAGAGCCGTATAGTGAAAAGTGATACGTTCGATGGAATTCTTTTCGATGACCTTGATCAGATCGTTCCGCGTGAATTCCTGTTTCGGTTTATCCAGTAAAGCTGAAATCGGGTTGTTTAGGGCATAGTGTATCATAAACGACTCCTTCGATGTTTCCGTTTTCGAGCCGTACTCACTGATCCGGGAAGACAATAAAAGTCCGATGAACGGACTTTATCAGGAGCAGCTTTCAGGCGAGTGATGATAATATATAAAAAAGACATTGAATGTTAATATAAATTTTTCCGACCCGGGATCAGGGCCTTCATCCGGCCTGCCGGATCGGTAAAAACAAGTTGCTTTGACCGAAGGGATGTATTAAATTAGATCGTCTCAAACCGGACAGTACGCGTTAATCAGGGAGGGAAAATCATTTGAATCCTGTTAGAGTCGGCGTGATCGGCGTGGGACAGCTGGGGCGGTTCCATGCTTTGAATTATTCCCATATGGACGAAGCAAACCTTGTCGGAGTTTATGACATCGATCATGAAAAGGCTGCCGGTGTGGCCCGTGAAGCCGGTTGCGGTGTGTTTGAGACTCTTGACCGATTGCTGGATCAAATTGAAGGAGTCAGCATCGCCGTACCCACAGACCGGCACTTTGAGGTGGGGATGCATGCTCTTCGGAAAGGAGTGCATTGTCTGATCGAGAAGCCGATCAGCCGTAATCTTGAAGAAGCGGACGGATTGATAAAAGCAGCGGAGAGAAGGGATGCCGTACTGCATATCGGGCATATTGAAAGGTTCAATCCGGCTCTTCAGGCATTGAACAGGGTGACGATTCAACCGCTGTTTGTTGAAGCGCACCGGCTTGCACCTTTTACACCGCGAGGGTGTGAGGTTTCGGTGGTGCTGGATTTGATGATCCATGACATCGACATTATTCTTCAATGGGTGCGAAGTCCGCTCCGATCGCTGAGTGCCAGCGGAGTGGCGGTTATCTCAAACACCGTGGATATCGCCAATGCCAGGCTGATTTTTCAGAATGGATGTGTGGCCAATTTAACGGCCAGCCGGATATCCCAGAAAAAAATGAGAAAGATGCGCCTTTTTCAGAAAGACACCTATATCAGCGTGGACTTTCTGAATCAAAGAGCGGAGGTTTTCAGGCTCGGATCGGAATCGGATAAACGGCCCGGCGAAAAAGTGGTTTGCGAGATGGCTGTTCTGGATCGTAAAAGCAGGATTCTGCTTCACCGGCCGAGAGTTCCCAAGGTTCTGGGACTGGAACAGGAGTTGAGACATTTTCTCAAGAGCATTCGGGAAGGGAGTGGACAGGGGGTGTCCGGACAGCACGGCAGAGAGGCGCTGCAGGTCGCTATACGAATATTAAAGGATATAGAGGTAAATTCTGCAGCACAAAACGGGTCCTGCTGTCAATAACCTTCAACTGTTTTTTCAGGGGCATGAATCGTATGCCGAACACGCAATCCCATTCGGTCATGTGGGTTGCCGGAGAACCCTCCGGAGATCTGCATGGTGCCGCATTGATCGAAAAACTGCGTATGAAGGCTCCTGAAATCGACTGCTTCGGGATCGGAGGCGATCGAATGGCCGATGAAGGGGTCGAGATCTGCCGCCATATGCGGGATATGGCTTTTATGGGATTTTGGGAGGTGATTCGGCATCTTCCGTTTATTCGGCGGGTTTTCCGTGAAATGCGAACGCTCATGAAAAAACGGCGGCCCGATGTCCTTGTCCTGATCGATTATCCGGGTTTTAATCTTCGTTTGGCTGCCATGGCGAAAAGATTCCGTATCCCGGTTATGTATTATATCAGTCCCCAGATTTGGGCCTGGGGGGCACACCGTATAAAGAAAATACGCCGCCTGGTCGATCAAATGGTCGTGATCTTTCCGTTCGAGGAAGACCTTTACCGGAGTGCCGGCGTGAATGTACGGTTTGTCGGGCATCCTCTGAAGGACCAGGTCAGGGTTTCCGGATCGTCCTGGAGTTTTTTACGGCAGCACGGATTCGAACCCCGTGCCACGACTCTGGCACTGCTGCCGGGATCCAGGCAGCATGAGGTTGCGGGCCTTCTGCCTGCGATGGTCGACGCGTTCGTTCGTTTGCAGAAGGAGATTCCGAATTTGCAGGGGTTTGTGGGGAAAGCGGCCAGCCTTTCCGAAAACACATATCTTCCGCATATAAAAAGCATTCCCCGCCTCAAGCTGCTTGAGAATGAGACCTATGAAATCATGGCCCATGCAGACTTCGCCCTGGCGGCATCCGGAACCGCCACTCTGGAAATCGCGATCTTGGAAACCCCCATGGTGATTCTCTACCGGATCTCTCCGGTTTCATTTTTTATTGCCAGGCATCTGGTTCGCATCGATCATATCGGGCTGGTCAATATTATCGCAGGCAAAGAGATTGTTCCCGAACTGCTGCAGAAAAGAGCCCGGGGATCGATACTGAGCCGGGTTGTTTCCGAGCTCCTGTCGGATCAGGACCGTCTGAAGACCATGCGCCTGGAATTGAGACGGGTTTCGAATCTTCTTGGCCCTCCCGGTGCATCGGCCCGTGCAGCCGATGTGCTTTTTGGAATGCTGCAGGTAAAACAGACCGCCTTTACAGGCGGTCAATGACAGGGAAAACCCAGGCGATGAACTGGCATCGATTATGGCAAATGACCGGGTGGGGATGGACATGTATGCCGTTTTCTTGTCTGTTTGAAAGCGGTGTTCGCCTGAGACGGATCTGGTATCAACTCGGCGCGGGCCGGATTCAGCGGCTGCCGGTGCCGGTAATCAGTGTCGGAAATCTCAGCGTGGGGGGAACGGGGAAAACACCCCTGATTCAGTGTTTGGCACGGCATTTTCTCGGACAGGGTTTTCGAGTCGCGGTTTTAAGTCGCGGGTATAAAAGAAAAACCAGGGGCGTTCAGGTGGTTTCAAAAGGATTCGGTCCGCTGCTCGCTCCGAAAGACAGCGGCGATGAGCCCTGGATGCTGGCCGAGACACTGCCCGGCGCCGTGGTCATCGTTGGCGAAAAACGGATCGAAGCGGGCCGCCTCGCCGTGAATCTGGGCTGCGAACTCTGTCTTCTGGATGACGGGTTTCAGCACCTGTCCCTGCACCGTGACATCGACTTGCTTCTTTTTGACGGAGAAAGGCTGTGGGGAAACGGCAGGGTTTTGCCCGGCGGTCCATTGAGAGAGCCGCTTTCTGCGGTGAAACGGGCCCATGCACTGGTTATTACCCGATGGCCGAAACAAGGAGATCCGATAAAACTGCTCGCCTTTCTCGAAAAGCGGACTCGGGCTCCGGTTTTTTTCGCTCGGCATAAGCTGCTATACTGGGTATCTGCGAAGGACAGCGCCCGGGTTGTTCTCGAGGAAAAAGCCGTTGTCGGATTCGGGGGCATTGGAAATCCGGCGGCTTTTTATGAAACCCTGAAAACGCTGCCGCTGGATATCAGGGCATTCGAAGAATTTCCAGACCACCATTGGTATGATGAAAAACAGATCCATCAATTGATTCAAAGAGCCGAAGTGCTTAGGGCCGAAGCACTGGTGACCACGGAAAAGGATTGGGCCCGGCTCTCACAGGTCTGGAATCACCGATTTCCCCTCTATTATCTGAAAATTGCTCTGGATATCGACCATCAAAACCGATTGTTTCGAATCATTCAGCAAGGCTTAGAGGAATGACATGAAGCGATGGACCGTCCTGATTGTGGATGATGAGAAAAACACCCGCCGACTCATCGAGGAAATATTGAAATCCGAACGTCAATACGAAGTCTTGCAGGCGGCCAATGGCATGGCCTGCCTGAAAAAATTGCAGGAAGAGTCCGTTGATCTGGTTCTTCTGGATCTGCAGATGCCGGGAATCGACGGAATCGAAACCCTCAAGGAGGTTCACAAAATTTATCCCCGTTTACCGGTGATTATCATGACCGCGCACGGTACCGTTGAAAAGGCCGTCTCTTCCATGAAACTGGGGGCGTATGATTTCATAACCAAGCCTTTTACTTCGGAGCGTGTCAAAGTGACCGTAAAAAATGCTCTCGAAGCGTGCGCCCTGGAATACGAAGTAAAGTCGCTGCGTTCCGAACTCGAGAAGAAATTTACGTTTGAGAACATCGTGGGGCAAAGCGGGGTGATGCAGAATGTTTTCAGGGACATCGATAAAGTAATAGACAGCAATGTCACGGTTCTGATTCAGGGTGAGAGCGGAACCGGCAAGGAACTCTTTGCGCGTGCCATTCACAATCGTTCTCAGGCCAGGCGGTCGCATCCATTTGTGGCGGTCAATTGCACCGCGATTCCCGAATCACTGCTCGAAAGCGAACTGTTCGGACACGAAAAAGGAGCCTTTACCGGAGCGTCGAGCCGGCGTGTGGGAAAATTTGAATCGGCAAACGGCGGAACCGTGTTTCTGGATGAGATCGGAGACATGAGCCTCTCGACTCAGGCCAAAATACTGAGGGTTCTGCAGGAACGGGAGTTCGAGAGGGTGGGAGGCAACACGCTGGTTAAAGTGGATATTCGATTGATTTCAGCGACAAATACCGATCTGGATCGAAAAGTCAGGGAGGGGTCTTTTCGAGAGGATCTTTTTTATCGGATCAGCGTGTTTCCCATTAAACTGCCTGCATTGCGGCAGCGCAGGGAAGATATTCCCCTTCTGGCCGCACACTTTATCGAGCAATTCGCCCGAAAAGAAAAAAAAGAGATTCAGTCGATGACACCGGATGCTCTGAGATCACTCATGAATTATCATTGGCCGGGAAATGTCAGAGAATTGGAAAATATCATTGAACGGGCGGTTGTGGTTTCCACATCGCTTGAAATCGGCATTCAGGATCTGCCGACCCACCTGGCCTCTTTGAAGGGCTCCACCGAATTGCCGGAGGAATCCCTGCCGCAGTGGATAGAAAAAATGGAAGTGGAAATTCTCAGGAAGACGCTCCTCGAATTTGAGGGGAATATCACAAGGGCTGCCAGGAAATTGG
This sequence comes from bacterium, assembly GCA_011388275.1. Taxonomy (GTDB): domain Bacteria; phylum Zhuqueibacterota; class QNDG01; order QNDG01; family DSAB01; genus DSAB01. Next base: position 22,775 of record DSAB01000121.1, on the reverse strand, counting down.
GTATCGGCAGAGCGACGGTTTACCGTAAAGCGAAGAAATACCATCTTCCCATTCATCGTTGAAAGGACCACACTTGATCCATCAATCGGATTTTCTCATCATCGGCAGCGGTGCGGCCGGTCTGTCGTTCGCCCTGCGAATCGCCGAGGAAGGGTCCGTAATTATCTTGACCAAGAAAAAACGGGCCGATTCCAATACCAATTACGCCCAGGGAGGCATCGCCGCGGTTTTCAATGAAAACGACAGTTATGATCAGCATATAACGGATACCCTGGAAGCGGGAGACGGTCTGTGCGATCCGGCGGCTGTCGATACCATCGTGAGGGAGGGACCTCGCAGCATTGAAAGTTTAAGACGCTGGGGGGTTGCTTTCACAGCGGATAAGAGCGGAAAGGGTTTTGACCTTGGGCTCGAAGGCGGGCACAGGCACAAACGGATCGTCCATGTGCTGGATAAAACTGGAATGGCTGTTGAATCGACCCTTTTAGACCGGGTTCGCGAGCATCCAAACATTAAGATTCTGGAAGACTGTATAGCCATCGAATTGATCACAGAGCATCATCTCATGGGAGGGGGGAAATCTTATCAGGACAAAGTGCATTGCTGGGGGGTTTATGCCTTGAACAACACCACCTCCCGGGTGGAGACATTTCTTTCAAGGGTGACTCTGCTGGCAAGCGGAGGAACGGGTCAGGTCTATCTGCACACCACCAATCCGGCGATTGCCACCGGAGACGGGATTGCCATGGCCTTTCGAGCCGGGGCTCCTGTTGCCAATCTGGAGTTTATGCAGTTCCATCCGACCGCTCTTTTCCATCCGCAGGCCGATTCATTTTTAATTTCAGAAGCAGTCCGCGGTTTCGGCGCTGTATTGAGGACGCAGAAGGGAGAGGCCTTTATGGAGAAGTACCATCCCATGAAGGATTTGGCTCCCAGAGATATTGTAGCCCGCTGTATTGACAAAGAGATGAAAAAGCGGGGTGATGAATGTGTCTTTTTGGACGCGACCGGATTGGATGCCGAGCGGGTTCGCAAACGGTTTCCCCAGATCAATGAAAAACTGCTTCAATTGAACATCGACATGACCCGGGAATACATTCCTGTGGTTCCGGCCGCTCATTATATGTGCGGCGGTGTGGTCACGGATCTTGATGGACGAACGGCTATTGAGGGTCTTTTCGTCACGGGAGAGGCCGCCTGTACGGGTGTGCACGGGGCCAATCGGCTGGCTTCAAACTCTTTACTTGAAGCATTGGCCTTTTCACGGCGGGCGGCTCTCAGTGCCCGGGAGTATTTCCGTGATTCGGTAAACGCCTTGCCTCGCATACCGCCCTGGGATGATCGGGGAACCTATGATCACGAGGAGTGGGTGCTCATATCTCATGACCGGAGAGAAGTCAGACGTCTGATGTGGGACTATGTCGGCATTGTGCGAACTGATGAGCGCCTGAATCGGGCACAGCAGCGGATCCGGATTGTGGGCGAACAGATCGAGGCTTTTTATAAGAAGACTCGAGTGACAGAGGCGCTTTTGGAATTGAGGAATCTTGCTCAAACAGCGGAGCTGATTATTCGCTGTGCCGTTTTCCGCAAAGAGAGCCGGGGTCTGCATTACAATACCGACTATCCGGAGAGGGATGATGTAAACTGGGCGGGAAACACGGTCTTAAGGGGTCAGGATATTCGACTGGAACGTCATTGTCTGTAAATTCAGGAGCCGGGATGATAACAGCAGGCATGACAAGCCATGATTGCCGGTTTCTATTGGAGCCTGATCGTGGTCATTCGATTATTCGGTCTATTTATCCAGAGTATCGCCCAGACAAGTGCCTACATGACGTGCCACCTCGATCAGGGGGTGATTTTCCGGAACCGTCCTGGATTTTCCCGCTACATCGGAAAGCGGGACGGTGACGATCTCGGTGCCGCGAAGAGCCACCATCACACCGCCCACACCGTCATAGCAGAGTTCGGCGGCCTTTACGCCGAAACGTGTAGCCAATATACGGTCATAGGCGGAAGGGGTGCCGCCGCGCTGCAAATGCCCCAGCACAGTCACCCGGCTTTCCAGCTTGGTTCTGGTTTCGATCAGACGAGCGATATAGTGACCGATTCCGCCCAGCCGGATGGGGTCTGTGCTGTTTTCAACTATTTTTTTGACCACCTGCTTTCCTCCGGGAGCCTTGACGCCTTCTGCAACCACGACAATGCTGAATCGGCGGCCTTCCGTGCTTCGTTGAACCACGAAGTCGCAGACAATATCCATGTTAAGCGGAATCTCCGGGATCAGAATCACGTCTCCGCCCGCAGCCAGGCCGGATTCCAGGGCCAGCCACCCCGCGTACCGTCCCATCACTTCCACGACCATGACCCGGTGATGGGACATGGCGGTTGAATGAATCCGGTCTATGGCATCCGTGGCCGCGCCCAGGGCCGAATCAAAACCAAAGGTGATGTCCGTGCCCCAGATGTCGTTGTCAATGGTTTTTGGTACGCCGATCAGACGGATACCCATCTGGCTCAGCTTATGGGCGATGGCCATGGTTCCATCACCTCCGATGCAGACCAGATTGGAGAGGTTCAGTTCGGACACATATTCAGCCACCCGGTCAGACACATTCGAAAAGGTCCGTTTGCCCGCTTTATCTTTCACGGGCCAGCGGAATGGATTGGCGATATTGGACGATCCCAGAATCGTTCCTCCCTGAGTCAGAATCCCCGACACTTTTTTCCAATTCATCGGAACCACCCGTCTCTCAATAAGACCTTCATAGCCGTCTTCGATTCCGATTACTTCCAGATCGTAGGTGCCGATGCTGGCCTTGACAACCCCACGGATCACGGCATTGAGTCCCGGGCAGTCGCCTCCTCCGGTCAGGACACCGATCCGTTTTTTTTGGGTTTTGGACATGTTGATCTCTCCTCAGATAAATAATCGCGTGTTTACGGCGCGGCGGTTTGGCCGTCAGATGATGCCAAGTTTTTTGCCCGCGCGTTGAAAAGCATCGAAAGACCGTTCGAGATGTTTTTCATCATGCAGGGCCGAAAGCTGTCGCAATCAGGATTCTTTTGGACGAAGAAGCCTCTTTGAGTTTTGATTCCAGATCGGCCATGTCGTTGTGTTTATAAATGAAACGGCGAGCCTTGGTCAGCCGCATACTGTCGATGATGGATGCGTGGTTCAGGGCATCGGTGACAATGGAGGACTCTTCATCGAGAAGCGGTTCAAATACACCGCCGTTGGCATCGAAGCAGGCCGCATAGAGAATCGTGTCTTCAGTTCCGAGAAAAGCGGATATCTTTTTTTCAAGGCTTTTATGAATTTCCTGGGTTCCGCATATAAATCGAACCGATGCGAGTCCGTAGCCCCAGCGGTCCAGAGCATCATGAGCGGCCTTGATTACGTTCGGGTGGTTGGCCAGCCCCAGATAATTGTTGGCGCAGAAGTTGATCAGGGTTTTTCCGTTCGAGAGAGTGACTTCAGCTCCCTGCGGGGAGCTTAAAATACGCTCATATTTGTATAATCCGTTCTCCCGCAGAGCGAGCAGGCCTGTTTCCAGTGTGTCCCGTATGGTTTGTTTGATCAATGATTTGTCCCGATGCAATGGTTTTATTGAACCGCCGACCATACATACTGGTCGATGAACCAAATTAAAAATATACATGAATATGCCGAAAAAGTCAAGCCGCCAACACGTGCCTGTCAATAAATCGGCTTGAGAAATTTTTTTCTTGAAATTCTTCCAAAAATTGCATACAATAGACACTCTGCGCATACCTAGTTGACAATACAGGTTGATTATGATCCTGGGCACGGGTGTTGACATAATCGAGATAGAGCGTGTTGCAAGAATAATCGAACAATATGGTGATCCATTCTGTCAGCGTCTATTTACTGCCCGGGAGAGAGAGTACTGTTCTTCGCTGGGTTCCGCCAAAAGCCGGGCCCAATGTTATGCGGCTCGATTCGCGGCCAAGGAGTCCTTCTTTAAAGCTTTGGGAACGGGTTTGCGCGGCGGGCTTAAATGGACCGATGTGGCAGTGGTTCACGACGAGCGGGGAAAGCCGGTCCTGTACGTTGAAAAAGAGGCGGAGAAGAGGATTCGCGAAGCCCGGATCTCTGTCATGCATGTATCTCTTTCTCATGAGCGGACTCACGCGATAGCGGTCGTTATTCTGGAAACAACTCCCTGATCAATCACTTGGAGATCTCTATGAAACGAATTCTTGTAACCGGAGCTTCCGGCCAGATCGGTTCCGAATTGACCCTGGAACTCCGCAAACGATATGGAAATGACAAGGTTATGGCAACGGATGTCAGAAAGCCATCCGGAGCACTTCTTGACTCGGGGCCCTATGAGGAGATGGATGTCACGGATCAAAACAGCGTGGAAAGGATCGTCAAGGCTTTTCGACCTGACACGATCTATCACCTGGCTGCGCTTCTCTCCGCTGTGGCAGAGGCAAAGCCGCAGCTTGCCTGGACCATCAATATGGGAGGTCTCTATCACATTCTGGAGACGGCCAGAGAGTTTTCGTGCGCGGTTTTTACTCCAAGTTCCATAGGTGCTTTTGGGCCCTCCACACCACCCGACAGGACACCGCAGGATACCATTCAGCGTCCGACATCCATGTATGGGGTCACCAAGGTTTCCGGAGAGCTGCTCTGTGATTATTATCATCTTCGGTTTGGTGTCGACACCAGGGGTTTGCGGTATCCGGGAATTATTTCATACGAAACGCCTCCCGGAGGAGGGACGACGGATTATGCGGTCGAAATTTTTTATGAAGCGATCAGGAAAAAGACTTATACCTGTTTCCTCAAACAGGGAACGTATCTGGACATGATGTACATGCCCGATGCTATCAAGGCGGCCATTGATGTCATGGAGGCTGATCCCTCGCGTTTCAAACACCGGAATGCCTTTAATGTGACGGCAATGAGTTTCGCGCCCGAAGACCTGTATGAGACGATCAGGAAACGGATTCCCGGGTTTACCATGCGCTATGAGGTCGATCCGGTGCGGCAATGCATCGCTGATTCCTGGCCGAACAGCATGGATGATTCGGCGGCCAGGGAAGAGTGGGGATGGTCTCCCGATTTCGACCTGGATCTCATGACCGGTGACATGATCGATCATCTGTCTGCAAAACTTACGTAACCGGACGGATCAGAATATTGGCTTTGATTCATATCACGATAAACAGTCGGCATGCTTTAAGAAGGAGGTTTTATGTCTCATATCGGCTCTTATGATGAGCGAGTTAAGAATTTCAGCTGGTCTATTTCAGAGAAGGAACTGGACTACAAACCGGGAGATCTCATCAATATCGGATGGTATTGCACGGACCGTATCTGTGAACAGGGAAAAGGGGATAAAACGGCCTTCATCTGGGAAGGCATGACCGGTGAAGAAAGACGATATACTTTTCATGATATCCGGCGCGCCAGCAATACCATCGGCGCGTTTCTCAAAAACCAGGGGATTCGGCCGGAGGACCGCGTCTGTCTGTTTCTGGATCGGGTCCCGGAATTGTATTTCGGATTTCTCGGTATACTGAAAATCGGCGCGATTGCCCAGCCGCTCTTTTCCGCGTTTGGCGATGAGGCTCTGCTGGTTCGAATGAAGGACGCGCAGACGAAAGCCATCATCACGCAGAGAAAACATATTGCCAAGGTGCGGCGTATTCGTGACCAGCTTCCCTGGCTGGAACACATCTTTATCGTCGATTATGACGGGAAACACCCCCTTCAGGAGAAAGAGACCGCATTCGCGCTAGACCGGGAAAAGCCGGTGGAGAAACTGGATGTCTATTCGACTCAGGCCGAATCTCCTTCGGTTCTGCATTATACATCAGGAACCACTGGACAGCCCAAGGGTGTCAAGCATGTGCACTATTCACTGATATCCCAGTACCTGACCTCCAAATGGGTCCTGGATCTGCACGAGGATGACATCTACTGGTGTACCGCGGATCCGGGCTGGGTCACGGGAACTTCCTATGGGATTATCGGTCCCTGGTCACTGGGAATCACGCAATGCGTTCTCGATAAGGGGTTTTCAGCAGAGGCCTGGTATGCGTTTATCGAAAAGCACAAGATTTCCGTTTGGTATTCGGCGCCCACGGCTATTCGGTCACTGATGAAAGCCGGAGAAGAGGCGGTGAAAAAACATGATCTTTCCAGCCTGCGGCATCTGACCAGTGTGGGAGAACCGCTCAACGCCGAAGCGGTCATCTGGTCGGAGAAGGTTTTTGGCCTTCCCTTTCTGGACACCTACTGGCAGACCGAGACCGGATCCATCATGATTTCCAACTATCCGGACATGAGAGTCAAGCCGGGATCCATGGGCAAACCCTTCCCGGGTATAGAAGCCGCGGTTCTGGATCCTGCCACCCATGAACCCTTCAAAGAACCCGGAAAGATCGGTTTAATTGCCTTCAAGCCGGGCTGGCCGGCCATGATGCGTACCTACTGGAACAATGAGGAAACCTACAGGGCCAAGTTTAAAAACGGCTGGTACCTGTCAGGTGACCGTTCCAGCATCGACAAGGAAGGTTATTTCTGGTTCACCGGCCGGGATGATGATGTCATCAATACAGGGGGACATCTGGTCAGTCCTTTTGAAGTCGAATCCGCCCTGCTTGAGCACGAATTTGTGGCTGAATCGGCCGTGGTGAGCAAACCCGATGAAGTGAACATGGAAGTGGTTAAGGCTTTTATTACCCTGAAACCCGGGGTGGAAACCAACGACGACACGGAACTGAAAATCATGAATTTCATTCGGAAAAAGCTTTCACCCCTGGCCATGCCCCAGGAGATCGAGTTTGTTGACTCGCTTCCCAAAACACGCAGCGGCAAGATCATGCGCCGCCTGCTGCATGCCAGAGAATGGGGTGAGGAGATCGGGGACACTTCGACCCTCGAGAATGAGGAATAGACAATCAACCAGGAGGTACACAATTATGGATGACATGCAAAAGATGATTCTGGAATATGTGGAGGAAGAGTATCTGGAAGACGAGGATGAGGCTATTGATGTCGACACCCCGTTGATATCGGGAGGGATTGTCGACTCCTTTTCCATGGTTTCTCTGAAGCGATTTCTGGAGAACAAATACAATATCTCTATCCCCGACGAAAAAGCCACTCCGGAAGCGTTCGACACGGTCGACAAGATCTGTGCGTTGGTGAAGGAATTTATCTGACACGATTCGCAAGTACCGTGAACATATCCAACGCGATATACAAGGAGGCCAATCATGGCATTCAGCAATAAAGTCAGGGAATCCTATCAGAAAGAAATCAAGGAAATTCAGGATGCCGGTATTTTCAAAGAAGAGCGTTTCATCCATTCTCCGCAGGCGGCCGACATCGAAGTGGAGTTTCCCAAAGGCGCCGGCCTATCCAAAGTCATCAATATGTGCGCCAACAACTATCTCGGGCTGTCCAGTCATCCGGAGGTGGTCAAGGCGGCCCATGAAGGACTGGACGCGCGCGGTTATGGAATGTCCTCGGTGAGGTTTATCTGCGGCACCCAGGATATTCATAATGAGCTGGAAAATAAAGTGACGGAATTTCTGGGAACGGAAGATACGATTCTCTTCCCGTCCTGCATGGATGCCAATGCCGGCGTTTTTGAAGCGGTTCTCACGACCGATGATGTGATGATCTCCGACCGGCTGGTTCATGCTTCCATTATTGATGGCATTCGTCTCTGTTCGGCCGAACATGACACGTTTAAACATTCCAACATGGAACACCTCGAGAAGAAACTCCAGCTTCACGCCGACAAACGGATGAAGATGGTGATCACCGACGGTGTTTTTTCCATGGATGGCGATACGGCCAAACTCGATGAGATGGTACAACTCTGCGAAAAATACGATGCCATGCTGTTGGTGGACGATTCCCATGCTTCGGGTTTTATCGGCAAGCGCGGCCGCGGCACACATGAAAAGTACGGGGTCATGGGGAAGATCGATATAATTACCACAACCTTTGGAAAAGCATTGGGAGGAGCCTCGGGCGGCTGTGTTTCCGGACGGAAAGAACTTGTGGAAATGTGCCGTCAAAAGGCGAGACCCTATTTGTTTTCCAATACCATCGCGCCTGTGGTGGTATCCGGTGTGCTTCGCGTGATGGACATACTGAGCCAAAGCACGGAGCGCCGGGACAAGCTGGAAGCCAACGCCGAATATTGGCGAAAGGGACTCACTGAAGCCGGATTCATCTTGAAGGAAGGCGACACTCCAATCGTGCCGATTATGCTGTTCAATGCCAAATTATCCCAGGATTTTTCCCGCGACCTGTACAGTGAAGGGATTTATGCCATTGGATTTTTCTTTCCCGTGGTTCCCAAGGGTCAGGCCCGTATCCGGACTCAGATATCGGCGGGTCATGAGCGTCACCATCTGGACAAGGCGCTGGAGGCTTTCACCAAAATCGGAAAGAAGTATGATATTTTGGGCAAGACCAAGCAGGAAGTGATCGACAGATATGGAATGTAGGCGAATTTCTTTTCGCTGATGTCTCAACTGACTGGCTGTAAAGCCGCAAAGCTGTTGTCACTCTAGGGGGCGATGTTTTGCGGCTTTTCTATTTTCGACAAAGTTTTTTTCTAATGAGGAGACTATTCATGCCAAACACTTCAGGAAATCGATGGCGTGTTGTTCTTGGTGCGATTCTGATCCAGTTTTGCCTGGGCGCGATCTATGCCTGGTCGGTTTTCACGCCCACATTGAATGAAGCGGGATGGAGCAATGTCCAGACACAGGCGGTTTTCTCCGTAGGGTTGGCCTTCTTTGCCCTGGTGATGGTTTGGGCCGGAAAGCGCCTTACAAAATGGGGACCCCGGCGTCTGGCTGTGATTGCGGGCCTGGTTTTGGGCCTGGGTTATGTTTTGGCCGGCTTGATCGGGAAAACCAATTTTTGGCTCAACACGCTGTTTATTGGCGTTATCGGCGGTTCCGGGATCGGCCTGGGATATGTGGTTCCCATTGCTGTGGGCATGCGGTGGTATCCCGACAGGAAAGGATTGATCACAGGACTGGCAGTGGCAGGCTTCGGATTTGGTGCCATGGGCTGGATCAAACTGGCCGGTTCATGGGGGAATTTACTTGAACGCACGGGTCTTTCCATGACGTTCATCATATATGGAGTTTTATTCGCCGCATTGACACTCCTCGGTTCGATCTGGATGGTCTTTCCGGCCGATGAGCCGAAGAACAATCCGGAAATAAAGACTGCGCGAGATTCCAAAGCGCTTCGGTCTCATGAGATGGTTCGCACCGGTTCTTTTTACCTGATTTTTTTCACCTTTGTTATAACCGCCGGAGCGGGTTTGATGTCCATCGGCCTCATGAAGCTGTATCCCATGGAAGCGCTTCAGCGAAGCGGGCACACGGCGGCGGCGGCCAGCGCTATCGCGGGCACCGCCATGGCGGTCTACTTCAGCCTTGCCAACGGCCTGGGCCGTATTCTGTGGGGTCTGATCAGCGACCGGATAGGTCAAAGACCGGCCATCATTCTCATGGCCGTGCTGCAGGGATTGATGATGATGGCCATGATTTATACTGCGGGTCAGCCGGTTTTACTCTATGCAAGCGCGCTGATTATCGGTTTCAATTTCGGAGGGAATTTTTCCCTGTTTCCGACATTGACCGCCGATACATTTGGAGCCGCCCATGTGGGAGAAAACTATCCCTTTGTGTTTCTCGCATACGGTGTGGGCGGCATCCTGATGCCGATACTGGGGGGCATACTGGGTGATTTGGGAAATTTTCCTCTGGCCTTTGCCCTTTGCGGATTTCTTTGCTGGGTCGGGGCCTTGTTGATTCGTTTTATAAAAAAACCCTTGTTGAAACCGGGAGTGTAAGGCAAGGGCGGTTGTCCACAACGATACGACAAAGGATGACATGATGGAGGAAAACAGACAGCTGCTTCATGAGATCGCCGTGCAGTGTGAAAAGGGAGACGCGGATGCGGTTCGGTCCCTGACCGTGGAAGCACTGGAGCATTGTTCGGCGGAATCGATTTTGAATCAGGGGCTGATGTCGGGGATGGAGTGTATCGGAGTCAAGTTCAAGAACAACGAGGTGTTTATTCCGGAAGTGCTTATTGCAGCCCGCGCCATGAAAGCCGGCATGGCTGTTCTGAAGCCACGTCTGGCGGAAGCCCGGGTGGCTTCCAAAGGAAAGATTCTCATGGGAACCGTGAAGGGCGATCTGCATGATATAGGCAAGAACATCGTCTCCATGCTGCTGCAAGGGGCGGGTTTTGAAGTGGTGGACATGGGAACCGACGTGGGTGTGGAGACAATCATACAGATGATTCGGGAAACGGAACCTCAAATCCTGGGTCTTTCAGCTTTGCTGACCACGACCATGATCTGCATGGAGGATGTCATAAAAGGCCTGGAAAAAGCGGGACTGCGCGACCGGATCAAGGTGATTATCGGAGGCGCTCCCATTACACAGGCCTATGCCGATGAAATCGGGGCGGACGGCTATGCCCCGGATGCCGCTGTTTCCGTTGATCTGGTCAGGGGGCTTTTGGCATCGGTCTGAGCGGTTCGAAAGCGCGGGGATCAGCATTCAACCCAGGATCCGCTCTTCATCACGCCCTGAACAAAGTCGGTTCCCGCCCAGTAAGGAATTTGTTCAAAGGCGTCCAGCTGCATGAATACCATATCGGCTTTTTTACCTGGAGCCAGGACTCCCCGGTCATCCAGATAGAGCATGGTTGCCGGATTGACCGTATAGGCATCCAGAATGAGAAAGGGATCGTGCAGGCGGTAACGAAGGACCGCGTGTGCCATGATGAAATAGGGAGACAGAACCGGGGATGATCCTGGATTGAAATCCGAGGATAAAACCAGCCGGTCTGGAATATCCAGCAGTTTTTCAATTTGTCCGATTCGATCGGAAAAGACGAACGCCTCGGCCGCAGGAAGAAACACGGCGTAGCATTCCGGATTGCGCCGAATGCGATGGGCGTCCTCGTCGCTCAGGACTTCGAGATGGTCGACATGGCGCATACCCAGGGTGTCGGCCAGGCCGATTCCGCCGATGTCGTGAACCTGGTTGGTATGCAGCCCGAGATGATATCCGGCGTCACGGGCATGGGTCGAAAGAAATTCCGCTTCCTTGAGGCTGAACACACCCTCTTCAAGAAACAGGTCAAACCACTCGGCGCGGTCTCTGAAGGACGGGATCCATTTCGCGGCGATTTCTTCAATGTATGCTTTGCGATCCAGTCCACGGGGCACCGTATGAACCAGAAATGTCGGGACAATATCGACCGGATGGGCATTCAGCCTGTTGATGACCCGAAGCATTTTTTCTTCGGTGGAATAATCCAGGCCGTAACCGGTTTTTATTTCCACGGTTGTGATGCCGTACGACAGGGCCATGTCCAGATAATAACGGCCGTTTTCGATAAGCTCTTCTTCGGATGCGGATCGCACGGCTTCGACCGTGCGATAAATTCCTCCGCCCTGCCTTAAGATTTCCAGATAGGGAGTCCCCCGGGCCCGGGCGTAGAGCTCTCCCTCGCGTGATCCGGCAAAAAGCAGATGCGTGTGGCAGTCGATGAGCCCCGGTGCGGCGATCCAGGCGGAACAGTCGCGAACCGTATATGGATTTCCCGATTGTTCGATATCGGATTGAATGCGCTCCCAGCTCTCAACGGCATGGATTCGATCGCCCTGAATCCAGATGCTGATATTATCCAGCACCTTTCCGCCGGGCTGAAGGCATTTCCTGATGTTTTTCAAAACGTGATTTGTTGCGAGTGCCATCATTTATTTAACCGTCAGACCCGTTTGCGGCCGGAGGAGGAAACCGGTTGATCAGAACCCCCTTGTCCCTGGCGGTCTTGACGGCCTGGTCGTAGCCGGCGTCCACATGACGGGCGATGCCGATACCCGGATCCACGGTGGTCACACGCCTCAACCGTTCGGCCCGTGCCTTTGTTCCGTCTGCGACAATCACCATACCGGCGTGCAATGAATACCCGATGCCCACGCCTCCGCCATGATGAAAGCTGACCCAGGAAGCTCCGTTCACGGCGTTGAGGGCGAAATTGAGCAACGGCCAGTCGGCGATGGCGTCGCTGCCGTCCTTCATCCCTTCTGTTTCGCGATTCGGAGATGCCACGGAGCCGCAATCGAGATGATCCCGGCCGATGACGACCGGAGCCTTGATGATTCCCTCGCCCACCATCTCATTCATGCGAAGGGCGAACTCGGTCCTTTCTCCATACCCCAGCCAGCAGACTCTGGAGGGAAGGCCGAGATGCGGAATTTTCTCTCCGGCCAGCCTGATCCAGCGGACCAGGGATTCATTGTCCGGAAACATTTCAAGGACCACCTGATCCAGCCGGCGGATATCTTCTTCATCTCCCGAAAGTGCCGCCCAGCGGAAAGGGCCCCTTCCCTCGCAAAAGAGCGGGCGAACATAGGCAGGTACAAAGCCGGGGTATTTGAAGCTGCCGTCCGGGTTTCTGACAGCCACCCCGGCTTTTTCCGCCTGGGCCCGAAGGTTGTTTCCATAATCAAAGGCCACGGCACCGCGTTTCTGCATTTGTAATATGGCCTCTTCATGCAAGGCGATGGTTTCCAAGGCCCTTTTTCGATACTCTCCGGGATTCTTCACCCGAAGCCGGTCCATTTGTTCCGGGTCGCCCACAGGCGAATAATCCAGAAGATTGTGTGCCGACGTCTGATCCGTCACAATGTCCGGAATCACGTCGTGTTCGACCATCCAGGGCAGGACCTCTCCCGTATTGCCCGCCAGTCCGATGGAGAGGGGGGTTTCATCGTTTTTAGCTTCCTGTACCCACTGAAGGGCTTCCCGAATGTCGTGTGTCATTCGGTCGCAGTATCCCTCTTTGACCTTCCGTTCGATCCTTTCGGGTCTGGCTTCCACAACCAGTATAACGGCTTCATTCATGGTTCCGGCCAGCGGCTGGGCGCCGGACATGCCGCCCATGCCGCCGGTCAGGATGAATTTTCCTTTGAGACTTTCCACGCCGAAATCCTGTCTGCCGGCTGCGGCAAAGCTCTCATACGTGCCCTGTATTATGCCCTGGGTGGCGATATAGATCCAGCTTCCGGCTGTCATCTGGCCGTACATGATCAGACCCTGTTCATCATACCGGTCGAACTGTTCCTGGGTCGCCCAGTGGGGGACGATATTGGAGTTGGCCAGAATCACGCGAGGGGCTTCGGAATGCGAGGGGGCAATGTAAACGGGTTTTCCGGACTGGACGCAGAGCGTGTGCCGGTCATCCAGGTTTTTCAATATATCGATGATTTGCCTGTAGGCCAGCCAGTTTCGCGCGGCCCGGCCGCTTCCGCCGTACACAATCAGCTCATTCGGTATGAGAGCGACATCGGGGTCGAGATTGTTCATCAGCATACGCATGGCCGCTTCCGTATCCCAGTTGCGGCAGGATTTCTCAAGGCCGCGGGGTGCGCGCACAGGCCCGTCGGGCCGTTGGTCATAATGCATGGGTCGAGCCATGAATTCCTCCTTCAGGGCAGCTGAATTCTTGTAAAATGATATCCTTCTCCTTCAGAGCCCCACACCTGCTCACCGGATGCATTGAATCCCCGGTCCCAGGTGATCAGAAATCGGGACGTGATAGTCACTTCCGATGTCGCATAGACGGCCCCCCGGTGAGCGCTCGTACATGAAGTATCCCGGGTTTTCCCGTAGAAAGATCCGTATTGGGCATGCGAGCTGAAAGATCCGGCCATGTAAGTGGTCAGCCGGGCCAGATCATCACTCGACGAGCGGGGGGCGCAGAACCATGGACTCAACCCCGGGCCCGAGAGAAGCAGAACAATGCCGATTTTTTGAACCGCCGATACCGGTTTCATTTCGCCGTACTTTGAAGCTTATCGATGATTCACTTTTTGATATCCCCCGGGAATTTCGAAAGTGCCGGCCGGGGCCTTGCCGGTTTTGTATTCCAGAAGAAGGGTGGTCGATTCAATAGTCTGTCCCATAATCTGGTTTTTAGAGGAGGACTGAACGACCACGCCCTCGATCTTTTTCATCTCTTTGGCCATCTCTTCGGCGGCGCTTTGCATGCCGGGCATGGCGGAAAGGCCGGCGGCGAAAAATTTGGAATACAGGACCGGATCGATTTGAATTTCCTTTGAAGCTCAGAGTTCAAAGTTCATGTTCCCCATGGCGGTTTCCAGGGTCTGAATATACTGATGGCATTTCCATTGACCAATCTGGCGGGTTTTGCCCGTGGGCCGGACGGTCACATTCATCTGCATCAGAGTGTTCATCATCTGCTGCATGGCCTGCGCTTCTTCATCGGTTTCCGCCATTTTGGACATGTCCAGAGGGATTTCCGTGTAGGTTTTCTCCTCATGATCGATAAGTACACGAAGCCCCCGGTCCATCAGAATGAGCATGGATTGTTTGTCACTGCTGGTGGCGATGCGGTCTTCAGCGAGCCAGATCGTTTCAATGACTTCCTCGGCCGGCTGAGACGTTCCCATCATTTGATAGGCTCCGGTGTACCGTTTCTGTTTGAGAAACACATCGGCTTTCAGTGTCAAATGGGCCATCATCGCCAGAACGATCAGTACGGGAATGCGTATTTTCATAATTTTCTCCTTCGACAGATATGGATGTTTTGCTGAGTGGTTTTCGACCCCGGAATTTTACCGCCGGATCACGCTTCGCCTTTCTGACGGGTTTCCAGCAGGCGGAGCGTCTCTTCCACGTGCCGGGTGATTTCTGCTTTCAAGGAATCGGCTTCCTTCCTGATACCGCGTTTAAAGGTTTCATCTTCGATACCGGGAAGATTGATGAGCACATTTAAATAGGCTCCGACAGCGGCTGTCCGGGCTGACAGGGCAGCCACTCCACCGTCACTGATGGAATTGATATTTCCCGCTTCGACAACAGAGCGGGCCAGGCGAGCCGCTTCCAGAGCTCTTCGAAGAATTTCCAGAGGGATCCGGGTCGCGTTTTGGGTGGCACTCTCGATCTCAAGCCGCCGCTGCTTTTTTTCCTCGTCGGTTATTTTCGGAAGACGCATGGCTTTCATGACCTGATTGAAGGCATGGGTGTCCCGGTCCACGTCGTCGAGAAAGAGGTCCTTGCATCTCTGCGCTTCCCGGCCGGCCTGATCCATGCTTTCCCAGTGATCTTCGTAGCCTTTCTTGCCGTGGGTCAGAGCGGCCACCATGGAGGAGAGGGAGGCACTGAGGGCTCCGCATAGCGCGGCGACACTGCCTCCTCCCGGTGCCGGTGAGTCCGTTGAGAGAAGATCCACGAAGGACCGAATGGTCATTTCATTGAGGGAGAAAGGACGGTCGATCATATATTCGATGATCTTCTTTTCTTTCTCGAAAGGGTACAGGTCGTTGAGTCCGAGAGACAGAACCGCCATGTGGATCAATTCCGGCACAGGGACGCCGGTCGATTTGTTCTGCCGGCGCAGATAATGTGTTCCGGCCTCCAGCATTGCCTGAAGAGGGATCAAACCGACCAGCTCGCTGCCCGTGACCCGGGCCCCCATCTCATCGGCCAGACGGCAGCATTCATCGAAAACCAGATGAGGCGGGGTGATCTTATAATTGGTCAGATTGATCGAGATCTGGGCGCGGCCGAAATCTTCCATATACCAGCCGACGGCCTTGCACTCCTTGAACAATCCGGGTACGCGCTGGCCGGTTCCGTCGGGATTTCGAATAACCTGACCCGCCGAATCTCTTTTCAGCCGGCCTTTTTCACGAATGGTGAAGGCGATATCCCGGGCGATCTTTGTATCTCGAGTATTGAGGTTGACATTGTAGGCGATGAGAAACTCCCTGGCGCCGATCGCTGTGGCACCGGCCCCGGCATTGAATTCGGCCGGGCCGAAGTCCGGTTTCCATCGTGGATCTTTCAGCTTTTCAGGAAGACCTTCATACTCGCCCTTGCGAACGTCTGCGAGGTTTTTTCTTTCAGGAACAGCGGCCGCTTCTTCATACAGGTACACTGGAATTTGAAGTGTTTCGCCGACACGCTTGGCCAATATGCGGGCCAATTCGGCGCACTCTTCCATGGTGACGCCAGAAACAGGGACAAAGGGGCAGACATCTGTGGCTCCCATTCGGGCATGAGCCCCCGAATGTTTGGACATATCGATCATCTCCGCGGCCCGTGCAATGGCGTTGTACGCCGCCTCGACCACGGCATCGGGGCTGCCGATAAACGTAACAACGGTCCGGTTGGTGTCCTTTCCGGGGTCCACATCGAGCAGTTTGACACCGTCGGTTTGCTCGATGACGGATGTAATCTGTTCGATTTTGGCCGCATCCCGGCCTTCACTGAAATTGGGAACACATTCGACAAGTTTCATCATAAAAAAAACTCCTGCTGATCAAAGAATCATGCAATTTATCTTCCTGTCAACAGCCTGGCAACCCCTCAGGCGTGTTAAATAATAAGATAAGGAGTTCGGCGTCCAATCGCAAGGGTTTTGCGCCTTCTGGATTCACGCAAATTTTTCTGACAAGCGGGTTTTTCGGGTGAAAGCGATTGTTTTCAAGAAATGAAATCCGTATTTTACCGGGAAAAGACATGTCGGCGGTCAGGGTGTTCCATATGGAGGTTCAAATGTTCAAACGGAAAACAGGTTTAATGTGCCGGATGCTGCTGGTCTGGATGGTTGCGGGTTGTGTGACGAAAAACACATCAGGCCCTTCTGAAACAACAGCCGTCAGGGGCGATGCCGTCGAATGCAAGGTGACCCGCTCCCTGAGCTTGTCGTCGATCCTGTTTCTTCTGGATGAATCGGGCATCGAATGGCCTTATGCCCCTCAATACGGGATACAAGCCTATGAACTGATCTACTGGACCGAAGACGCTTCGGGACTGCCGATCAAAGCCTCGGCGGCATTGATTCTTCCCGACAGAGACGGCTTGTTCGATCTGGTCGGCATTCAGCACGGCACGGAGATCAAGAGGACCCGGGCGGCATCCAGGGATCCGCTCCTGACCGGAGAGGGAATGCTGGGCATTCTTCTGGCATCCATGGATTACGCGGTTTGCGTGCCGGATTATCCCGGCCTGGGCATCTCCGAGGCGATGCATCCCTATGTGCATGCTTCGCTGGGGGTGGCGGTCGCCGATGCGATGCGGGCGGCGGAGCAGACGCTGGAGACAATGAAAAACCAAGTTCATCTCCGTTTTCTGATGGGATATTCCGAAGGAGGCTATGCGACACTGGCCGGGCAGAAAGCCATTGAGTCCGATTACGGAGATCAGATGCCCCTGACAGGTGTGATTCCCATGGCCGGCCCCTATGATTTGGCCGGCACGATGCAGACATTGCTGCAGAACATGGATTATTCCCATCCGGTGTATATTGCTTTTTTACTGACCGCGTATAACAGGATCTATGGATGGAATCGATTGAATGACTTTTTCCTTCCACCCTATGCGGCACAAATGGAATCGCTGTTTGACGGAACCCGATCGTACAGTGAGATTGCAGCGGTTCTGCCGCCGAACCTGGAAGCGCTGCTGGATTCATCCTTTGTGGAGGGATGTCTCGACGGGACCGAAACCGAACTGCTCGAAACCCTGCGGGAAAACAGTTTGCTAAACTGGAGGCCCCGGGCTCCTGTTTTACTGATTCACGGAGATGCCGATGAGGTCGTTCCCTATATGAACGCCCTTTCCGCACGCGACTCGCTATCACAAATGGGGGGTACGGTCAGTCTGGTAAGCATACCAGGCGGGACCCATCAAAGCGCGGCTCTGCCGGCTTTTCTGGAAGCCGTGTCGTGGCTGAAGTCGCTGCCTTATTGAAAACGGCCCAAGGAATCACAGGATTCCGTCTTGTGTTTTTCAACGGCGGCGCAGGCGCTGTGATTGTGTATTGATTCGAAATTTTCCGATTCTACGTGATACCACAAAATGCGCTCATCCCGGTTCAGTTTTTCTGCGATATCCCGCACTATATCTTCCACAAACATGGGATGATCGTAGGCCCGTTCCGTGACGGCTTTTTCGTCCTGTCTCTTCAGCAGGGCATACACCGGGCTGGACGCCGATTCCTCGGCATATTCGATGATCTCCTCAATCCAGACCAGTTTTTTCGAGCGGATCTGTATCGTCACAATGGAACGCTGGTTGTGGGCTCCACGGTCAGACAGTTCTCTGGAACAGGGGCACAGCGTGGTTACCGGAATTTGAACACTCAAAATAAAATCTTTTCTGTCCGTTAAACGTCCAAGGTAGGTGCATCGATACTCCATGAGACTTCGTGCTCCGGAAACCGGAGCTTTTTTTTCGATGAAGTAGGGAAAACACACTTCCATTTGTGCTTCCTGGGCATGGAGCTTGTCCTTCATCTTTTGAAGGATCAAGCCGATTTTTTCGATGTGAAGATCCGAGTGATGTTCATTCAGTATTTCCACGAACCGGCTCATGTGGGTGCCGCGAAAATGATGAGGCAGGTTGACGTACATATTGATGGAACCGATGGTTTGCTGTGTTTTTTTCTTCCGGTCCAGAACCGTAACCGGATAACTTAGATTCTTGACGCCTACACGGTCAATGGCGATATTTCTCGAATCTTCCTGGTTTTGTATGTCGATCATCGCGCGGGCTCCCCGTGTTCCGCGGTCACCACGGTTTTGACATTTCCCCTGGGATTGAAATCGCCGGTCACACGAATCCAGCGGGGTTTGCATGCGGCAGCCAGATCCTCGAGGATGCAATTGACGGCTTCTTCGTGAAAGACCTCCCGGTCACGGAATTGATTGATGTAGAGCTTGAGAGATTTGAGTTCAATAATCGTCCGGTCGGGCCTGTACTTGACATGAATTACAGCGAAATCCGGATATCCCGAGATGGGACAAAGACACGTGAATTCAGGCAGCGAGATATCGATCTCGTAATCTCTGTGCGGATACCGGTTTTCGACGACTTCGAGCCGCGCCCGGGCGATGGCTTCTTGTCCGGGCTTTGGTTTTGATTTGGGCATGGACGGACTTCCTTTATTGCTCGTGTTTAACGGCTGATGAATTCAGCCGCTTAATGGGCCGGCTGTTCGCCGGCATATTCTGTCGGGTCGGTGATGCCGGACTCCTGAAATCCTTTCCTTCTGATTCGGCAGCTGTCGCATCGGCCGCAGGCCAGCCCTGCAGCGGTCGGATCATAGCAGCTGTGGGTTTTCCGGAAATCCACACCCAGCGCCGCTCCCTGATGAATAATATCCGCTTTTGAGAGATCCATCAGGGGGGCGTGGACACGGAATCGCCCGCTTTTCATGCCGGCTCTTGTGGCCAGGTTGGCCGTGCGTTCAAAAGTTTCGATGAATGCCGGACGGCAGTCGGGATAACCCGAATAATCCATATGGTTCACGCCGATAAAAATATCAAATATATTCCGTGTTTCCGCCCAGGCAAGGGCCAGACTCAGAAAGATGAGATTTCTTGCCGGAACATAGGTCACGGGAATCCGGCTGCCGCCCGATTCCCGGCGCCGGTCTTTGGGTACGGGAATGTCGGCCGTAAGGGCGGAACCACCGATTTTCTCAAGAGGGATATCCAGGATTTGATGGCAGCGGATTTTTCCGGCTGCCGCGATTTTCCGGGCGGCTTTCAGTTCATGAAAATGTCTCTGGCCGTAACGAAAACTCAGAGCGTCGACTTGCCGGAAATCCCGGCAGGCGATGGCCAGAGTAGTTGCCGAATCGATTCCTCCGCTCAGAAGGACCAGAGCGGTTTTGGGTCTATCTCCCTTCTGTTTCATGAGGCCATATCCATTTATGCAGTTGAACCTGAAGGCGCACATGAAGCCGGTCCTGCAGAATGAGTTCCGCCAGCTCGCGGTTCGTCATAGACGGCCGGGCCGGCGAGAAAAGGATCTCCACCTTTTCCTGGAGCCGGTATTTTCTCACAATCTCCTTGGCCCATTCATAATCAACCCTTGATCCAATGACGAATTTCACTTGATCGTGTTCGTGAAGTTTTTGTATGTTGGACCAGTCGGTTTTTTCGTGTTCACCGCTTCCGGGACATTTGATGTCCATAATACAGACCGCGTGATCCTTGAGCGGATCGATATTCTGCGTTCCATTGGTTTCGACCAGAACCCGATAACCCAGAGCTGTCAGGCGTTCCGCCAGCCTGGGCGTTTTTTTCTGAAGCAGGGGTTCTCCGCCGGTTATTTCAACCAGGGGACATTCATAAACAGACACCTGTTCGATGATTTGATTGACGGACATGGAACGGCCTTTCGAGTAGGCATAGGCCGTATCACAGTAATGGCAGCGAAGATTGCATCCGGAAAGGCGGATAAACACACAAGGCATTCCGGAGAAGGTGGATTCTCCCTGAATCGAATAAAAGATTTCGTTTACGCTCAGCAAGGAATCACTCCGAATAGGAAACGGCGTATCGGTCGGATTCCCACACAGTCACTTCAGACACGGACACAGAATCAGGCATTTTTCCCCTGATGGAGCGATAAAGATATCCGGCCAGATTTTCAGCCGTGGGGTTGATGGTATCGAACGGGGGAATGTCGTTGATATGGTGATGATCCAGCTTTTGCACAACGGATTGGATAATGACGTTCAGGGTTTTAAAATCAACGGTAATACCGATTTCATCGAGTTGTTCCGCCTGAATGGTGACACGAACTTTCCACGTGTGACCATGCAGGGATTCACACGGACCGGAATATCCAATCAAACGGTGTGAAGCCGAAAAATGCGTGTCAATCGAAACCGTATACAATTGATTTTTTCCTGATGATTTCGCTGGTTTCAAACCCGGCAAAGCGAAATTTCTTTGCCCCGCGGGACCGAGTCCGACATGAATAATAGTCAAATTTGCGGGTATTGTCAAGGTCTTTATTGGCAGGGCTTCGGCGGATCAATCTGCGGAGACCGGAAATCGGATGATCATGCGGGTGCCCTTTCGGGGCCGGCTGTGAACCTCGATGTCTCCGTTGTGGTCACTGATTATTTTTCGGACGATGGCAAGGCCCAGACCCAAACCCTGTTTTTTGGTTGTAAAATTAGGCCGAAAACAGTTTTTCAGCGTCTCATCATTCATTCCGTAACCCTGATCATGAATCCTGAGGATCACATATTTGCCGTTCTTCTCTTCTTTGCCGGTTGAGATGTCAATCGATTGACCGGATTTCGAGGCTTCGATGCTGTTTTGAATCAGGTTCAGAAGCACCCGTTTAATCTGTTTGGGATCGGCATGAATTTCAGGCAGCCGACTGTTCAGTCTTGTATGGATGGAAATTTTTTCCAGATTTTCTTTTTCGAGAAGAACGGCAGACCGAACCAGTTCGTTCAGATCGACCGGTTCTTTTTGGGGACGCGGCAGCCGCGCGAAATCGGAAAATTCAGAGGCCATGTGTTCCAGGGAGTGCAGCTCTTCCTCCATGACTTCCAGAATTTCAACGATACCGAATGATGACTCCTGACGGTTCAGAAAACCTCTGAGGCGGTGCAGTGAAAGCTTCAAAGGAGTCAGGCTGTTTTTGATTTCGTGGGATATTTGCCGCGCAATATCCTGCCACGCGGCGATCCGTTCCATGTCGATGAGGCGCCGTCGACTGCTTTCCAGTTCTTGCATCATTCGGTTGAAGGAGTCGACCAAAAAGCGGAACTCGTCTTTGGCACGGGTTTTCACCTTTCCGCTCAGGTCTCCGGCAGCAGCCCGCTTCATGCCGGCAACCAGGCTGTCGATGGGTTCGTTGATGCTTCGGGATATCCATCGGGCCGTGATCATGGAGATGACGGCCAGTGACAATACGAGAAGAAACGCGAGAAAGCCAAGAAGGTTCTTTTCCTTGATCGACTCCTTGATGACCGACAGTGACCCGTATACCGCTGAAGCCCTCTCGATTTCGTCTTTGGCCTGAAGAATAACCGGAGAAATCGGGTAAACCACGGCCGCCCACGTTGAATTCCCGGTTCGGCGGTATACGGCCATCATGGGATCTTCTTTTGTTATCGAGAGGATACTGAATGTGGAATCCGAGTCAAGCCTGGAGGGATCGGGAATCCAGTTCGATGTCTCAACCGCAGGATCTGCTTTCTGTGCCGCATTGAGCTCCACGTTTTGATTGGCATGAGTCATGCGCAACCAGAGGACAATCTGCTGACGGCTCAGGTCTTGTATCGAAGGGTCATCCTGAAAAGCCGGCATTTCCAGCACCCTTCTGCCCCGGTCTTCCATCTGCATTCGCAATGTTTCCAGTGATGTATCCAGGGCACGCCCGATTCCGGGCATGAGCAGCAAGTCCGCGCTTTGTGTGATCAGACGGGCGGATAAAAAGACCAGCGGAATCACGGGAATCAGCACAAAGCCGAGAAAAAGAAGAGTCAGTCTGGACCGAAAACGGGTCCAGTGCCGGTTTTTCAGGCGAAGGAGGAGCATATAGAACGCGGGAAGAAGGAGAATAATCAGGATTCCTGTCCAGAACAGTGTCACATCAAACCTCTTTTCAAGTCCATGGGCCGCTTTGATCAGTATCCGGCCTGCCGGTTGATCCGGTTAATGAGAGGAAGGCCTTTCATGAGGCGGTGATAGTTCTTCGCGATTTGAACGGCCGCCGAGTCGGGATCGGTAATGCCGGCGATGTGCGGAGTAATGAAAATTTTTGGGTGATTCCAATAGGGGTGATCGGCCGGCAGGGGTTCCTGTTCAAAAACATCCAGACAGGCTCCTTCAAGCTTACCCGAGTCGAGCGCGGCCAGAAAGTCCGCTTCAGCCAGATGTTGG